>CAJJDH010000014.1 GCA_905182905.1 marine gamma proteobacterium HTCC2089 | reverse complement strand
TGCGAGACTATCGAATATCTATTTTTCGATACGCCTCGCTGCTCGCCCGTGACAGCTTATCCTTTCTGTCTTTCTGTTTGGGGCGCTTGCTTTTCGCTTGTGATTTAGATTATTGGTTTTTTTGAACTTCAATCCAAGAATCAATTTTTCGTTCCAGTAGCGAAAGCGGAAGTGCGCCACCGCCAAGAATGGCGTCATGAAATTTGCCCAGATCAAACTTATCCCCTAGCGCCGCAGTGGCCTTGCGCCTAAGCTCCAAAATTTTCAACATACCAATTTTATAGGCGGTAGCTTGGCCGGGCATAACTATATAGCGCTGAATTTCCGATACCACACTTTCTAAAGGTTCAGGAGAGTTGGCTGCAAAGTAATCTACTGCTTCTTGCTCGGTCCAGCCTTTTGCATGCAAGCCAGTATCTACTACTAATCGAATGGCGCGCCAGGCTTCTGCTGTTAGACGACCGAAATCTTGGTATGGGTCTTTATAGGTGCCAGATATTTCTTTGGCTAAAAACTCAGAATATAGACCCCAACCTTCAGTGTAGGCAGTGAAGTTGGCTTGGGTGCGAAACACTGGAATGCCTGTTAATTCTTGGGCTATGGACAATTGCATGTGGTGCCCTGGAAGGCCTTCATGATAAGCAATCACCTCTAGCTGATTTTTTGGCATAGCACTCATATCAGACAGGTGTGCATAGTAAATGCCGGGTCTAGAGCCATCTGGTGTACCTGGGTAGTAGTGCTGTGCAGCCCCATCGCGTTCGCGAAAAGGCTCAACCCGCTTAACTAATAAATCTGCCTTTGGCATTAACCCAAATACTTCCGGAAGCTTGGATTTTATGTTGTCGATGGCTGCGGTTGCGTCAGCTATGTAGGCTTTGCGTCCCTCGTCAGTATCGGGGTAGTAGTTCCATTCAGCGTCGCGCACGTGAACAAAAAATGCTGCGAGGTCACCGTCAAAGTTTACTTGCTCGATAATTTCCATCATCTCTGCGCGTAATCGTTTTACTTCACTTAAGCCAATTTCATGGATCTCGTCAGCGGTTAAGCTAGTGGTGGTTTGTGTGCCTAAGCGATACTTGTAATAGGCAGCCCCGTTGCTCTGATTGCCAATACCCGTTGAAATTTTTGGTGCTTTGTCTTTTTCGTTTTCTGCCCAGCTAATGATATTGCGGTAGGCAGGTTGCAGGTCGTTGACTAAGGCGCTGCGTGCACCGGCTAATAGGCTGGCTGCCATTTGCGCATCTATCAACTCTTGTTCTTGTAGCTTAGCCACTTCTGACTGTACATCACTCCACAAATCACTGTCTTTGCTGGCAACTGTTTCAAACGGTTGACCGGTGATGATCGCTTGGGTTTGCGTTATTACACCGTCTAGCGCAAAACCGGGAGTAATTACTCCTTTATCAGATGAGGTTTGAGCGTTGACTAATGCTTCCCGCATACGCGGCGCTACGGCTTTAATACGGGAGATGTAGGCTCGCATATCTTCGACACTGTCTACGCTATGAAAGTTAATTAAAAATGTGGGTACAAAGTTTTGGATGCCGTTCATTTGATCGAAAGTTAGGCCGTTGTGAAAAAACTCAACTGAATCGGCCATTTGTTTGGCTTGGAACTGCCACAGATCAAAAGACAGCTTTTCATCATCGCTAAGGCTGGCGTAGTCGAACAGTTCAGCCATTGTCTTGGCAGAATTAGTCTTCCACTCGACCTGCTCTTTGTAGGCCTCAAACGTGAACTCATCAATTTCATTATTGCGCTCCTTGCGACCGAGAAAGGTCAACTGAATAGGTGAAAATTGCAGTTCTTCCTCGTATTGCGAATCGAGCCATTGGGTTAATAATTGGCCATTAACATTAGTTGCTTGTGTAGCTGCTGGCGCAGGTGTGCTCGTGGATTCTGAGCTACATGCGCCCAAAGCGAACACTAAACCTAGCGCAACAAGTGCGTAGAGGCGCTTGAATACGGCGCAACTAGGTTGAGGTGGGTTTGTGCGGGTAGTTCGAGTAGCAAATGGGGCTGTAAGGTCGATCATGGTATTTACTCAAAGTCAGCGATGGTTGAAAAGTTAGTATATGGCTAGCTGGATGCGGAGTCTGATTTAAAGCGAGACTCTTAGATAAGCCGACACCCTAGAATAGTGAATTCTGTACAGAAATAAACGCCATGTTATGGATGATTGGCGGCAAAAACGCGCGTGCCGGTATTTTGCCCAGTGGTAGAAGTAATGGAGGGTTAGCTGGGCGTGGTTTTAGTTCATTAACCGCGTACTATGCAAAGTCTTGTAGAGCCAAGGTCAAAGCGTGGGATAACGCGCCGAAGCCTGTTTTTTTTAGCAGTATGTTTAATGGAAGAATTAGATTCACCCATGACCCAGAAAGACACAGATAAACCTATAAATGAGCACACCGCAGCCTCAGAAAATGAGGGGTCATCTGCAGGCCCCTTAAGTGGATTTCGTGTTTTAGATTTGTCCTCAGTGGTGTCTGGTCCCATGGCGGCAGTGGTCTTGGCAGATCAGGGCGCAGATGTCATAAAGGTGGAACCTCCAGGCTGGGGTGATGGTATTAGAGGTTTGGGTGCATCGCGTAACGGATTGAGCGCCATATACGCAATGATTAATCGCAACAAACGCTCTGTGGCCATCAATTTGAAACATGAGGCTGGTCAAGATTTGATCCGCCAATTGGTCAAAGATGCCGATGTTTTGTTGCAAAACTATCGCCCAGGAAAAATGCAAAATCTGGGTTTGGATTACCACGCGCTCAAAGCCATTAACCCAGAGCTGATTTATGCGTCAATCAACGGTATGGGTGAAGTGGGGCCATATGCTGGGCAAAAGACCTATGACTATGTGATTCAGGCGTTAAGTGGTGTGCTGGATGTTCAAGGTGGGGGGCCAAACTCGGCGGATGGTCAGTCCTTGCAAATGGTCCGTACTATTCTATATGACAAAATCACTGCACTCACTGCGGCCCAAGGCATAACAGCTGCGTTATTGGCGCGTGAGCGTGGGGCTGGCGGTCAGCATGTGCAATTGTCTATGTTAGATACAGCAGTCTATTTTAATTGGCCAGATTTAATGTGGAACTATAGTTTTCAGGGTCAGGGCGCACAGCTAGCCGGTGATTTAGCAGACGTATGTGAAGTCAGCGAGACCGCTGACGGTGCCATTGTGTCTAGTTATCTTGGGGTCGATTGCAGTCAATATGAAACTGATCAGCTTGTTGATTTGCTTACCCAAAACGAGATTCCGGTGGGTAGGGTTAATCGCCGCGCAGATTTAATAAATGATCCGCAAGTTGCGGCCACCGGTATTTTGCATTCGCTAGACCACCCTCGTGGTGGTGAAATGTTGCAGCCTCGGGCTGCGGTTCGGTTTAGTGCAACCCAACAAACACACCATGTACCCTCGGCAGATTTAGGTCAGCATACTGTAGAAATATTGAGTGATTTGGGTCTGACTTTTGCGCAAATGCAAGATTTAGCCAGACAAGGTGTTATTGCATAGTGAGTTGAGCAAGATCGGTCTGAGGTAACTGTTGCGCCGAGTTATTGCTACGTTCATCAGCTAAATGAAGGATCCGCAGCTTAGTTAGATCATTGTTGGATCTTAGTTGGATCTTAGTTGGATCATTGTGTTGGCTATGGATATAGTCCAAGGGTCTGCAATCAGGAGATAGAGTATGGGCATTGACCCGCAATATTATTGGATCGGCATTGGCTTTGCTTTAGTCATACTTGAAGTGACTATGGGCAACTTCATTCTATTTTTCTTAGGTTTGGCATCTATTTGTGTGGGTGGCGCATTGTGGGCTGGCATGCCAGCCGGCAGCGGGCTGCCATTCGTACTGTTTGCGGCGTTGGCTGTATTTTTTCTTATGGTGGTGCGTGCCCGCATGCCCAGATTTACGGTTGGCGATGTGGCCGAATCTTCCGTCGACGAGGATTTTCTTGGGTATGCTGTGACCATTGAATCTGGGTTTGATGAGGCAACCCCAGGTCATGGCAGGGTTAACTATCGCGGCTCAAGTTGGGATGCCAGCAGTGCGCAAAGTCATTTCGTTCAAGGTGCTAGAACTACAATTATTGATCGTAACGGCAACAATCTAGTTGTTGGCGATAAGGAGAGTTAGATGGATTTAAGCCTATTTTTTGGTGGCGCGGTAGCAATATTGGTTGTTGTTATATTGCTGAAAACGGCGCGAGTTGTGCCTCAGCGTGAACAATTTGTCATTGAGCGGTTAGGTAAGTATGCGAAAACACTAGATGCCGGGTTTCATATTCTAGTGCCCTTTGTTGATGTGGTAGCGTACAAGCACACCCTGAAGGAACAAACTTTAGATGTGCCGTCTCAGAGCTGTATTACCAAAGACAATATTTCTGTAGAAATCGATGGCGTTATTTACATGCAGGTTAGTGATGCCAGAGGCGCCAGTTACGGTATTGAAAACTACGTCTTCGCGACCTCGCAACTTGCCCAAACTACGCTGCGTTCGGAGATCGGTAAGATTGAACTAGATCGTACGTTTGAAGAGCGCGAAACCATCAATGCTCAGGTGGTCGCAGCCGTCGACCGTGCTGCTGAACCTTGGGGCGTGAAAATTCTGCGTTACGAGATTAAAGATATTGTGCCTCCCGCATCGGTTAAAGATGCGCTAGAAAAACAGATGCGGGCAGAGCGGGAGCGCCGAGCTGTTGTTGCTACATCAGAAGGAGAGCGGCAGTCACGGATCAACGTATCTGAGGGAGATCGTCAAGAAGCCATTAACTTGTCGGAAGCGGAAAAACTTCGTCAGATCAACGAGGCTGAAGGTCGCGCTGAAGAAATCAAGTTGATTGCCCAAGCTACCGCGCACGGTTTGCGTGAGGTAGCCAGTGCGTTATCTGAACCGGGCGGTCGCGAAGCGGTGAATCTGCGGGTGGCAGAGCAGTGGGTAAAAGAGTTTGGTAAGTTGGCGCAAACCAATAACACCATGATTGTGCCAGCCCAGCTAGGTGACGTAGCAACAATGGTTTCAACGGTTATGGGTACTATGGGGAATATTGCTGGGGATAATAAGAACTAAATTTCTTAGTAGCAGCTCAGCCTATTTGCGTTCCGGCAGGTGGGCGTTTTTATTTTACTGCCCTAGGTGAAGCCTTCACCACAACGCTCAACACCGCCAGTCTCAGCTGAGTGCTCGATCAGCGATTGGCTTTGTTGTGGGTGCTTGATTGATGGCGGGTAACACTCTTATCTCGAAGAGAAGTGTGCTTTGTTTTACGTCCAGTCACCCGTTCACGCCAGCGTTTGAAGGAACGGGCGGTAATGTTGCCGCGCATCAGTTTAATCACCTGATCCTCTGAAACTTGGAATTGTGACTCAATGGCGTCAAAAGGGGTGCGGTCTTCCCAAGCCATCTCAACAATGCGGCTAATCTCGCCGTCTGATAATTTTTTTTCTACTTTGCTCATGTTGCCTGTGACGGATGCGGAAAATAGGTGCATAGATTGCTGGTTAATTGGGTGCTCTGCAGCAGTAGGTCTTGTTAGAGTAATTGTAAGCAAATGTTGGCAATGCAGCCGCATCAACTGAGACTTAATTTATGGACATACCTTATACCGCAAATACGGCTACCGGGGATCAATTCGATATTACATTTCCGCTGCATAAAGAAACCGAAGATCCGGTTAAAGTGCACCAGCTTTTAACTGCAATCCTACATACCGTTGACGAACAAATTAAAGTGCTCGGGGCTACCAGCAATGGCGACGTTCTGCAGGCTGTTGCTATGGCGCTGTCCGTGCGTGCTCGAATTATCAACGCGCCAGTGGAGACATTAGAAACTATTGTGAATGATTTAGTAGCAAATAATTTGCAGGCCTCTATGAGCGCCGAGCGCAAGAGTCCCATAGCCGGTCATGGCTAAATTTGCATCTGGTGTTTTTGCACTTGAAGAACTAAACGAAGTGCAGGGCGCTGATGGCTAATAAACCAAGGCTCAGACATAGGGTTAAGTTTATGCGCAGTGGAATATACCAAGCAGGACGTTGGTTTTTTTCTGGATCTAATAGCTCGAACAGCAACAGCGCGTTTAGTCCCAGCACTAGCAGCCAGCTGGCTTGAACGGATGCAAATTGTAACGCTGCCACGGTCCACAAAGAGGGTGCGACGCTTACCAGTAGCCGTTTGCTCAACTGTATTTGAGCTGTTGGGTTTAAGCTTAAACCCCATTGGATGCCGCCCAGAAACGAGAATATGGTGCCCGCGTAAAGGTTAGCCAATAAGCTGAGCTTTTCCAAAAGCTCTTTTTCAGGAAAAATGGGCCAAAGTATTGCGCTGATAAAGATTGCGGCTATAGGTAGCAGTCCACTGAAGCCCAAAATTTGCGCGGTTATCGAAGACGTTTTATTGGGATGCGTATTTTCTTCTTTCGGGTTTGGTGAGGTCATGCTAACTCAGTTGTGACTTAGACCGCTGCGGGCCGACCGATGCGTTTAATTAGGCGAATGGCAATGCCAGCAAAAACCAAGTGTACTAGCCAAAGCCCAAATTCGTCCGCAATTTGCCCCTCGGTAATGGCCCACCTATTAGCAATCATGGCTATGTAATAGCCGACAATCCAAAGCAGTCCAGGCGCTATTTGTGCGTAGGGTCCTTGCCTTGGTTTTACCGGCGCCACGCCAATAGCTAATGCACTGACTATGAGAAAAAATATTGGCATAGCTATACGCCAATGCAACTCTGCTTGATGCTCTGCTTCATCCAGTAGCTCGAGTGTTGGTGTTGCTTCAACGTCTGTAGCGCGTTCTATCACTGCATCTACATTCAGTGCAATGTGGAATTCGTCAAACGCCATTACTTCAAAATTAGGCTTGCCAGCTTGCCCCATATAACGCCTGCCGTTATAGAGTGATAACAGTTGTTGGCCTTGCGCATTGGGCGGATCTTTACGGCCTCGCTCCGCCCATACAGTGACATCCTCGCCGCTCGCAAGGGTGCGCTGGACAAAAACATTGAGAATGGTTTGGTCGTCTTCAGCCAGGCCTTCGCTATAAATAACCCAGTCGTTTTTGTTGTCACTGCGGAATGTGCCAGGTTGCAGCGCAGCAAACCCCGTTTGCTGGCGCATTTCATCCATACGTTGCTCCAGTGCAAATTGCGCGCTGGGTCCTGCCCAAAGCGATAGCAGTGCCACGCCAAAAGTTAATCCAAGGATGGGTTTGGACAGCCAGCTTAGGAGTTTGCGAGTAGACATGCCGCCGCTTTGTAAAATGACCATTTCCTGACTTGAATAGAGGCGGCCGAAAGACAATAAGATAGCTACATAAAAGGCGAAGGGAATGACTAGTTGGAGAATACCCGGCATACGCAACATGACCACGTAAAACACCATGTGGCCTGGCAATTGACCGGTGGCGGCTTTTTCTAAGAAGTGGATCAACTTGTCGCCCATAGCAATACTAAAAATCACCGCCAATGAGATGGCGAAGACTGTCAAAAGTTGTCTAATGATGTAGCGGGCGGGTGTGTTCAAAGAGGCTATTCAATGGATTAAAGGTTAAGTGTGCACGCAACTAAGAGCGCCGTCACCTGCCAAAGTGGAGCAAAAATATGACTTAGTTGAGGCGAGTGTGAACTGGGCCGGGTTCAATTCAGCAAGAATTCCACTCGCTGGTCATTAACAAATAGTGAACAAATTTGGGTATCAACCAAGCCTAGTGCACAATAACGCCGCTAATTTACTTTTGGAGTTCAATTCGGATGAAAGACGAAACCATTGCGGTCCATGCGGGATACACCACGGATCCAACCACTAACGCTGCTACCACCCCTATTTATCAAACTGTGGCTTATGAATTTGATAATGCTCAGCATGGTGCGGATCTATTTGATTTGGCTGTGCCCGGCAATATTTACAGCCGCATTATGAACCCTACCTGCGATGTTCTTGAGCAGCGTGTGGCAGCCCTTGAAGGTGGCGTGGGTGCTTTGGCGGTATCCGCGGGTAGTGCTGCAATTAACTATGCGATTTTGAACTTAGCAGAAGTTGGCGATAATATTGTGACCGTACCTCAGCTATATGGCGGTACTTATACGCTGTTCGCGCACATGCTGCCGCGACAAGGTATTGAAGTGCGCTTTGCTCAAGATGACTCTGTTGCTGCTTTGGAAGCGTTGATAGACGAAAATACCAAAGCTATTTTTATGGAAACCATTGGTAATCCTGCTGGCAATATTGTGGATATTGAAGCGGTTGCGGCTATGGCTCGCAGACATGGGGTTGCGACTATTGCCGACAATACTGTGGCGTCACCTTCACTCCTCAAGCCCATTGATTACGGCATTGATATTGTCGTGCACTCATTAACTAAATACATGGGCGGTCACGGCACCACACTAGGCGGTATTATTGTCGATTCGGGTAACTTTCCTTGGAGCGAGCACGCCGAGCGTTACCCGCGTTTGAATACACCAGAAGAGAGCTATCATGGTGTGGTCTACACGCAAGCCTTTGGTGGGGCCGCATACATTGGCCGTGCTCGGACTGTGCCTCTTCGTAACACCGGAGCGGCATTGTCTGCTATGAGCGCGTTTCAATTACTGCAAGGTATAGAAACTCTGCCGCTAAGAATGGAGCGGCACTCCGCTAATACTATTGCGGTTGCCAAGCACCTAGAAGCGCATCCCAATGTGGAGTGGGTTAGCTATGCGGGCTTAGAGAGTCATCCTCATTATGCTTTGGCGCAAAAGTATATGGGCGGCAGCGCCTCGGGTATTTTGACCTTTGGTGTGAAGGGTGGCTATGACGCGGGTGTTAAATTCTATGATGCGTTGAACCTGTTTAAGCGCCTGGTAAATATTGGTGATGCGAAGTCTTTAGCCTGTCACCCTGCATCGACCACCCACCGCCAGTTGTCAGAGGAAGAACAAAAAGCGGTAGGTGTATCTCCTGAAGCCATTCGTCTGTCTGTGGGTATTGAGCACATTGAAGATATTTTGGCTGACCTTGATCAAGCGTTAGGCTAGGCTATTCCTGCAATCTCTGCCGCTAAGATATAAACCTCTTAGCGGTAGATAACTCTCTTGGGCCTGTCAAAGATTAATACTGTCACCTAAATAAAGATTATCTGTCCCATTAAGTACTGGGCCAGTTCTACCATTGACGAAAATATAGGTAGGCCTGCGATGCTCAGAACCACCAACCCCAAAAACAACATGGTCCCGTACTTTGCGTTATAAAAACGATAACGCAGAGCCAAACCCTTGGGCAGCAGGTGGGGGAGTATGTAGTGACCGTCTAAGGGTCCGAGGGGAATCATATTGAACAACATCAGCATAAGGTTAATCAGCACTAGTATGCTGAAAAACTGATCAGCAGCGGTACTTTGATAGCCGTTGGCGACGGCAAAAAGGTAAGCGTTCCAACTGACTACGGCCAATAACAAGTTCATAAATGGACCTGCTGCTGCAACCCAAAGGTCTGCGCTGGGACGGCTATAATTACGCGGGTCAGTGGGTACCGGTTTGGCATAACCAAAGCCAACAATGACCACCATAGCTAAGCCTACTGGGTCTACGTGGGCCAAAGGGTTGATCGTTAATCTACCAGCGCGTTCAGCAGTATTGTCGCCGAACCATTTGGCTACAAGAGCGTGACCATATTCGTGGAAGCTTAACGATAAAATCAGCGCCACTATCAGCAAAACGAAAATTTCGTATTGACCGTTTGCGAGTAAATTGAGCATAAATTGGCTGGGTCCGTGAATGTTAAGCGCCGACCTGCAGGTCAGTCGTTTTGGTATCTTGTGTTAACGGTAGCGATCATAGCTTGTGTTGTCTGTTTAAAGGAATTGCCTTTTGTCGTATGGCAAAAAGCCAGTGGATAAATGTAGCGGGTAAGAGGGGGTTATTTACCTCCTGATCGGGTTATATTGACGACAAATTCAATGGGGTCTCCAAGATTAGTAACCCAATCCAAATATGGCGCTTTGTGGACGGTCGGCCTGGTCACGAAAAACAGACCGCTGGGCTGCTTCAAGGTATAGAAGAAGTCTTTAACTTGCGTGCTTCTGGTGCACCTAAGCTAGTTTCAAACTTCGCTGTTACTACCATTAGCCTGCCGGAAGATTTACCGTGGCTGCAAGATCAATGGCGCAGCAAGCAGCAGTGTCCTCACCTTCTGATTGGTGCAGGGCGAGCCGTGCAATGGAATATGTTGCGCACTCGATGGTTATTGGGCGGCAAGACGGTGCTGTTGATGAAGCCCTCGCTGCCGTTGTTTTTGTTCGACCTTATATTGCTGCCAGAGCATG
Source organism: marine gamma proteobacterium HTCC2089 (assembly GCA_905182905.1). GTDB lineage: Bacteria > Pseudomonadota > Gammaproteobacteria > Pseudomonadales > Azotimanducaceae > UBA4421. The sequence goes on along the minus strand of CAJJDH010000014.1, from coordinate 52,715 downwards.
ATAGCGCGCCTAAGCGCCCGAACATCGAGCGTACAACGGGCATGCTAAGCCCGATACTGGACGGGGATAAAGATGCGTCTAAAGGGATTATTTTACTTGGCGGGGTGAATAAGCACTTCCACTGGGATGACGATGTAGTGGCTAAGCGGGTGTTGCAACTCACGGGCTCCATGCCTGAAGTAACATGGCAGGTATCCGATTCGCCGCGAACACCGATAACGCTCCAAGCAAAACTGTCGCTGCCTAAAAACGCTCACTTTGTGCATTGGCAAGACACCGAGGAAGGTTGGTTGAGTGGTCAGTTAGCCACATCAAAATATGTTTGGGTCAGCGCAGACAGTGCGTCCATGCTATATGAGGCTCTGTCTCATGGCGGTAGCGTGGGTGTTATTGAGCTTGTACCTTTTACTGCCAAGAATAAGTTGGTGCGCGGACTTGCTGGGTTACTTGAGCAAGGTTTTGTAGGACGCTCATCTCATGGTTCGTTAGCGCAGCAAAAATTGGCAGCGAATACGCTTGCGGAACATCGGCGATGTGCTCAGCTAATACTGGACCGATGGTTTGCAGAAGAGAGCACCTAACTTAAAGTGCCATTGGCTGTGTGTTCGTCAATACGAGCTTGTTCTAAGCCCAGCCAATCTTTTAGCACTTGATCATTGTCTTCACCAACTGCTCTAACCCGGTGATAGTCGTTACAAGGGGTTTTTTCAAAATGAATGGGTAGGCGGTCAAACCAAGTAGCCCCCAACGTGGGGTGCACGTCTTGCATAGGTTGCAGAAAATCTACAGCAGCGAGCTGAGGGTCCCGTTCAACTAAATCTGCGCCGTCTTGCACCACGCCTGCAGGTACGCCTGCGTTTTGGCACATTGCCATTAGCTCATAGGCTTCTTGCTGAGCCGTCCACTGACCAATCAAATCGTTTAACTCTTTTTGGCCCGCGTGCCGTCCGCTCGCTGATGCAAATTCTGGTCTTTGACTCCAGTCGGGGTGATGCATCAGTGTGCATAAACTTTTCCACTGATTATTGTTCATGCAGGCAATGGCGATCCAGCGTTCATTGATCTTGGCTTGGGTGGACTCATCTGCACCTGTGGAACGATCCTCGTCGCGACATCGAAAGCATCCATGTGGGGCATGTTGATCATAAGGTAAGTCGTTACCACAGGGTCGCGCAGCGTTATTGTTGGCAAAGAAGTCTAGCAGCGATGGCCCCAAAAAGTTCACACCTACTTCAAATTGTGAAACGTCTACACGCTGGCCTTTGCCCGTGCGGTTGCGTGCCTCTAGTGCAGCTAGCACCGCAACGGTTCCATGCAGCCCAGCTTGGTGATCGTTGTAGGAAAAACCTAGACCGATGTCTTCACGCCGGGGCACACTTGTGGTGTGAGTTAGTCCGCAAAGGGCGTGAATAGTTGGTGCATAGGTGACAAATTTTGACCAAGGACCGCCGTCACCCATACCTGACATTTGCACATAGATAACACCTTTATTGGTGGAGCTAATTTGGCTATAGCCGATGCCCCAACGATCTAGTACGCCCGCAGAGAAGTTATCTATAACTATGTCTGCTTGATTGGCTAATTGCCCGGCCAATTTCTTACCAGCGTCTTGGCTCATGTTTAGAGCCAGCGCGCGCTTACTGCGATTCCACATAAGGTAATAGGGGTGGTGGGGGTCCTGTGTGCCGACGGCTCGGTCTGCCGAATTGATTTTGATTACGTCCGCACCCATGTCTGCCAATATACGTGTGGCAAAGGGTCCTGCTAGTACGTGGGTAAAGTCCAAGACCTTAAGCCCTTGGAGTGGTTTGTTCGCGCTTGGCTTTGCGCTGGCATCTGAACTGCCGATGCTGTTCCAGTTAAGATCTTCTAGAACTTCCTCATTCGCAGAGCCAATGCCGCGGTAGGATTTGAGTTGCCAAGGTGTAGCAGAAAAATGATACGGCGCACCCGGCGCACTAATTTTCTTCTCGCCAATTTGATAAGGCACATACCACTGTCGCGCTTCCAGCTGTGGATTCTCTGCTACTTTTTCCAGTGGTAGGACCCAACCATAAGGGGAGTGCCTGGCCTGAGCTTCAAAGAACAACGGTTCAACCTCTTTCTCCGCAATCCACTGGGTCATGATTTCCATTGCCCTGAGGGTGCGAGCGCGGAGATTTTCCGGCTGCATATATTTGGGGTCGATTAGGTCGTCATGCACGCCTTCTTCGATAAGCCACATCAGCTGTGAGTCAAAGTCGGGTGCGGGAGTAGCCATAATGCTGCCACCTTTACCGTTTAATACGTTGTAGGCATCAGACCAATGCAGCGCGCCGCGTCGCGGTAGCACCTTGCCCTCCGGGCGTTGTAGCGTCTTCTCGTACCAATAGAACATAAAGACTTGTTCTAGGCAGGATGCAATGCATTCATGGACAGAAACTTCAGCACTTTGGCCTTGGCCCGTGGCCCTAACATGGGCCAGAGCACTCAGAGCTGCGATAGCCACATAAGCGCCCGAAATCATAAAGTTCATTTCGCCAAAGCCTTTTAGCGGCGGCGTATCTGTATCTCCAGTAGTTGCTGCTGCACCGCCAAGGGCGCCTGCAACAATATCCGGCCCTAGGTAGTTGGCCCAAGGCCCTTTGCTGCCGAAGGAGGATACGTCGATAACAATGAGTTCAGGGTGAGCGAGTTTAGCTGCCTCGAGGTCCGCTTCTTGCACTGCAAAAGCGTCTTTGCAGACCAGTACAATTTCAGCGTGGGCGATAAGATTTTGCAGTTGTTTGTTGCTGCCCTCGGTTGCTAGGTCGAGACTTACAAAACGCCGGTTGGAGGCGAAAAAGGCGTGCCACAGAGAAGAGGTGTGTTCTGTTTGGCCCTGCATGTGAGGGCCTCTAGCGCGTAACGGGTCACCGGAGATCGGTTCTGGACGAACAATGTCTGCACCTAAGTCGGCGAGTAACTTTGCGCCATAAATACCGCGCTCATCGGTCAAATCAATAATCCGTACACCCTCTAGTGCCATTTTTCCTCGCCTTTTTTTAAAGTCTTACAGTAGCTTGCTGCATTGCATTTATTTCCTAAGAAGGGAAAGTACCTGATGCGTAGCAATAGGGTAAGGGCTTATCTGCCCAGTGTCTTGGCTAGACCTTCGCCCAATGCTTTGCCTGAAGCAAATGCATGGGTAGGATATCTGTAAGGCTATTCAGTGGAGAGAAGTTAGTAGATGTTAAGTCACGAGCAAATTAGTTTTTTCAAAACCAACGGCTATTTAATTGTGCCGGGTGCGATGGCGGAGCAGCAATGCAAAAAAGTACGCGAGCTAATGTGGCAAGTACTGCCTGACAATACCACTCTGCAGGCTGGCGATCCCGCAAGCCAAATTGGGCCATTTAAAACGGCAGATGAAACCTCTGATGCCCGGCATTTGCGTCAAGGCTACCGGTGGCTGAATAGATTTTTGGGGGTTAACCCAGAGGTCATTAACCTAATATACAGCGAATCCATTTGCGCAATGGCACAGCAATTGTTGGGTGGACAACTACGTCAAGCTGTTGCAAATGGCCTACCGATGGGCAGCTATGGTAATGCCTGGCCTGGTGGTCCCACGGACCCAGCTACCGGCAATGAAGGCGCACGCGGTGTTTACTGCACCTTGCCCTACGGTAACAAAGCAAGAGACCCTGATCAGTGCCATACCGACGGTCATCCGTTTCAGTTGGGAGTGGTAGGGTTAATAGATGATTGTCCCGAAGAGGGCGGCGGCTTCAAAGTTTGGCCCAAGTCACATACCAGGTTATACCCGACTTTTGCCCTGCGTTACGATCAGCCGCGTATTCCATATTACGAGCACTTGCCCAGCTACAAGGGCATTGTGCATAGCCCAGAATATTTACGTGAGGTGGATAAACTCAACGGCGAGGTGACACCGGTAGAATGCTGGGGTAAGGCAGGTGATATAGTATTTTGGCATCATCGGTTAGCCCATATGGCGGGTCATAATTACTCCGATACTATGCGCCAGGCGGTGTTAGCAGATTTTTGGACAACGGATTTGGATCAGTTTCGAGCTACGCCTGCGCAAGGAGATATGTGGCGAGACTGGTCAGTGCAAGTGCAGTTAAGTGGCGGTGACTACTCAGATGAGTTGGCTGAGCAACAGCGTTTATAGTAAGCCCGTATCGACGCGAGTGATCAGGGCCAAGTGGCTAAATGAAAGAAGAGGAAGAGAACAATGGATAAAACACTGCCCGGAAAGTTGGGTAACCCAAATGCAACCTTTGAAACTGACAGTCGAGCAGATCCGCGTATCGCCGCTGTCATGGCTTTAGCTGGAGATTTGGCGCCGGGTGTGGAGGAAATTCCAGCGGATGCATCTTACGAGGAGGCCTTGGCTTACTGTAGCGCCTTTGAAGACGCTGCGGCTTTGACCCACCCAATGCAGGTGGAGATGATGCCAGAGTTTCCAACCGTGGAAGTGACCACACAAGTCATTAAGGGTGTTGATGGTAACAATATTAGTTTGTACGTCCACCAACCATCTCTGCGTACCGGGCCTCTACCTTGTGTAATGCATACCCATGGTGGCGGCATGGTGCTGATGACCGCCAAGGACCCAGATTATGTCAGGTGGCGCAATGCACTGGCAGCTATGGGCTTGGTTGTGGTGGGCGTTGAGTTTCGTAATGGTGGCGGCTCACTGGGTAACCATCCATTCCCAGCTGGGCTAAATGATTGTGCCAGTGCCGCCCAGTGGGTTGACGCAAATCGCGAGGCTTTGAATATTTCCTCGTTGGTCATTTCAGGCGAATCCGGTGGCGGTAACTTGTCTATTGCCACCACTTTGAAAGCGTTGAAAGACGGTTGGGTAGAAAAGATCGACGGTGTCTACGCCATGTGTCCCTACATATCCGGGAGTTATGCAAATCCACCAGCCGAGCTGGTGTCGCTGGAAGAAAACGATGGCTATATTCTTAATTGCTCTATGATGGCCGCCTTGGTCCGTGTTTATGACCCAACGGGTGAGCAGGCGAACAATTCACTGGCATGGCCGTTACAAGCTAGGGCGGATGAGTTAGTGGGTTTGCCGCCGCACATTATTTCTGTCAACGAACTTGATCCGTTGCGTGATGAAGGGCTGGTTTTTAGTCGTAATTTACTAGCGGCAGGGGTCTCTGTAGTGGCTAAAACTGTGCATGGCACACCGCATGCGGGAGACATGAGCTTTCCCGATATTACGCCAGATATTTATCAGGAAACCGCCCGTTCTTTGTATGGGTTTGCGTCGGCACTAAGTAGCAGTTAGCTAATAGTGGCTGGGCAGCGAATTGGTGTTAGAAGAATTGAAAAAAATAATTAAGGAAGCCTAATGGCAGAGCAAGGGAATGAATCTAAGGGCAAAGAGACCCAACACCGTAACGACATGTACGGCAATATTGACGCTCGGGGCGAGAATGACGAGGGCGTATCAGCCACCATTCCTGCTGCGACCGTAGTACTTTTGCGTGACGGCAGCGAAGGGGTGGAGGTACTCATGCTGCGCAAAAATTCGAAGATTACCTTTGGCGGTATGTGGGTGTTTCCCGGCGGCAAACTTGATCCTGAGGACTATCCCAGCGATGGTAATGTAGATGTGGCGGCGCGCGTGGCTGCTGCGCGTGAAACACAAGAAGAAGCGGGCATTGAAGTAAGCCAAGAGAGCTTTGAGTTTTTAGCTCATTGGACCCCTCCGCCGGGGCCGCAAAAGCGCTTTGCAACGTGGTTTTTTACCGCTCAAGTGGATGGCGACCAAGACATTGCCATTGATGATGGAGAGATAAAGGAGCACGCGTGGTTGAATCCGGCGCAAGCATTGGAGCGGCATGCCAAGGGTGAGATTGATTTGGTGCCGCCTACTTGGATTACGCTATACCACTTATCGCAATACAGTCCGGCTGCTGCTGTGATTTCTCATTTCAAAGAAAATCAAGGTAAAACCTACAATACGCGTGTGGTGAAATCTGCCAGCGGTGATCGTGTTGCCATGTGGGTTGGCGATGCTGGCTATGAGGCTTGGGATGCGCAGGTCGCTGGAGAACGCCACCGGCTCGTCATGGCTGAAGGTGGTTTTGTCTTTGAAAACACCGTAGAAGTGTATTGATGTAGTAATCTGCAAGTCCTGCTGATATTGATCTAGTATTGGTGGGCGTGCTGGAAGGTCAAGCCTTGCGGCATTGCATGATGCTTTTATAGCGATCACTGCAGTAAAAATAATAACAACATGCACGGCGCTGGGGAGAATCATGCAGTCTGTTGAACCAATTTCGCGAAGAACCATTTATTCACATGGCACCATAGGTCTGCCCATGGCGGTCTACGGCTATCCATTAGCCATTTGGATACCCGCTCACTATGCCGGTGGATTAGGTTTAGACCTTGCCACCGTTGGGCTTATTTTGATGTTGGCGCGGTTAACCGATGTCATCACCGATCCGCTAATTGGCGAGATTTCTGATCGGTGGCGCACGCCAGTGGGTCGTCGTAAACCTTGGTTATTGATTGGCACGCCCATAATGCTGTTGGGGGTATATAACCTGTTTATACCCGGCGCTGAGGTGGATATTTTCTACTTCTTAATCTGGCTCACAGTATTTTTCTTGGGTTCTACTATGATTATGTTGCCCCATAGAGCTTGGGGTGCTGAGATTTCCACCAACTACCACCAAAGATCTAGAATTACCGCCGCACGGGAATTTTATTACTTGGCGGGCCTAATGGTTGCCGCCGCCGTACCCATGGTTGTGGAGATCACGGCCGATGGCGGCTCGGGTGTCGGAGATGTATTTGGCAAAATTTGGTCAGATGCCACTGCCGCATTCACTGGCGAGATTATGAGCAAAACGCCAGTAGATAGAGCAACGCTTACGGGTCCTGTATTGATGGCGTTGGCATGGGCGTTAATCGGCATATTGCCTTTGGCGGCTGCCATTTGTTTCTTTTTTGTTAAAGAACCCGAGGCACCTAGCCGTGCCGAACAAGTACCTATTAAGGAAGGCATTCGTGCGCTGCTTAAAAATGGACCAATGCTGCGGGTGCTGATGATTGTTTTGTTAGTGCATTTTGGCGAGTCCTTCCGCAACGCTGTTTCACTATTCTTTATCCGCGACATTGTTGGCGTGCCGACGATTGGCGCAGCTTACTTCTTTTACTTTATCGCCGGACTCGCAGCTATTCCATTCTGGTTATCCTTGGGCCGGCGCTTCGGCAAACACAAAGCGTTTATGTTTACGCTAGTGACGGTAGCTATCGTCAGTGCATGTAATCTTTTGCTGGAAGATGGTGATTATCTGCCATTCTTTCTACTCTTTATTGTTAAGGGTTTTTGTTTTGGGGGCCTGCATTTTCTACCCATAGCTATGTTGGCAGATGTGGTGGATGTGGATTCGGCTCGCACTGGTGGTAAGCGGGCGGGCACTTACTTTGCGATCTTTGGTTTTACTGAGAAAATAGCCATCGCCTTTGGCACAGGTGTTTCGCTTAACGTAGTAGGTCTGCTTGGTTTTGATCCAACTGGCGGCGTTGCCGGTAGTAGCGAGCTTGGTGTTGCATCTCTGCGTATGGTCTATTGTTTGGGGCCGGTGGTGTTCTATGGATTGGCATTGAAGCTGATATGGAACTATCCTTTAACACCGGTTCGTCATGAGCGGTTGCGTGAGCGAATTGCTCGCCGTGAGGCAAGACGAACTGCTGCTGCGGGGTAAACCTGTGTTGTTGAAACTGATTGTGGAGTTGAAATGAATACCCTTTTGCACAGCGAAAAAGAGTCGCATGGTGGCGCGAAACCCCAGCACGAAAAAAAGTTAAACCACGAAGAAGCGCTGGGTTTTACGCTGCATCATTTGTCGCCAATCATAGGTACCGAGGTACATGGCATAGATATTGGCGCAGATCTGCAAGACGAAACGATTACGTTTTTGTCAGATCTACTGGTGCAACGCAAAGTATTGTTCTTTCGCGAGCAAAATATTTCCATGGACGCGCATATTGCCTTTGCACGACGTTTTGGCGAATTGGAGATACATCCGTTCACCGCTAACAATGAATCTCGACCTGAAGTCATTCATTTAGCTAACGGCCCAGACAACAAGCCTTCCATAGATATATGGCATTCCGATGTGACCTGGCGCGAAGAACCCTCGCTTGGGTCTATTCTGCGTGGGCGCGAAATCCCCGAAGTTGGGGGCGATACTTTGTTTGCGAATATGGAAGCTGCCTATGATGGGCTGTCGGCTGAGTTGAAGGAGCAAATCGACGGCTTGTATGCGATCCACGACAACAGCGTGTTTCTAAACGCAATGCGCTCGAAAGGTCTGAGTGATGCAGAGATTAACGCTAAGTCTAAAGAGTTTCCGCCGGTACGACACCCTGTGGTGCGCACTCACCCAGTCAGCGGCAAAAAGTCTATCTATGTAAATACTACGTTTACCCAAACCATTGAAGGTATGGATCCAGTTGAAGCAGATTTACTTTTGGCGAAACTTTACCAAACTGCGGCGACACCCAATTACCAATGTAGATTTCGTTGGGCCAAGGACTCTTTTGCCTTTTGGGATAACCGCGGCGCTCAACACTACGCAGCAGCAGACTACTGGCCTGCTGTGCGTTGCATGGAGCGAGTGACAATTAAGGGCGATCGTCCGGCCTAGGAAACACCTCTAGTTAGGCGCTGTGTTGCTGAAAGGCAGCGTTTTCTCGATTGATGGTTAAGCTGTAGGTTTATTCTAAAACTATCTAACAATTCGTAATGATTAAGTACAAACCTATGCAGACTGAGCTGGTCAGTTTGCTATGATCCGAAGGCCTTAGCTTTTGGGAGTGGATTGTGAGAGATGAATTGTTGGCGCTTAGTTTTCCTGCGCGTAGGCCACTGTCCCTATTTGCTTTGATCTTTTTTCTGTTTTCTCTTGCTCTACCTGTAACCGCTGCGACTACAAATGCTGTTAGTACATTAGCAACAAACATAACGTCGCCTCCTGCCAAAGTAATTCAGTCCTCGGCTAATCAGGTTGCCCTTATTGAACTTTATACCTCCGAGGGCTGTAGCAGCTGTCCGCCTGCAGATGCTTGGTTAACCAGTTTGAAAACTGATGCAGATTTGTGGAAGCGCTTGGTGCCGGTAGACTTTCACGTGTACTATTGGGGTTATCTGGGTTGGGACGATGGGTTTGCTAAATCAGCGTTTAGTCACCGGCAACGCTATGTGGGCGCTAACAGTATATGTCTACTTACACTTCAGGCTTGATATTAGATGATCAGGAGTGGCGCAGCCGTGGTGCGGATTATTCTGTTTTTGTGTAGCTGATTGGCATGCTCTTGATGCCGGAGATAAAGTTCGATGCTAGCCATTCAGGTGGCTCAATGATTTTTATGTCATGCAGCTGACCTAGCAGTGCTTCAAACATACAGTCTATTTCCACTCTGGCAATATGCTGCCCTAGGCACACGTGTGTCCCTGTACCGAAGGCAATTTGCGCATTGTCTGTTCTGGAGATATCGAAGTCTTGTGGGTTGTCGAATTTGCGTGGGTCATGGTTTGCTGCGGCGAAGTAACGTACTACCTTGTCACCGCTGGCAATTTTTTTGTCGCCTAGCTGTGTATCCGTTGTCGCCGTTCTGCGCATGTAGGTGACAGGGCAAACCGTGCGCAGCATTTCGTCTCTGGCGCTTGGGATCAAACTAAAGTCTGCCCTCAACCTGTTTAGTGTTTCGGGTTGGTTGACTAATCTTTCGAGGCCGCCGCTAACCAGGTTGCGGGTGGTATCGCCGCCCGCATCAATCAGCAACATAAAGAACAGTTGGAAATCTAATAAATCCAATTTATAGCCGTCTACTTCTGCTTGAACAATTTGGGTAGCCAGATCCTCACCAGGTTTTTTATTTTTCTCTTCAAACACTTTGGCTGCATAAGCGAACATATCTGCGCCTGCCTGGGCCATGGCGCCTTTGGGCAAAGCTTCAGGGGAGGTGTGAAGAATTTCGGTTAGAGCGTAGAGTTTGCGCCCATCATCTAATGGGATGCCCATGAGATCGGCAATTACCGCCGAGGGCAGTTCGCCTGCCACGGCTGAGACAAAGTCTACTTCGCCTTTGCCTTCAGGCAGCGCGTTGAGAATGCTCTTGGTTAGCTCCTGTATGCGCGGTCGTAGGTCTGCGGCGGGCCCTCGAGTAAATTCCCGGCTGATCAATCTCCTGAATTGGGTATGTTGTGGTGGGTCCATCATCAGCATCATTTTGTGGTCGTCGTCCATGGCCAGTGCTGTGCCGGCTTCAGGATCTGTGATCATGATGGTAGGTTCGGAAGAAAATGTTTTTGCATCCCGACCGCTGGCAGCTACATCTTCGTATCTCGTTAGTGCCCAAAAGCCCGGGCCATTGGGCTCTTCATGCCAATGAACTGGATCGTTTTCGCGCAGCCACTCATATTCTTTGTGAGGATGACCGTTGGCAAAGGTGGCTGGGTTAAGTAAGTCGATTAGCATTTATGTAAGTCCAATGTGGGTCTGGTAGCTGGAGACTAGGTCCCTTCAAAGAGTCGTCGTGGATTGTCGATAAACAGCATATCTATATCAGCCTGGCTTGCGCCCATTTCTAACAGCGAGGGGATAACATGCCGGTGCATATATAAATACTGATCTGGGTTACTGGCAGTGAACGCGTGCTCCTCGGGAATACTGCCATCGGGCTGCTCGTTATGAATGTGCAGGCAAATACAGTCGTGGGAAGGGCACAGACGCTCCCCGTAACCCATATCCATTAAACGTTTGAGGGTCACTGTGCGCATGTGTGGGCTGACTAGACGTCCTGGATAGCGGTCTAAGCCCAAGAAGCAACCCTGATCCAAAATCCACTTCAAATACTCAGTGTCTGTCGTATCGTTGCTGTGATCAATTTTCACCCGGGTAAGGTCCACGCCCTCTTCTTTAAATATTTCAATTTGGCGTCTGGCTACGTGGCCGGTGGGGTAGGAGTGCACCATTATCGGCACACCGGTTTGCAGGTGAGCTCGCGCTACTGCCCGAGCCATGGTTTCTAGCGGCGGTGTGACACCTTCAAAGTCAGCCGCGCACTTGAGCATGCCCGCCTTGATGTCGGTGCCGCGAAAGCCTTCATTGATATCGCGGATAAATTCATCCGCCATTTGATTAGCGCCAACCCCTAGCATAAAGCGCGGCACATCTAGCCACCAGCCGGTGACATTGATGAGGTTCACTCCAGACTCTGCTGCAACATGGCGCAGCAGCTCAGGATCGCGACCTAAATCAAAGGTGGTGGCATCTAATAAGGTATTGATGCCCGCGGCCTTGGCCTTTTGCAGGCAGGCGATGGCCCGCTCTTCACGGTTCGGTCCGAGTAAGTCAGGGTAGCTCTTAGATAGCCCACTCGCCGCCACCATGACGTGCTCGTGCATTAGGGTAAAACCAAGATCACTGCTGTCTATGGGTCCTAGGACGCTATTGATCTGAGTCATCTTAGTAGTCTCCTGTTTATTATAAAACTTACGGAAGAATCCTTTTTAAGGATCCTACTGAAAAGCTTATTGAATAGGGGTCATTTTAATGGTGAAACTTTGGTCTTCTGCAGTAACGCCTGAGACTTCAAATTCATCGTCCCCAGGTCGGCTGTAGGTTAATTGCTTAAGACCACCAGGGGTTACTGCTTTGAAGGTAATGGTGTGCTCACCAGTTGTCTCAACAAGCATTTTTTGTGCCGGTGCCAAAGCTGTAAAGCCGGGGCCCCATTGCTGTAGGTGCAGTACGAGGGTGCCTTCTGCTTCCTCAATGTTGACGATCTCGACCATACCGGTGCCTTGGGGTGTAGTCAGTCTGACCAGCGATGCGATACTGCCAGACTTTGCTTGGGTCCAGTTTTCTTCTAACGTTCCTGGCCCCATGGCGCCGCTCCAACTGCCAGTCATCCACGACAAGCTAGCAATGCCGGCTTTCTCGCTTTGTAGGTGACCATCTGCAAAGGAAAGTTGGGCTGAAAGCGAGGCGATTAGTGTAATGAGGCCAATAGTTAGAGTGCGCATAGAAATTTCCTAGTTGTTATTTTACCCGGGCACTGCTGTTCTAACAGTACTCGAGCGGAGCTAGAAAGCTAAACGAGGTTGCTAGATTTGGCAATAAGCATTACCGACGGTATTTCATTAGCTTATATAGGTGTTTGCCGAGCAAGAAATAGGGCTACAATCTTTGTTTACGAGTTATAGCAGGAGAGGGCTGACATGTTATCTAAAGCCGACGATTACCCCATACACCAAAACCCTGAACCCATTGCTTATGCAGGCCAGAGCCGCAATTTTTATGACCGCTACTTCTTCAATGGTTACCACAAAGAAGAGGATTTGTTCTTTGCTTTGGGCATGGGTGTTTACCCTCAATTAGATGTTATAGACGCTGGGTTTTCATTTATCCGAAATGGGGTACAACACAACCTTTTGTCATCTCGGGCTTTGGGTATGGAGCGCATGAATACCCACGTGGAAGGAATATCTGTTGAAGTAGTAGAAGCTCTAAATCAGCTGCGTATTGTTATTGATTCACCCGAACATGGTATGGAAGCAGACTTGCTCTTTACTGGTCGCGCACCGGCCCAAGAAGAACCGCGTTTTACCAGGCGCAATGGCGCGCAGATATTTATGGATTACACCCGTCTTACTCAAAATGGCAGTTGGGTGGGTTGGATTAAGCATCAAGGTACATTGATAAACGTCACCCCAGAGAATTGGCTGGGCACACGCGACCGGTCGTGGGGTATTCGGCCTGTAGGTATGGCAGATGCGCAAGCTAACCCCCAAGGTTTGCCAATGAACCAATTCTACTGGCTATGGGCACCCATCAATTGGCCGGATGCTGTCAGCCTTTACCACCTGAACGATGATGCAGACGGATTTCCTTGGAACACAGACGGCGTATTCATTCCACTTGGCGCTGGTGCGCAGGCAGAGACTATGCGCAAGGTTTCCTCAGATCTGACTTTTATACCCGGCACTCGTCATGCCGCTAAAGCGCTCATTTCGTTTCAACGCCGGGGCGGAGGCGAGGTGAACATCACCATGTCGCCACGGTTTCACTGGTATATGAAAGGAGTAGGTTACGGTCACCCAACGTTCCCCCATGGGCTTTATCATGGTGGTCCTGCATCCGTGTATGAGGAATATGTGCTCAGTGAAATTGATGACGCCATGACACTGCACATACAAGCAATCTCAACGGTGACTATGCGTGGAGACTTGGGTGAGCGTGAAGGACACGGCGTGCTTGAGCAGTTGATAGTGGGACCGCACCAGCCTTCAGGTTTCAAAGAACTGCTGGATATGGCGCCCTAGTATAGGGGCATTGGTGCGTAAGCGCGTTTGCTTTTTGGATAGATGGCCAACTAGATAGGCAAGGTGGGCTTATTGCCAATAATGCCGTCCAGTTGCAGCTGCTCCAGTTCGGTATCGTCTAAGCCCAATATGCCACCCAGTACCTGTTTGTTATGTTGGCCCAATGTGGGCGCTGGATTGTTCAGTGGAGACGCTTTTTTGCCGTTGCGGAAAGGTAAAGACGGGTGAGGTTGTTTGCCTACAAAAGCTCTATCTAACCACTGCATATATCCGCGAGCGTGAAGGTGTTCGTCTTCCAATAAGCTTAAGCCATTGTGCAATGTTGCAGCTGTAATACCTGCGCTTTGTAGTTGCTGCATAAGTACTGTGCTGTGTTGATTGGATGTCCATTGCGCCAAGGTTTTATCTAATTCAGCGCGGTGTGTTACGCGCTCTTCGTTATTGCCGAACCGACCCAAATGCGCGCATACGCCTTGTAACGCCAGCCATTGCTCTTCGCTGCTAATTTGAATCAATATCCATTGATCTTCACCTTCACAGGGGTAAACGCCGTGGGGTGAAAAATCTGGGTGATCATTACCTCTTCGTGGTGGCGGCGATCCGTGTACTGATTGATGCAATACACCTTCAGCACCCAAGGGTATAAGACATTCCACCTGACTTAGGTCGACGAATTGACCGCGTCCGGTTTTTTGCTTATGCCATAAAGCACTGAGTAGTGCTGCGGTGCCATTTAGCCCACCAATAGCATCTCCTAATGCAACGTGTTGCATGGTCGGCGGTTGGTGACTGCTGCCCGTGAGATGTGGTAGCCCAGATGAATGCTCCACTGTAGAGCCATAGGCGCGATAGTTAGCCCAAGGCCCGGTGCTGCCGAAGGCTGGCATAGAGACCATGACTAGCTCGTTGTTCACTGCTTTGAGGTGGGGGTAGTCTAATTTTAACTTGGGCAGAACTGAGCCAGAGTAGTTTTCTATCACTGCGTCAGCTTTGGCAACCAGATCTAATAATAGCTGTCTTCCTGTTGGGCTTTCCAAATCGAGTGTGATGTCTAATTTGTTGCGGTTTACTGAAAGGTACGGCAGAGCCTTTTCTGCGCCGTTGTCTGCGACCCACTCGGGTGTGGCCTCCCAACTACGCCACCAATCAAAGTGCGTGCAACTCTCTACTTTGATGACCTGAGCTCCCATGTCTGCCAAATTTCTTGCAGCTAAGGGGCCGGCCCAACCCATAGATAAATCAATAATACGCAGCCCGTTAAGCAGTTTGTCTGTGCTCATACATTAGCCTGCGTACTGTTGTCCTCACCAAGGGCTGCCACTCTGCCGCCAAAGTGTGGCGGGGTAGCAAATAGGCGAAAAGGTATAGACGGCGCGAGGAAGGTTGTGTCATGCATAGAAATCGAACTGAATGCCTGCCTGCTGACATATTGATCTACAGCAAACAGCTCTTCCATTGTTGGTACTCGAGCCAGAGGAATGCGCAGCGCTTGGCCTTTATGAAAAAGCTCCTCGGCGCTATAAGTTGCAAGCGCCTGAATGATCGCTGGTTCGATAACGTCCGCTGATGCTAGGCGGTTAACGCTGGCATTGAAAAAACTCACATCAGTAAAATCGTCCAGTGATAACAGCTCGCAGAACGCCTTCCATTGGCTTGGGGTCAATGCGGTTACACCCAGCCAGCCGTCTTTGCACGGCCAAATACCCAATGGATAAGTGGGCGGAAATCGGTTGATGCCCATGCGCGGCGGTAGTGGGTTTTTATTGAACGCATTGATTGCCAATAAATCGGTTAGGCACATGTTGGCCTCCAAAATACTGTTATCCAATGCAAAGGGCTGTTCCAGATTGCCCATAAGTTGCCCTAACAGATGACCAAGTGCGCCATTGAAGGCGCTGAGACCGCCGACAATTTGTGCTTGTACGCCACTGGGAATAATCGGTGGTCCGGCTTCTTCGCCTATGCCTTTCATAAATCCTGACAAGGCATAAATCGCGCCGTCAGAACCTTGATATTGAGCGTAGGGGCCGGTTAAACCAAACCAGCTAATGGCGCAGGTGTTTACTTTTATGTCTGCCAAACTGTCCGTGTGGGGTAGCGTTTTCGGATCAAAGACTACTAGGTCTGCTGCGCCCACAGCAGGCTCTGCTGCTAAGTTGTTATGGTCGCCAACAACACTTGCTTTGTTGCAATGCAAATAGCCGTGCATAGCACTGATTGGCCGCTGTTGTTGATGCGTTGCTGAAAGCTGGGTAGGTAAAAATGGTTTCAAACTACGTGTTGGAAACCCTCGTGGAGGCTCCACGTTGGTCACGGTTGCACCGTAGTCGGCAAATAGTTTGCAGGCATAGCTGGTGGCAACGGTCCCGGATACGTCGACAATATTTAACCCAGCAAAAGGCCCGCTCTGAAAGGCATTCTCTGTGGATCTATCGGCTGAGTTCTCTGGCTGCATTGGCTGTCCTTACTAAAGGGCTTTTAACCAGTCCAATATGAATTCGTTCGTAGCTTCTGGAGCCTCCTGCTGAGTCCAGTGACCTGCGCCGGGAATCAGGGCATTGGTGCGCAGATCTTTAACATGGTTAGGCATGTTTTCTAACGCTAGCGCAGCCATTGCGATTACGCCATCTCTATCGCCAGCAACAAACAAAGCAGGCTGATGTATTTCAGTAGGCGCACCCTCGGTCAGTGACCAAGTTAGATTATGGTTGCGATAATAGTTAAGGGGACCACGAAAGCCACTGTTAGTAAATTCATTCACATAGAAGTCTAGGTCGGCGTCACTTAGCCATGGACCCATCTTGTTAGGGTCCGGTAAGTCCGAAAGCAAATCTGCGTCGGCGGATTTGTCTGGCATTAAGCCAACATCCATTTGCCCACTGGCCATATGATAAAACTTACGCAAACTTACGCGCACGTCTGCTTCCAGTTCTGCTTCTCCTACGCCGGGTTCTTGAAAGTAGAGCTGATAAAAGAACTTATCTTTGAAAATCACCTTGAGCATATCCAAAGGCGGCACGTCAGCGCGAGGACTAAACGGCACAGAGAGCGCGCCCACAGCGGTGACTTTGTCTGGGTGGTTGAGCGCGCAGCTCCATGCGGTTGGTGCACCCCAGTCGTGGCCAATAACAATGGCGGTCTCATAACCCAGTGCTGGAATAAGGCCGATGATGTCGTTCACTACTTCTACTTGGTTGTAACCGTCAATGGCGTCTGGCTTGTCGCTGTCGCCGTAGCCGCGCATGTCGGGTGCTACAACGTGATAACCGGCGTTTGCCAAAGGCGCAAACTGGTGGCGCCATGAGTACCAGCTCTCGGGAAAGCCGTGGAGTAGCAATATCAATGGTGCTGAAGTATCGCCTTGTTCAGCAATATTTAACTCGATGCCGTTGGTGGCAATACGGCGTTGGCTGATAGCCGGAAATAAACTGGATAGGGTCACGGGCGCTCGCTTATGTCGATGACTGTTGTGAGCAAATAAAACCATGGCTTTGACATTGAAACAAGCTTACTGGCGTGCATTGGGGTGCAGATATGTTCCAACCGGTGCCGTCAGCCTTTCTCACGTAACCCATAAAGGATCAAGAATACTTTGTTGCTAAGGTTCGATGTTAAACGTGAAATCTGGTTATTCGCTGCTGAGACAGGGCGTTAATCCTACCTTTTGCCCCCAAGCCGCTACCAATTGTCCTTTGAGGTTCTAAAATTTATCGCTAACTGTTTAACCTGTTTTTACTTTGTGGTGGTTTTAGCATTAAGTATTAGAGCAGCTCATGTTAAGGCCGCTAATTCCCAAACTTTCAATTTGTAAACTGGGTTCTAGAGGGCGCGTTATGGATGTCATAGTTGAAAAGGTTTTAACACCAGAGTGGTTGATTGAAGGCACTCTTTTCATTTTGCTCGCGTCGGTTATTCCTAGAATATCTAAGTATATTTTTGCGTTGCTCAGAAAATATGTTAGGCGGTACGAGGCACGAAGGCGAAGGAGAATCAAAAATTTACGCCGAAATACTTGGGAGATGCATCGGTTGATAGCGAACGAAAGAAGCGCCTTTCTTGTAATGATGGGAAGCTGCTTCTTCTACTTGATTCTTCTTTTTGTTACTCCTTTAGGGAAAGTGTTTGAAGCTAGTCTTTGGGTAGGGTTATTACTCACTTCGCCCATATATATTTGTGAAATCATTTGGATTAACCGCAGTGATTTCCTAAAAGATACAATCGCTTCCGCAAAGAAAATTGCATAACTAACAGCTATTGTTTTCTGTGCAAAAAAAGCGGGGATACCCCCGCCTGTAACCTAACTACTTATCGATTTTTTTAGTCTTTGCTTACTTTAGTCTTTGCCGTACATGGTCACGACACATGCACCGCCTAAGCCTAGGTTGTGCTGGAGTGCGTGGCGTGCGCCATCCACTTGTCTTGCGCCGGCGTCGCCGCGAAGTTGCCATACAAGCTCTGTACATTGGGCCAGACCCGTTGCACCCAGCGGGTGGCCTTTAGACAACAAGCCACCTGACGGGTTAGTTACAACGCGACCGCCATACGTGTTTTGATCGTCACATATAAATTGCTCTGCGGTACCTTCGCCCGTTAAGCCTAGCGCTTCATAGGTGAGTAGCTCGTTGGCGGTAAAGCAGTCGTGTAATTCACACACTTGAACATCTTCTGGGCCAACACCGGATTCTGCGAAGACCTTGTCTGCTGCTGATTTTGCCATGTCATAGCCTACAAGCTTACGCATAGAGTGATCTTCTAGCGTGCTTGGGAAGTCTGTGGTCATGGCTTGGGCTTTAATGCGAATAACGTTGTTTAAACCGTGCTTAGCGGCAAACTCATCGCTGCAAATTACTGCGGCGGCGGCACCACATGTAGGCGGGCAACACTGATAACGAGTCAACGGGCCGTAGATGTGCGGAGACTCCATTACTTCTTCTAGGGTCAATTGATTGCGAAATACCGCGTAAGGATTGTTTGCCGCGTGACGGCGTGCTTTTACTGAGATCTTTGCGAAAGTAGACATTTCAGTGCCATATTGGTCAGCATACTCGCGCCCTGCACCACCAAAGTATTGGGCCGCATCAGGTGCCCCACGATCAGTGTCTTGCATAGACTTACGTTCTTTGAAAAAACGCTTCATTGGGCTAGGGCGGTCACTGAAAACTGCGCCAAGTGCGCCGGGTACCATTTGCTCAAAACCTAGTGCTAGGGCGCAATCTACTACGCCGGATTGAACAGCTTGACGAGCTAGGAACAATGCTGAAGAGCCAGTTGCGCAGTTGTTATTGACGTTAACAATTGGCACACCAGATAGACCAAGGCCGTAAACTGCGGCTTGTCCGGCAGTTGAGTCGCCGTAAACATAGCCCACATAAACTTGACCCACTTTAGAATAGTCGATGCCTGCATCTTCTATCGCTAGCCGAGCGGCTGCTTCGCCCATTACTGGATAATCGTCACTTGCACCTGGTTTGGTGAAAGGAATCATTCCTACGCCTGCAACATTAACGCCCATAACCCTTCTCTCTTCTTAGTGGATAATTGAAGCTAGATATTAAGCTAGACCTGAGCCTATCGCCAAGCATCATTGGTAGAAGATTTATTGGGGTTTGGTGATTACTCTCACTTACAATCTGTGCGTTGGATCGTCAATTGGACATCCTTGGTCGGCAATCTCATGCTGCTCAATAGGCAATATGGGACGCTATTTATAGTCTTTAACTAGCCTGTTGGAGGAGTTTTGCACTTGAACATTTGGAGTAGAAATGGCCCAGCCGATATTTTTTGATTTAGATGGCACTTTAACAGACCCCAAAGAGGGTATTACCGGCTGCATTCAATATGCCATGGAGAAACTCGGTGAGCCTGCCCCCAGTAAAGATGAGTTAACTTGGTGTATTGGGCCGTCGCTTATGTATGCCTTTAATACGTTGGTTGGCCCTGGACGCTCTGCCCAAGCGGTAGAATTTTATCGCCAGCGTTTCAGTACCGTGGGTCTTTTTGAGAATGTGCTTTATGCAGATATTCCCCATGTGCTTGATACCCTAAAGACAGCCGGGCACCCACTCTTTGTCGCTTCAAGTAAGCCCTTGGTCTTTGTTGATCGAATTCTTAAACACTTCGACTTGTTTGACTATTTTGCAACCACCTTTGGTTCAAATTTAGATGGCAGTTTGTCGGACAAAACTGAACTGTTGGCTCACGCGCTGCAAACCACCGGTTATGCAGGTGCTTACTGCTTAATGATTGGCGATCGCATGCATGATGCCCAAGGCGCGGCGAATAATAATATGGACTTTGTAGGTGCGCTTTATGGTTATGGGAGCGTTGAAGAGTACGAGAAATACGGTTTTAGTCGGTGGGCAGAGCGTCCAGTAGACTTGTTGCGCGTGATTGCTTGGAGTGAATCGGTGCAAGGGGAGTAGTCGCAGTACCGCCTGTATTTCCATCTTTAGCTATTTGTATTTGAAGCAACTTCTTCATGGTTTTGGATGACGCGATTTATCACTACAGCTAAATACGTTTTTGCAAACTCTGGATCTAGGTCGTGCTTGAGTGCCAACTCAGTTATACGCTGATATTGCTTAGCCTCTCGCGCTGAGTCTTTGGCCGGTAGCCCGTGGGTGGCTTTGTACTCGCCAACCGCGTTTGTGACTTTAAAACGCTCGGCGAGTTTGGCGATAATTGCATTGTCTATGTGATCGATTTTTGTTCTTAGTTCGTCCAACGTTTGCATACTTCTTCCTTAGCGACATCCTGTTGTTCTTGTTCTTATTGCGGTTCTAGTTTGGGCTGGTCGCTCGCAACTTGGTTGCGGCGCATTTTACCCTGGCCTGTTAGTGCGCCCTTCAAATAGGTGGTTTGGTCGTATTGCCTCGTACTCGGCTAGCACTGGTGCGAATTCCTCTGGAGTGCTGGCGTGAATAATTAGGCCGTCTGCGCCTGCTGCGAACTGATCTACCCAGCGTTGTGCGCAGGTTTTAGCATTACCAACTGCTGCAGGACGCCAGCTTTCGGGTATTAGTTTTTCGATCTGTTCTAGTTCATCAAGGCTAGCTACGCTGTCTATGGCGCCCTTCATGCCAACCACCACTGGCGCTTCTCTAAACTTGCGCAGAATCTCTGTGTCCCACCCATTCACATCGACTAACAGCTCGCCATAGCCTTTGATCTGTAGGTAGGTTGCAAGGCGTGCAACGATGAGTTTTAGGTAGTGTGCGTCACTGACATCGCAGGCTGTGGCGAATACGGACCATAGCTTGCCGCCGCTTTTATTTTCTTCGGCTTCTCCTGCACGAAAACTAGCCACTGCGTTGCTTAATGCTTGGTCGCTCATAAAGGTATGTAAGTGCGCACCATCGTATATGCGTCCGGCGTTGTGCAAACTCTTGGGGCCAAAGCCCACATACAAAACAGGGATGTCTTCATTTACGTAGTTAGCCAACTGCAATGCATGATATTGGCCTAGCTCGCTGTCGTGATTCAACACTGTCTCACCGCGCCATAGCTGACGTAGAAGTTCGATAAACGCTTGTTCTCGTGCGTAGGTGGGGAAATCTACATTCATCGCCTGCCAGCGTAATTTGACACCTTTGGCTAGCCCCAAACTAAATCTGCCTTGTGAAAGGCTGTTGAGGGTAGAGCCCATAGAAGCGGTGACTACCGGGTGGCGAGTATTTAGGTTGGTGCCAGAGGTGCTGATGAAAATTGATTCAGTGACTGCTGCAACTGCGCCGCAAACGGCGGCGATTTCTTTATAGTCTGCGCGCTCGGAAATCATAATGCCGCCAATACCTAACGCTTCTGCATCTTGGGCCTGTTTCAATATGTCTCGTGGTGTGCGGGTATGTCCGGGTAGGCCATAAAAGGCCAGTTCAGGAAATTTTGATGTGTAGTCTGGATGCATGAAATTGCCGATTAGTTTTATGGTCGAATGCTGTGCATGTAGGGATTAAGAAATGTGCCTTTGGGGTCAACACTGTCACGGACTCGCCACCAGTCGCTCCAACGCGGATGCTGTGCGGCCATTTCTTTGCCGTTTAAGTAATTGGCTTTGCCCCAGTGTGGTTTACCGCCGTGGGCCAAGAAAATTTCCTCGCAAGCGCGGTAGTAGTCCTCATCAGGTTCGTCAATGCCTTGGTGCACGGATATCGTCACAGTAGGTCGCTCATAGGCAGTAGACAGCCAGACATCGTCTTGGGCTAACGTACGATATTCAATAGGCCATTTCACATTCGTGAATTTATCGGATAGCAGCTTTTGAATCGCAGCCATACAGGTAATGCCCAGTTCCGCAGGTACGCTGTATTCCATTTCAGTATGTTTATGCGGGCGGTGGTTAGGCAGCACTTCGTAACTCCAGCCTTGGCGCTGGCCTTCATCGCCAAGTGGGTATTGGGCCGGTGCATCGGTTGCATTGATAACCTTTACTTGGGTCGTATCCGTGCGTGGATGCCAAAAGAATTCGCAGTGCCGGTTATTGGCAATATAACTATCAAGTTCTTCGAGCAGGGTGCTCAGAGGGGCCTGCCAAGTTTTCTCAGCCAAACGGTAAGAGGGTGTAAGAGCCAGCTGTAGTTGAGTGATAATGCCAAAGGCCCCAAGATGCAGGCGGCTGGCCTGCCAAAGCTCTACATTCTCGCTGGCTGAGCAATTGATCATGCTGCCGTCAGCTAGCGCTAGGCGGGTGCCAACAACTCTGCTGCTTAAGTTTTTAAGGGTTGCACCAGTGCCATGTGTGCCAGTGGCTGTTGCCCCGGAAATACTTTGTTGGTCAATGTCGCCTTGGTTGGGCAGGGCAAGGCCTACTTGGTGTAATGCATTGCCTAAACTAAAGATGCGACTACCGGCCCACACCCAAGCGGTCTGCGCGGCTTTGTCACTTGAGATTACGCCTGACAAACCCAAGGTATCGACTATTACATCATCATTACCGACCAAATCTTGGTGGCTATGACCGCCGCCTACGGCGCGCAAGGTTTTGTCTTCATTACTGCAGGTCAATGCAAGCGCCGCGGCCTGTTCTTCTGAGTAGACGTGATTGAGTTGGCCGGGCTTATGCTTCAGCCGACCAGACCAGTTATGCCAATGAGCCATGTGGAAACCTACTTATTGATTATCTGCCGGTAAAGACCGGTGTACGTTTAGCCATAAATGCAGCAACGGCTTCTTTGTGATCCTTGGTTGTTGCGCAGCGCATCAACCGATCTGCCTCCATATCTAAGGACGTACGCAGATCGCAACCAAGAGATGCGTTGATATTTTCTTTCATATAGCCCAGTGCTATGGGTGGTCCCGACGCTATATGGCGGGCGAGTGCTTGAGTTTCAGCTAAGAAGTCCTCGTCTGGTACTACTTGGTTGAAGATGCCTAGCGCCAGTGCTTCGTCTGATTGCACGCGACGAGCGGTGTAAAACAATTCCTTGGTTTTTGCCGGGCCAACCAACTGATTGAGCAGCCAACTGCCACCGTAGTCGCCAGAGAAGCCAATATTTCGGTACGCGGTGGTGATGAACGCAGATTCCGCCGCAATGCGCATGTCACAGGCTAAAGCAATACAAAAACCGGCTCCTGCGGCAACACCGGGGAGTGCTGCAATTGTTGGCTTGGAATGCTCAAACAACCTTGGTGTTAGCGTTTCGTGTTTGTGCTTCAGTGCCCGAGTGCGCTCTTGAATGGTGGGCTTGGGCGCATCGGGGTCGCTGTTGCCAGCACCCATGCCGCCTATATCTCCGCCTGCGCAAAAAGCCGTGCCTGCACCAGTGATTACAAGGCAGCCCACATCCTGACGTGTGTCCAGATCAAACAGTACTTGCCGTAATGCAGGTGTTAGATTGTCCGACAAAGCATTGCGCTTTTCAGGTCGATTTAAGGTGATGGTAGCCACTCGTTCATCTATGTGGCAGAGCAGTTCGTCAGTGCCGGTATCTATAGTTTGACTCATTTCATTCTCCTTCAGTTGTGCTTGGGCGCCGCTAGTTGTCTATATATGGCCCTGTTCTTTTAGCGTGGATTGTTGCTCGGGCTTATAGCCAATTTCTTCTAATACTTCTTCGGTATGGCTGCCCACCTCGCCGCCTGGCCATGTGGTTGCGCCGGGTGTGCCAGAGAGTTTGGGCAGTATTGCAGGTATTTTTAGCGTGCTATCCGCACTGCTGCCTTGACCCTTAATCTCTACTTCTTCAAACATTTCGCGGGCTTGGTAGTGCGGGTCGTTGTAGGCATCTTCAATGCTGTAGATGGGGCCTACAGGGACATCTACTTGTTCTAGACAGGTAATGACTGTGGCAGAGGTATTCACAGACGTCCATGCGGCTATGGCATCGTCTATGGTTTGCTGGTGTATCACTCGCCCTGGGTTTTTTTCTAGTTCGGGATTTTCTGCAAGGTCGCCCCTGCCAATAGCCCGCATTAAGCGCACGTAAATAGAATCACCATTGCCGCCAATCACCACGTGCTTTCCATCTGCACAAAGGTAAGTATTGGTTGGCACAATGCCCGTGAGGGTTGAGCCTGCTGGTTCGCGAATTGCGCCGCCGCCATCGTATTCTGGCAAAATGCCTTCCATCAAATTAAACATAGACTCGTACAAGGCGACATCTACAACTTGACCCGTTGCCTCGCCGGACCTGGCATTATGTTTTGCGAGTAGGGCTAGTAGTATGCCCAGCGCCGCGTGTATGCCTGCAACGCTGTCGCCTAAACTTAGGTTGGGTCGTACAGGTACTTCGTTAGGGAATCCGTTGATATACCGAAAGCCACTAAAGGCTTCTGTTACTGATGCATAGCCAGGCTTACTGCTGTAAGGGCCGGTTTGACCATAACCCGAGATGCGGGTGTAGATCAGATCGGGGTTTGCGCTTTTCACATCTTCCGGTCCTAGCCCCCATTTTTCCATAGTACCCGGCTTGAAGTTTTCGATCAGCACGTCGGCGGTGTCGATTAGCTTGGATAGTATTTTGCGACCTTCGCTCCCGCGCAGATTTACCGTTACGGATTTTTTATTTCTACCTAAGCTGCGCCACCAATAGCCGGTGCCGCTTTCATCTAGCAAGCGCCAATTGCGAATGGGATCGCCTGTGCCAGGCGGCTCTACCTTAATTACTTCAGCGCCAAAGTAGGCGAGCATAGTGCCGGCGAAAGGCCCTGCTAGCAGCTGGCCTACTTCGATAACACGGATGCCGTCTAAGGGACGCGGCTGGCTCATTTGCCAGAGTCCTTAGCGGCGCTATTACGCTGAACGTTGCGAAAAGGACCTTCATCAAAGCGTGTCTCCTTGGGTAAACCTAAGACTCGCTCGGCAACTATGTTGCGTTGAATTTCGTCGGTACCACCTGCAATGGAGCCTGCAGGTACAGAGACTAGAATTTCAGCAATGACGCCGTCGCGAACACTGTCTGGACCAGTAAGTAGGGCGTCGTTAACGCTCATAGTGGTGTGCACCCGGGCTGCGAGTCGTCCCACTTCACTGGCAGCTAATTTACCTAACGAGCCTTCAGGCCCTTGTGGTTTGCCAGCTTTTTGCGCGGCCTTGGCCCGCTGTGCAGTCCATTTCGCAGACTCTGACAAAATGTGTAGTCGAGCAATGTCTTGACGTTGTACAGGATCGTTAATGGCGCCAGTTTCTTCGGCCCGTTGCATGATTAGATCTACTCGGCCTGCACGTTGGGGGTACCATGTATAAGGTTCGTTAGAGATATCCAGCTCTTTTTTTAGCTCAACGAAAATTCGGCCCTTTTGTTTGCTCCTTTTGTTATCACGACTTCTGTCAAAAGAGCGGCGCTCATAGGCGAGGGTGGTCATAGCAACGTTCCAGCCGTTACCTGGTGTGCTGATAATGTTTTCTCGCGGCACTCGCGCATCGGTAAAGAACACTTCGTTGAACGATGCGTGTCCGTTCATTTGTCGTAACTGGCGTACTTCCACGCCGGGTTGATGCATATCAATAATGAAGTAGCTTAAGCCTTTGTGTTTGGCTTCGTCCCAGTCCGAGCGTGCAATGAGCAAGCCATAGTTGGCGTGGTGGGCGCTGGTATTCCATACCTTTTGTCCGTTGATTATCCATTCATCGCCATCTAAATCAGCTCTGGTAGTGGCGCCGGCTAAATCTGATCCGCTGCCTGGTTCACTGAATAGTTGGCACCAATGATCTTCGCCGGTGAGTATGCGCTTTAGATATTGGCGTTTTTGTTCGTGGTTACCATGTTCGAGCAGAGTTACTGCTGCGAGCATTCTTACCCCAGTTTGCGCGGTGCCGACTGCGCCGAACTCAGCAAAAACATCCTCTATCGCTGTACTCATCTCTGCAGATAAACCCTTGCCGAAATATTCTTCAGGCCAGTTAGCTGCACCCCAGCCCGACTGGGCCAGCATAGATCGCCATTCCACTAGGTTTGATTCAGGATCCCAGTTCTCCGTCAGCCACTGGCGTACTTGGGCTTCAATTTGCTGCTTAGATTGCATTAGGCAGAGTCCTTAAGATCAGTAGGTTGAGCGCATAGAGCGGTAAGCATACGTTCTCGATGTTGTGCAGGCGTACCTAGTAAAACTTCAGAGCTTTTCGCACGTTTGAACCATAGGTGGGTATCATTTTCCCATGTAAAACCAATGCCCCCGTGCATTTGTATGCACTCCAAGGCCGTATGCAGATAAACCTCACTGGCAGCGGCTTTTGCCAAGCTTGCATGCTCGGTGACTTGTTCAGGGTGGGCGGCTTGCCCGTCAGCACACCAAAGGGCACTGCTG
Organism: marine gamma proteobacterium HTCC2089; assembly: GCA_905182905.1. Lineage (GTDB taxonomy): Bacteria > Pseudomonadota > Gammaproteobacteria > Pseudomonadales > Azotimanducaceae > UBA4421. Next base: position 26,626 of record CAJJDH010000014.1, on the reverse strand, counting down.
GCCAGAGTTTGGGCAGCTTGATACGCCGCGCTCTTGGCCAGTTCTAGTTCTAATAAAAGATCGGCGAGACGGTGCTTAATGGCTTGGAAAGAAGCAATGCTGCGACCAAACTGAAAACGCAGCTGGGTGTAACTCAACGCGCTGTCTAACAACGTTTGTGCGCCGCCGACCATCTCGTTTGCCAGTGCGGTGCTGGCAATATCAAGCAATAGCTTAAGCTGATCAGAACCACCGTTAGCGAGTTTTTGCGCTGGGCTGTCGGTAAACTGTATGTGCGCTAACTTGCGGGTTGGGTCCATACTCTCAAGGGCCGTTACAGTCACATCATTGGCGTCCACCGTATAAAAACCCACGCCTGTATCGTCTTTAGCAACCACAACTATGAGGTCTGCATTGCCGCCGTCGACGACAAAACGTTTAAGTCCATTTATTAGGTAACCGCTGTCTCTTGCAACAGCCGTGGTAGAAAAGTTTTCATCGCTCCAGACGCCTTGATGTTCTGATACAGCTAGGCAAGCAAGCCTTTCGCCCGCGATAATCTCTGGCAGAAGGGCCTCCATTTGCGTGCTGTCCGCTGCCAAGCGGATTGCACTGGCTGCGCAAACTGCCGAGGCAAAATAGGGGCCGCAGTAAAGACTTTTGCCCATTTCTTCGCAAACAATAGCCATTTCAACAGCACCAAATCCTGCGCCGCCAAGGTCTTCTGGCATGTGTACGCCAGTCATTCCTAGCTGTTGACTGAGTTGCACCCAGACATCTGGATTGAAGCCTGCTTCAGTTGCCATAAGGCTGCGCACATCCGGTGTGCTTGATTTGTCCTTCAGAAAGCGGCTTACGCTGTCACGAAACTGTTCCTGATCCTCGGTGAAAATAAATGCCATGTTGCTCCCCTAGGCCAATCTCAATGGGTTTAATGTAACATGATCGAGAATTTGCACTAAAGACCCTGAGTAACCCTAAGCTAGATGCAACATAGACCCTACATAGACCCAATAGAGTTCAACGATAGATCAAAGCATGAAAGTAATTACCTGTATTGAAGATTTAAGAGTACTGCACCAGCGCCGAGTGCCGCGTATGTTCTATGACTATGCAGAATCCGGCTCGTGGACCCAGAGCACTTTTAGGCGTAATGCTGAAGTGTTCTCTGAAATACAGTTGCGTCAGCGTGTGGCTAAAGACATCAGCCAGCGCAGTATTGAAGGACAAATGTTGGGTGAAACTTGGGCTATGCCTGTAGCGTTAGCGCCCACTGGTTTAACGGGCATGCAGCATGCCAATGGCGAAATATTGGCGGCCCAAGCAGCTGAAGCCTTTGGCGTGCCGTTTACGCTCTCAACTATGAGTATTTGTTCCATTGAAGATGTTGCTGCAAATACGCAAAAGCCCTTTTGGTTTCAGCTGTATGTAATGAAGGATAGAGAATTTATCAGCGCACTGATCCAACGTGCCAAAGCAGCCAACTGTAGTGCCCTGGTGCTGACTTTAGATTTACAGATTATTGGTCAGCGGCACAAGGACGTTAAAAATCAAATGACAGCGCCACCCAAACTGACTCTTACCAATCTTATAAATATGGCTACAAAGCCGCGCTGGTGTATGGGTATGTTGGCAACTCGTCGGCATAGTTTTGGTAATGTAGTAGGTCACGCAAAAGGCGTAGAAAACTTAACTTCGCTGTCTGAGTGGTCAGCCGAGCAATTAGATCCAGCGCTGAGTTGGGATGATGTGGCTTGGGTGCAAGAGCAGTGGGGTGGCAAGCTGATACTGAAAGGGATTATGGATTCTGAGGATGCGGGCATAGCTGCAGGTTTAGGCGTTGACGCAATAATTGTCTCCAATCATGGCGGGCGGCAACTGGACGGCGCACCTGCCTCTATGGATGTATTACCAGATGTGATTGATGCAGTCGCCGGGCGTTGCGAGGTTTGGCTAGATGGCGGTATTAGGTCTGGGCAGGATGTGTTCAAAGCCAAGGCTATGGGCGCAGAGGGCACTTTAATCGGTAAGGCATTTCTAAATGGGCTAGGCGCCTTGGGTAAAATAGGCGTGACTCAATGTCTCGAAATTATCGCCAAGGAGCTGGATTTAACTATGGCGTTTTGCGGCAAGACCAAACTGTCCGAGGTAGGCGGCGATGTGATTTGGCGCGGCTGACCTGCTTGTCTGGTCAATCTATATACAAGCCTGCGCTAGAATCCATAGGTAATGTTTATGGTAGTGACCGAATCAAGGTCTTCAAATTCTACTCCTGCGGCGTTGAAGCCGGGGTTATCGGTGAGTTTCCATTCACTGGCCAATTTTAATCCCAACGTGCCGGTCAAGTTAGCAGTGACAGCAAAACCTAATTTGGAAATAGTGTTGTCGCTGCCTGTGTCGATAACGAAAAATTGCTCAAACTTTGCGGTTTCGCTGAAATTCCAAAAGTAGTTTTCGCCGAGGTGCAGTACAGTTTCGCTTTGCGTACTGCCTTGAATGGGGTTGTTTATACGATAGGCGGGACCTACGTCGATCTGCATTTGCTGGTCTGGCTTTAAGATGACTTTATGGCCGTAACCCACACCAAAAGCAGTTTGTTGGTCAAAGCCGCTGAAGCGATCTTTTTCATAGTTGCTAAAGAAATACAACGATTTTACTTCGTCCAAATTACGGTCTGTTTGATAATCAAAATTGTACTTTTCGGCGGATCGCTGACCGCTGACTACTCCGTTATTGGAAACCTCGGATGAAGAACCAATGCCAGCCAGCTTTATACTGTGGGACCAGTTTTTTGTATCTTTTGCCAAAGCTACTTTCGCATTGATGTTGCTCGACTGCGAGTTGCCAGTGGTACTCACGTAGCCGAGTTCCGCGCTTCCTGTTAGCCACGGGGTAGATGCGGTTTGAGCGAATGCAACTTGAGCTGCAAAGACACTAGCGATTGTCACTGCGCTAACTAATGTGTTTTTCAAGTTTGGTGTGTTCATCAACGGTCCTTCTAGTAGATGTTAGTCGTTGTGCTTTTGCGTTCAAGTTAATTTGTTAGTTCGATCTAGAGTGAATCTCCATTTGCGGGTATGGGATCTCTATGGCTAGTTCGTCAAAACGCAGTTTTACTTGCTCGTGTAGGTCAAAGTAAACGTCCCAGTAGTCGGCTGTTTTAACCCAAGGGCGGAATGCGAAATTGACGGAAGAGTCGGCTAGTTCCACTACGCCAACTGTAATCGCTTGATCTTTGATGACCCTGGGATCAGCGTTAGCGATAGCCATTAACTCGGTCTTTACTTGTTGGATATCAGACTCGTAACTGACGCCGATTACGAGGTCTACCCGTCTGGTTGGCTGAGTGGAATAGTTGGTGATGTTGCTAGAAAAAATGGCGCTGTTGGAAATGATGATTGTCTTGTTGTCAGGCGTGGTTAGAGTTGTGGCAAAAATAGCCACTTCCTTTACAGCGCCTGCTTCTCCCGCCACCTCAACAAAGTCGCCGATTTTGATCGGCCGCAAGAGTATGAGCATTACCCCGGAGGCGAAGTTAGATAACGTGCCTTGTAGGGCAAACCCAACTGCAAGACCGGCGGCGCCAAGAATAGCGATGGCTGATGCGGTTTCAACACCTAGCTGACTTAGTGCGGCGACTACGACCAATGCTAGGAGTAGGTAGTAAGTAATATTTCTTACAAAGTTGGCAACAGTGGGATCTACCTCCCGGGCAGTCATAGTGCTGGCCATTAGATTGGTCGCAAAAGAAACCACCCGCTTACCAATAAGGTAAATGGCCAAAGCCATAGCTATCTTTATGCCGTATTCCGTTGCAAGAATTGTCCATTGGCTAGTGTCGATGTCAGGCATTTTGTTCTCCTCGGAGATGTTATTAGGCGTGCTGAGATACACAGAGCTTTGCGCGCTAAAGCCTATATCTACTGAGTGGGGGTGCTCCATGTTACTGATCAGCTTTTGCCTACCATCGATCTGATCTAAACTCCCCTATCAGAATTATTTAAATCAGGGGAATTTGTACATGTCTATTACCACGCAGTTGTTTGATCTCACCGGTCAAGTGGCCCTAATTACTGGCTCTTCTAAAGGTATGGGGAGGGCTATGGCCGAAGCCCTAGCTGAACATGGCAGCAAAGTTGTCATTTCTAGCCGTAAGCTGGATCAATGCGAAGAAACCGCCGCTGCAATCAATGCAGCTTGTGGCGAAGAGCGCGCTATCGCTATCGCTTGTAACATTGGCTACAAGGAACAGCTGCAAGCCCTGGTAGATGAGACTCGCGAGAGATTGGGGCCAATAGATACGCTGATTGCCAATGCGGGCGTAAATCCTTTCTACGGTTCTATGTCTGATATCCCAGATGAAGCCTTTGACAAGACCATTAACTCTAACGTGCGTTCTAACCACTGGCTTTGTCAGATGGTGTCTTCTGACATGTTAGCGAAAGGTCGCGGCTCTATAATGATTACTGCCAGCGTTGGTGCGTTCGGGCCTTCCGATACGTTGGGTACTTACAACATCTCTAAACTAGCTGATATTGGTTTGGTACGTAATTTAGCCATGGAATGGGGGCCAAAAGGTGTGCGAGTAAATGCCCTCTGCCCTGGTTTGATCAAGACAGATTTTGCTAAAGCATTGTGGGATAACCCTGAAGCCGCTAAGCGGGCTACTGAACAAACGCCATTACGCCGCTTTGGTGAAGCCGAGGATTTTAAAGGCATTGCTGTGTTTGCAGCTTCCGATGCCAGTGCCTATGTCACCGGTCAGGCGTTGACCGTTTGTGGCGGCACGCATATGTGGCGCTAGCCGTGTTTTAAAACGTTGTTCAAGGTTCTGAGTAATGGAGTTCTTTGCTCAGGCTTTGTCCGGATAAAGGAGGGCTGTGATGTCGGATGTTGAAAACTGGGTGGTGCCTTACGCAGGCTTTAGGTACCAGCAAGACACCATCGCTGTGAGCGCAGCTCATCAGCAGGAAAAACTCGCAGCTTGCGGTATCGACGCAGATGTCTTTGCCGGTTTTATAGACCCTGCATTTTTTATTGGGATTGCCATTCACGCGGGTATTCATAGCGGGATCAGCGCCGAAGGCAATATCAATATGTTGCAAGCACTGAATATGCATCGTCCTGTGGCGCTTGGTGAGGAACTTGTCGTGCAGGGCCGAATTTTAGCGGTGACGGAGGTGCCAAGAGGCTTGCGTGTTGAAACTGACGTTTGGTTTGAAGATGCTGCTGGTGCGCGTGTTATTAGTGCACCCAGAACCTCGCTAAGACCCGACCCGCAGCGGGCTGGTGTGAAAGGTGCAGGCGAGCGACCCGTCCCAGTGATTGAAGATGTAAATGGATTAACTCTTCTTGATCACTACCAGCTTAGTCCTGAAGGGGTTAGGGCTTACAGTATGGAAGGCAATAGCATTCACTATGAGTTAGAACCTGCCCAGAGAGCGGGTTTCCGTGCGCCTCTCATTGGTGGCGGTATGGGCGTTCATTTCTTGATGGCAGAGCTTTGGAAAGCACTGGCTGCCACTGAAGGCCCTAAGAGTTTCGATGCTCAAATTTATTTTCGTCGACCGATCTTTTGGGATGAGTCCGTTGGGGTGTTTAGTCGTGCAGGCAGTACGTCTGGCTGGGATGCTATGGCGCTGATTAAGGAGGATGAGCTGGGCAATAAGAAGGTAGCAACCGAGATAGGGCTACAGCTACGAGGGTAGAAACAACCCTCGTATATGGCCAAACGAGGGCGCTCTTTTGGGCTACCAGTGATCGTTTTTTAGCAACCTTAGCTAAGCTTTAGGTAAGCGCAGTCTTGCGGTGCCAAACACACGAGTTTCATCTTTGGTATTTTTCACCGTCATATCCAGTTCTACCAATCCTTCATCCTCATCAATGTCTGTGACTACTGCGCTGATGATGGCTGGGGTATCGGCGATCATGGGCGCTCGAAATACACCATCGATATGTTCTACCGTGCCGGTGGGAGCCCATCTATGAATGGCGCTGACTAAAAAGCCCATGCCCATTATTCCGGGCACTAGAGCGCCTGGAAAACCTTCTTTACGCGCCCCTTCATGACTTTCAAATCGTGGTCCGCCCCAGCCCACTGCTCGAGCGAATGCGCCGACATTGGCGAGTGTTGTGTCAGGCTCAAATACCGGTAGTTCGGTACCAAATTCGACATCTAAAATATTCTGGATACTCATGCGGTAGGTTTCTCCCGTATAACTAGGCGTGAATCAGAAATAGCCAAGAGCACTTCTTGGGCATCAAAAATTTCCATCCGCACAACAATAAAAATCATTCGACCCGACCGGCCTTGCTTGTCGTAAATATCATGTAGGTGGGATTTGCCGGTAATGGGCTGCCCTGGGCGTATGGGCTTAAAACACTCTACTGCTTTGCCGCCATCCATTGGAATGCCGCCAAGCGAGGGGAAATCTATGGGTAGGTGTCTGCCCGATGCCAAGCTGCATAAAAATGCTGGTGTGGCTTGGAAATCTGCATGCGTAATGTCTGTGAATTCAGCTCTGGTTTCGCCAGATGTTTGGGCGACAACGAGTAATTTTTCAGCATCTAGCTCAAAGTTCTTGCTGTCAAATTCAGCATTCAGAAACTGTTTTTTTAGTTCTTCAATATCTACCACGGGTGGTGCTCTCCTAACCTCTAGTGCGCAAGATAATACGGGCGTTGCTCGTTAATGCAAACTGGCTCTTTTCCAATGGCACTGGCAGCCATACAATGGGCAGCTAATTAAATTGGGTGAGAGAGTGATATGGGACCATTATCTGGGTTAAAGGTTGTTGAACTTCAAGGCATTGGACCGGGTCCATTTTGCGGCATGATGCTGGCGGATATGGGTGCGGAGATTATTCGCATCGACCGCTCGGCCTCAGTTGGGCGTGATGCACAAAAACATGATGTTTTAGCCAGAGGGCGTAAGAGTATTGCCGTAGACCTGAAGAATCCTGATGGTGTTGAAACGGTACTTAAGCTCATTGAAAGTGCGGACGTACTTTTGGAAGGGTTTCGCCCCGGAGTTACCGAGCGTCTAGGGCTGGGTCCTGACGTTTGCTTGGCGCGTAATCCGGGCATTGTCTATGGTCGTATGACTGGTTGGGGCCAAACCGGCAACATGTCTTTGGTTGCAGGTCACGATATTAACTACATTTCATTGTCCGGTGTTTTACATGCTATTGGTCAGCCTGGTGAGCGTCCAACACCGCCGTTGAACTTGGTTGGTGACTTTGGCGGCGGCGGTATGATGTTGGCCTTTGGCATTGTCGCGGCTTTGTTTGAGAAGGCGAAATCTGGCAAGGGTCAGGTCATTGATGCGGCTATGACAGACGGGTCTGCGTTGCTGATGAACTCTATCTTTGGCCTGATGAATCAGGGCGTTTGGAGTCAAGATCGTGGCAGTAACTTGCTTGATGGCGGTGCTCACTTCTACGGCACCTACGAGACAAAAGATGGCAAACACGTGTCCATTGGTTCAATCGAGCCGCAGTTCTATGCATTGCTGCTAGAAAAAACTGGGTTGGATAAAGATGGCGAGTTACCGCGCCAAATGAGCCGCGGCGATTGGCCCGCAGTGCGCGAAAAGCTAGAAGCCATTATGCGCACTAAGACTCGAGATGAGTGGGATGCCATCATGTTGGGTACCGACGTGTGCTACGCGCCTATTTTGAACTTTGAGGAAGCTGTAGCCCATCCACATAACCAAGAGCGTAATACCTTTGTTGAGTCTGACGGGGTCACTCAAGCCGGGCCTGCACCGCGCTTTTCGCGTACTGAACCACAAATGCCTAACCCGCCAGTGGCACCGGGAAGTCATAGCAAAGACATCCTTGTGGACCTTGGTATGAGCGAAGCTCAGATTGCTGAGTTAATAGCGTCCGGCGCGGTAGCCTGAGTCATCACTTAGTGAGGGGTGCCTGCTTTTGCGCAGGCTCTCTTGCTTAGATAAGTGCAGCAAGCCTTGGGGCTGATTAAGCTGCTACTCCCAGACACAACAAACCCATGTGGCTAGTTAAACAGACAACTAGCCGGAGAAACTGTCGTAAGAGGCTGCGATATCTAACATCACTTCACTGTTTACCTGCTGAAAGTTCAGAGACTTATCTAAGGCAATGTCTGCTATATCACTGTATTCGGCTTTCCAACGCCTTTGCCCATTCGGTTGCACTACCTCTTTAACCTGAATTAAACCGTGGCGGGTGTCGATTTGCTTGAGTTCCCTTGCCAGTACCCGTTTTGCAAAAGGCACAATTCGCAGACCAATGGTGGTGGAGAAATTCAGCAAGGTGTCGCTGATGGCCTCAACTTTGTCTTTGTGACTCAGCGCGGTAATGCAGTGGGCGGGGCGGCTCTTTTTCATGATGATCGGTGTTAGGTAGACGTCGCCTGCGCCTGCGGCAAATAATGCCTCCATTAACGGCTCATAGCCCTCAGGGTTCATATCATCAATATTGGCTTCAATTTTAAAGTGGTGAAGTTCTAGATCTTGGACAGAAAACTCATCTGTTCCTGCGCTCGCCGAATCTGCCACTTGGTAGTCGCCTAGTACAACTCTAAGGACATTGGGTATAGCGAAATCTTTATAGCCAACGCCGTAGCCGATCTTTTCGGGGCTAAAAATACCCTTGGGTAAGAACTCATTTACACTCACACCTAAAATGGCTGCGCCGGTGGGTGTGGTGCATTCGCCGTCTGTGCCACCATAGGTACAGGGCGCTTTGGCCAATAGCTCTTGGGTGGCAGGGGCGGGTACTGGGAAGCGTCCGTGAGCACAGTCCACCATGCCCGAACCCACTTCAATGGCATTACAGAGAATAATGTCTGGTTGCAGGTAGTCTATGCAGATCGCAGCGCCAACAATATCAACAATGGAGTCGATGGCGCCCACTTCATGGAAGTGTACTTTGTCAGGCGTGACATTATGAATCTTGCCCTCGGCTTCTGCGATGGCTTGGAAGATAGCCAGTGCCCGTTGTTCAATACCTGGTGCAAAGCCTGCTTGGGTGATGAGTTTTACAATAGTACTGTGGTGGCGGTGGTCGTGTTGATCCTCGGTGGTGACTTTGGCGTGAGTTCCACTGATACCCATTTTAACCGCATCATTCAGGGTCAGCTGAAACTCTGCGCTCAGGGTCAACTTTTGCAGTTGATCCCGCAGGTATTGCTCGGGGACGCCAAGTTCGATGAGTGCGGCAATGTGCATATCCCCAGCGATACCGCAGCTGGGTTGGTAGAAGAGTGCGCGCATAAACTAGGCTGTGTTTGCAATATTGCTGGCGAAATAGTCACCAGATGTGGCCGCAGCAGTAAAGTTCTCGTTTAAATGCTGCATAGTTTGCATGTCCGCATTCACGGCATCTAACCCATTTTCTAACACAAACGCATAGCTACGCTGAAACTCGGAAAACTTTGCTTGCAGCAATTGTGGTTGATAGTACTTGTTGAAGGCATCTGGGTTACCCCAGCCTAGCCATTTGCGACCGGCCAGAAAACGTCCGGCCTTCATGCCGATGAGCCCCATGCCGGCTGCTCTTGCCTCGTCCAGCAGCGGACGAAGATCGCTCATTATCGGCGATTCGGGAAGTATCGAACGATCTTTCCAGTCGTACCAACCTCCGGGGGTAATCGCAATCATGGCCAAATCGAATTGCTTGGTCTCGATAGCAGCGCGTAAAACGTTTTCTGCATTTTGATGGGTAGATAAGCCTAGATAATCTACTTTACCTTGGGCTTTGGCCTGTTCAAATGCTTTGTGCATTTCTTCGCTTTGAATGGTGGAAACATTGTTTTGGCCCATAAAGTAGTAGGCGTCTACATGTTCTTGTTTCAGTTCAGTTAAAGATTCATCCAAGTAGCTTAGCCAGCCTTGGGCAGCGGCTTTGGCTTGACTGACGCTAATAGTCTCATTCCATTCAATATCGCTGGGCACCAAGGCCTTGGAGATGAGAAAAATGTCGTCTCTGCGTTTTTGCAAAAACGGTGCAAGATTTTTTTCCGCGTCGCTGTAGTAGTGCTGGAATCCCACATCAAAGGTGTTTACTCCTGCATCAAAGGCCGCATTCAGCAGATGGTCTTGGCGACCACCTGATAAGGTTGCACCGCAGCCAAAGATTAACCGGCTAGAGTTATGACCTGTGCGGCCCAGAGTTTGATAGCGCATTTCAGGTAGTGGGGTATTGAGTCCAGCAGCTTCCTTGCCGTCAAATACAGACGCTCTAACATCACCAGATTTGACTAGGCTGGTTGCGCCTACGCCCATTAGTGTGCCGTATTGAATGAGTTTTCTGCGCGTTGCTGATATCCGCTCTAAGATCGAAGTTGTCATACTTTGCCCCTCATTGTTGAAGCTTTAGATCATACGCCCGCAGAGACAAAACATTCAAATGGCTTTGTTATTGCTTAGTTTGATGTTTGGTTTAATGTTTGGGTCGCCGGTTAAGGGTAATTATTGTCGGTTTATCGCCCTTGTTGGCTAACAATTTTCGAGCGAATCGGTAAACTTCCTCTGCCTAAATATGTCATCTAATTGACCGCTGCTATCTATCTGGAGCCTTTGTGAATCGATACTTCCGCAACCTGAAAATTTACCGCATCCATAGCCAATGGCCTGCCACAGAAGAAGAGCTGTCTGCGGTTCTTGCAGAAGCGCAATTCAAGCCTTGCGGCGCGTTTAGTGAGCGCAGTGGTGGATTTGAGGCGCCAGTTGAAAATGCAGGAGAGCACTTGTGTCGCAAAGTGTCCGGTGCAGATCTTCTACAAATGCGTGTGCAGACTCGCTTGCTACCTGCGGCGGCGGTCCAAGAAGCATTGGTTGGCCGCGTTGATGCATTCAAACAGCGTATGAATTCAGAACCCAATCGCGCTGAGCGCCGTGATATGAAAGAAGAGGTGTATTCACAGTTACTGCCTCAGGCGCTGCTTAAATCTGACCGGGTACAAGCATTTTACTTATGTGACGAAGGCTTGTTGGTGTTGGGTACCGCGTCGGATACCGTTGCGGAGTATTTTCTAGACCAGCTCAAGCGCGCTATGGTTGGGTTGCAGTACTCTCCTTTGGCGTATCAGCAGCTACCTTTAGATCTTATGAATAAGCTGTTTTTGGGGAATGCTCAGCCGCCCTTACGCTTAGGTCGTGAGTGTCGTATGCGCGACCCTAGCGACACTAAGGCTTCGGTGAACTGGCTAGATATGGAGTTGTCTGATCCTGCGGTAAGACGCCATGTAACCGAAGGCCTCAAGATTGATCGGCTGGGTGTCACCTTTGATCAGGTCTGCGCTTTCGTGATGGACGAAGATTTGATATTTCGCAAGGTTCGTTTGCTCGGTCAAGACGATATGGACGATGTGCCTGAAGAAGACCCGCTGGCTAAGCACGATGCTGAATTTGTCATTATGGCCGGCTGTGTAAAGAGTTTGCTGAGCACTTTAAAAACCCAACTAGGCGGTTACGTTTCCTCATGAGTAAAGATTTTTTTAGCCTTGTCATGGTTCGCGCTTCCAGATTCTTTTTTTTCTTTGCCATTGGCTTGGTATCTGCTCCTGTGCTTGCAGATGCGGGGCAGATCAATGCCTCGGAGAGCGACTTTAAGCGGACTGTCAACGAAGCAGACAAGCCTTTAGCTGAGCAAAAGATTTTGCCTTGGGCTCGGGCTGACAAAGTGCTAAGAGATGCGCTGAATCGAGTTGGCGCTAACGGTGATTTTGATCCGAATAAGAAAGTGGATTGGGGCATTGTGCCCAATTTTTCCTACTCTTCGGAGCAAGAACTTGCTTTAGGCGTTGTGGCATTTGGCTTGTTCTTAGCAGATGAAGAAAGTCGCAGGGTTGAGAATGTTAAGCCGAGCCAAATTGTGTTCAAGACTTTTGCTTCAACGAATGGGGCGAAAGAGATCGGTGCAGGCCTGCGTACTTTATTTAAAGCGGATACTTACCGTTTGTATGTAGATATGGAGTATTCAGATACTCCTGAAGTGTTTTATGGCCTGAGTATTGAACCCAGTAGAGACGAGGCTAATGAGTTACTTTACGATCATCAAGGCCAGAATTTGCAGGTCCACGGCTTAAAGCGGGTTTTTGGTGACACATTTGTGGGGCTAGGTGTTCGATACCACAAAAATCAAAGCGATAGTTTTCGCGGCCCCAATCCCGGGTTAGCTACACTACTTACAGACAGCACTAGTGTCGGTGTCAGCGGTCAAGTACTGCGTGATACCCGTGACCACCAAGATAACCCGACCAGAGGTTCTGTGCTGCAATTTGACTACACCACGTTCACAGAATCCTTGGGTTCAAATACAGACTTTGACCAATTGCAGTTTCGCTACAGTGGCTACCGGCCCTTGCGGACCTTTTTAGCCAAGCCAGAGGCTACTTTAGCCTGGCAGGTACAGGGCTTGCTCAGTGAAGGGGAAGTGCCGTGGGATCGTTTGACTTTGCTTGGCGGTAGTCGACAGCTGCGCGGCTATGAGCGAGGGCGATATCGTGGGCGGCAAAAAGTATTGGCCCAAATAGAATTGCGCCAGCCGATAGTAGGGCGACATAGCATGGTGACTTGGGCGGGTATTGGTACCTTGTCTGATGAAATATCCGAACTCGGACGGGAGCGCTGGTGGCCTTCAGTGGGCGTGGGTTATCGCCTGCGACTGAAAGAAAAAATCAACCTGCGCTTCGACCTTGGATTTGGTCGAGATGACCGCGGCGTATATGTGGGCGTTAACGAGGCCTTCTAAAGCGTTAGTTTTAGCTTGCGCTGCTGCAGAGGTTTTTTGCATCAGCAAATGCCTTTATTTTTGGGCTGACCATCATCTTGGGACATGGCATGCTGGGTGCTGTGTTTAGTAATTGGAGAGGTGGGTATGGCCAAAGGCAAAATGAGCGACTTTAATTCCGAGTACTCTAGGGCTACGAAAACGGTCATGCTGATAGCAATCGCCGTATTTGCTACGGCCTGCTCCCCACAAACCTCTGAGAGAGATGGCAATAAGCCTACTCAGCGGCCAAATATCGTAGTGCTTTTTGCCGATGACTTGGGGTACGGCGACCTCAGCTCTTACGGTCACCCCTACATCCGTACTCCAGAAATTGATGAGCTGGCGCGTCAAGGCCAACGCTGGACAGATTTTTACGTGGCGGCGCCGGTTTGTTCTCCTAGTCGCGGTGCCTTGCTCACTGGCCGTTTACCCGTGCGTACGGGTATTTACGGAAATGCTATAAGAGTCTATTTCCCTGGCGAGCCTTGGGGCATGCCTGGTGAAGAGGTCACGCTAGCCGAGGCGTTGCAAGACCGTGGCTATAAGACAGGTATGTTCGGCAAGTGGCATTTAGGCGACGGTCCTGATGCGCTACCCACCCGACATGGATTTGATGAGTGGTTTGGTGTGCCATATTCCAATGATATGAATTGGGTGGGCGAACCAGATTTTGAAGCACTAGTTAAGCTCAGTATGTCTGGTGATGTTGAACAACAGGCCATGTTTTTTGCTCGTCGTGCTGCCAAATATGCCGCGCCTGAGGAAGCCTTTTGGGAAGCGCCCTTGATTACCAGCCGTAAAGTCGACGGTGAATTCGTGGATACCACTGAGCAGCCCACCCAGCAAAGTACGCTGACCAAACGTTACACCGAGGAAGCCATTAATTTCATCAATAAGAGTGGCGATGATCCTTTCTTTTTGTATGTGCCCTACACCATGCCGCACACACCATTGTTCAGAAGTGACGAGTTTGTCGGCAAAAGTTTAGGTGGACGCTACGGTGATGTGGTGGAGGAAATTGATTGGAGCGTGGGCGCTATTCAAGATGCGTTAGAGAAGGCTGGGGTGTTGGAAAACACATTGGTTGTATTCTCAAGTGACAATGGTCCTTGGCTAAAAATGCACGAAGAAGGCGGTCGATCTGGGTTGCTTCGGCACGGTAAAGGCACAACTTTTGAAGGTGGTGTGCGAGTGCCGACAGTATTTTCATGGCCGGGCACATTGCCTAGTGGTGTTGTAAGCGAGATTGGCTCTACCCTTGATTTGTTTGCCACCGTTATGGCGCTGTCCAAAATGCCCCAAGACTCAGATGTGACTACAGGTGTCGATGGCTTTGATTTAACCGCAACGTTGCTCGAGAAGAGTGCAAGTCCAAGGCAAGAAATGCCCTACTACCGTGGTGGTGCTTTGTATGCGTATCGCAAAGGACCGTGGAAAATGCACTTTATTACTGAAGGCGCGTACGATCAGGGCGAGGCTCGAACAAAACACAACATCCCCCAGCTGTATCATTTGTTACGCGATCCGTCCGAGCGTTTCGATGTGTCCGAAAAGTACCCAGAAGTGATGGCAGATTTGTTAGCTGCGGCGGCGGATCATCAACAAAGCGTAAACATTAAAGGTCCATTGTTTGACCGGCGCTTGATGCCACGCTGATTGGCCCTCTGCTAATAGTTGTTTTTAAAGGGCATGTTTGCCCAGTGTTATGTGTAATTGGGAGAACTTAAGTGCTATCGATACCTACAGAATCCACAATCAGCGTAGATTGGTTTAACCAGTGTTTTGCCAGGGTTGGCTTGCAGGGGCGGATTGCTAGCTTCACTGCAAAGCAAATTGGTACCGGGCAAATCGGCAAATGTATTCGCTATAGTTTTGCTTTCAATGACGGCGATGCAGAAAACCAAGATGTGCCCTCCAGTGTCATAGGCAAGTATCCTGCTGATGATGAAACTAGTCGTCAGACGGGTGTGGCATTACAAAACTTCTTAAAGGAAGTGCGCTTTTATCAGCAGTTGCAAGATCGCCTGCAGATCAAAACACCCAAATGTTATTACGCTGAAATTCTTAATCAGGGCCCTGAGTTTTTTCTCTTACTGGAAGACTTGGCGCCGGGGGAGCAGGGCGATCAGCTTTTGGGCTGTGATCCAACGGTTGCGAGAGCCGCATTAGCTGAGTTAGTCGGATTACATGCGCCGAGTTGGTGTGATGATACTTTGCGCAGTCTTACTTGGTTGCGTGATGAGGAGCTAGCACAAAACCCTGCAGCCGCTTCCGCCACTATGGAGATGTATCGCGCTCAACTCGACGGGTTTATTGAGCGTTTTGGCCCGCACCTTGCTGACGACGAGCAATGGATTATTAAGCAAGTAGGTGCGGTGAAGGATTCGCCGCTAAGTGCAAGTTTCCCGCAGCCGTTTTCATTGATCCACGTAGACTATCGGTTAGATAATTTGATGATAGATCGCAGCTCCGGTGATTGTGAGATTACTGCATTAGACTGGCAAAGTATCACGCTAGGTGCACCCATGAATGACGTGGCCTACTTTGTCGGCGCAGGTCTTGAAGCTGATATTAGGCGCCCAGTGGAAGAAGATTTAGTTAGAGGTTATTACCGGGACTTGATGAATGCCGGGGTTGAAGATTTTACTTGGGAAGAGTGTTGGCAAAATTACCGCAGAGGTGCATTTGCCGGTTTTGCGGTAACAGTGATTGCTTCAATGATAGTTCAGCGTACTGCGCGCGGGGACGAAATGTTCACGACCATGGCGCGACGCCATGCCCGCCATGCGTTAGATCTTAACGCCCAAGAATTCCTCGTTTAGTCCGGCTAGTCATGGCAAGTGCTACCACTTGTCAGGAATTAGGCGGGCTATAGACGGCATATCCTTGCTTTTTCTCGGCCGACAAATTTTCCTTTAGATATTGATTGCCTAATACCTAGAGCAAAATAATACGGACAAGGATTTAAGCGAATGACTGAATATGTAATTACCTACTTTGGTGGCAATCCGCCTGCCAGCGTCGAAGAAGGCGCACAAAATATGCAAGAATATAGACAGTGGATGAACTCTTTAGGTGAGTCTGCGGTTAGCCCGGCAAACCCCTTGAAAAATACTCAAACGATTGCATCGAACGGTGTCTGCGACAAAGGTAGCGCCACACAAATGTCGGGTTTCACTATTATCAAGGCAGCCACTATGGACGATGCAATGTCCATTGCCCAAGCGTGCCCCTTTCTAAAAACCGGAGGCACTTTGGAGGTTGGCGAGTTAATGGTTATGTCAGGCTAGCGCAAACCTTGCCAAGCTTCTCGTTCTAGTTGATCGGGGTCATTGATTACTGCACTGACCTCATCAAAGCACATGGTTGAGCGTTGCTCTAAGCTGTAGGCGGGCCAGCCGGGGTCACCGTCATTGATAAATTTGATCCACGCCTGATGCATGGTGTCGGCAACGTGTTGAGGCTTATCACCCGGACCAATAAAAACATCTACTCCGGCTCGATCTAGATTATCGAATGCAAAAGGTATTTCTAGCGCATGAGTTGCGCCGAGTTTTCCGTCAAATGCCCGCGAGCGCCAATTAAACTGATAGAGCCAATTATTTTGGTTATACGGTACCCGTGCCTCAAGCATTCGTATGGCCGGTATGCGGAACATATGATCTGTAGTTAAAGCGACACTTAGCGTTGCTGGATCCGCCTCCGGTCGAGTTGTTTTATAAGTCTCTAATGCAGACATTGCGCCTAAACCTGTTGCAACACGGTTGAGCTTTTCAGCATCTGTTTTGCCAGAGCTCCAAAGGGTAGTCTCGTCTGCATTGGTGCCGGTGAGTACTGCAACCTGGTTGCCGATGCCTTTGCTTATTGCTGTTAGTGGATCTACCGGTAATAACTGTGTGCCGTGAACCGGGTAGAAGGGGCCAACAGTGGTGCCTAAGTTATTCATAGACCCAGCGCCGGACTCAAAATGACTTGCCGCTGTAGCTTGCGCTTGCAGAATTTGCTCTGGTGAGGCTGCCAGTAAGCCGATGGCATCGTTTTCACCAAGGTCAGCTAAAAAGCGCTCTGTAACTTTCGCCGCAGCTTCCTGTGGCAGTGTATGTTGGGCCGCACCACTTTGAGGAATGGCGCGGTGAAACAAGCCTTGTGCGGCTTCGCAGGCGATCAACGTACCCACGCTGAAACCGCCTGCAGATTCTCCAGCAACGGTGACGCGCTTGGGGTCGCCACCAAATGCCGCTATGTTCTTTTGCACCCATTGCAGGGCGGCGATTTGATCTAACGTACCATTGATATTAGAGCTGGCGAATTCCTCTCCAAGGTGGGTTAGGTCTGCAAAGCCCAGAGCACCAAGCCGATAGTTGATTGAAACCACAACAATATCGCCATTTTGAGCGAATCGCGTGCCGTTATACCAAGGGATAGCCCCTTGCCCTGTGCGATAACCGCCACCATGAATCCAGACCAAAACAGCGCGTTTTTTCTTGTCACTTGCGTCGCAGGCTTGTTTGGGTGTGGTGATATTGAGACTTAAGCAATCCTCATTCCACCGCACACTGGCGCTATCGGTCATTCCGCCACCGGAGAGCTGTGGCGCCGCTGGGCCAAATTTAAGTGCAGAAAACGGCTCGCTGAATACCGCCATAGGTTGCGGTGCTTTGAAACGAAGGTTGTTGATAGGCGGCTGTGCGTAGGGGATGCCGCAGAATAATAGTACGCCTTCTTTTTCGCGGCCTTGGATTGCCCCACATGGCGCTTGTACTGTTGCTAGTTGCACTTTATTTGCTCCCCAAATTGTCGAATGGTGATATTGAAACCTAGTATTACCTTAATTTGGGTGGTTTTTGTAATCTGATTTAGCCCTGGATTGCATGTTGTCTACATTGCTACACCTAATGGCTGTTATCATTGCGGGCTAGCGCGTTTTAGTCTTTGGCCGTAGCGCTAGGCACTTGTTAAAAAGGGAAGGGGAATAGGTTGAGTTTTGTAAAAATATTGATGTGGACACTTTTGCTTGCCGGTAGTCTGAATGCTTCTTGGACGGTGGCCGAGCAAACCGAAGACGCCGTTGAGTTCCCCACTACTATGGCTTGGAGTGCGTATAACCTAGGCACCACCGGATATAACCAAGCTGTTGCTATAGGTAAAGTGCTGAAAGATCATTACAACACTAACCTACGTGTGCTCCCCGGTAAGAATGATGTTTCTCGCTTGCTGCCATTGCAGCGTGGTCGTGTGCAATTCTCTGCCAACGGCGTGGCGACTTATTTTGCTCAAGAGGGTGTTTTTCAGTTTGCAGAAAAACAGTGGGGACCAATGCCACTGCGTATTGTTATGGCCTCTAATGGCGAAAGTAACCAAGCGTTAGGCGTGGCTGCGGACTTGGGTATAAAGAGCTATGCAGACCTTCGCGGCAAGCGCGTGCCATACGTACGCGGGGCACCTGCACTCAACGTAACCACACAAGCATACTTAGCCTGCGGTGGATTAACTTGGGACGATGTTAAACGCGTTGATTTTCCCGGTTATAGCGCCATGTGGACTGGCGTTGTAAATGATCAAGTGGACGCCGCCTATGCAACAACTGTTTCGGGTCCAACGCGTAAGCTAGAGGCCTCGCCTCGCGGTATATTTTGGCCGCCTGCACCTCATGATGATCCGGAATGTTGGGCGCGGATGAAAAAAATAGTCCCGTTCTTTAAACCTCATGTGGCTACTCGTGGTGCTGGTATTTCCGTGACGAACCCGCACGAAGGCGCAACATACCCGTACCCCATATTGATTACATTGGCTGATCGCGATGCAGACTTGGTCCATGATTTAGCCAAGGTTATTCATATTCACTATGACGAGTATAAAGATGCAGATCCAGGTGGCATTGGGTGGGCAATGGATAGGCAGGTATTTCGCTGGGTTGTGCCATTTCATGAAGGCTCGGTACGTTACTTCAAGTCTATTGGCGTTTGGGATGATGCTACCCAAGCCCACAACGACCGCCTGATACACAGACAAGACGTACTTGCCCAAGCATGGCAGGTACATAAGACCCGTTATCAGGGTAAAGAGGGTTTTGCGGATGCCTGGCTTGAGGCCCGGATTATGGCACTTGATGCCAATGGTTTTGATCCAATATGGCGCTAGGTATTTTGCTACTTTGTTCAGTTTTTCAATTGTTTAAGGCGACATAGGAACATCCGATGGCAGTCCAGCCCCACCCGTTTATTCGATCTCTAGTAGCTGGCCTGGCGCTGATAGCGTTGGTCTTAGCCATGGATACCCTGCGCCTATTTGGTGGTGAGCAGTGGCTTGGTTTTCTTGTTCAGGTTGAGACGCAGTATTTTTATGCCTTACTCGCCTTGTTAGCGCCTTGGGCATATATCACCTTTCCATCTAAGCCTTGGATAGATTGGCCCTTGGTCGCCATTGCTATTGGTATTTTGGCTCTATTTTTTGTTACCGCGGAACAAGCTTTGGATGAAGCTTGGGAATTTGCGGCACCTGAATACGCGATATATGCATCACTGGCATTGTGGGTAATATTGCTTGAAGCATTGCGCAGGGCGGCAGGTTGGCCTTTGTGTTTGATTGCTGGTTTCTTCTCGATACTGCCAATTGTTACTGAGTACATGCCCGGGCCATTGAGCGGCTTACCTGCGACTTGGGGTGAGGCGGCTGCTTATCATGTGTTGTCTATTGAAAGCATATTTGGCCTCCCTTTTCGCGCATTCGCAAATTTGGTTATCGGCTTTGTTGTCTTTGGCGTGGTCTTGCAACATACCGGTGGTGGCAAGTTCTTTCTTGATCTAGCTTTTGCGTTGTTAGGCAAGCAGCGCGGTGGCCCAGCCAAAGTTGCCATCGTTTCAAGCGGCTTAATGGGTTCAATGAGCGGCAGTGTTGTGACTAATGTTTTGACTACCGGCCAGCTGACTATTCCCGCAATGCGTAAAGCGGGTATGGCGCCACATGTGGCGGGTGGGGTGGAGGCATGTGCTTCAACTGGCGGTGTTCTGCTGCCACCCATTATGGGATCAACGGCATTTGTTATGGCAACCCTTCTGGATATTGCCTATATCGATGTAGCCATTGCAGCCGCGTTACCTGCGCTTTTGTATTTTGTCAGTCTTTATATGCAGATTGATGCCTATGCCGGGCGTAACAATCTGCAAGGCTTAGCCAGCGAAGATATTCCCAGTATCAGAAAGACCTTAGTAGAAGGTTGGTTTTATATGGGTGCATTTGCGCTGCTGATATTCCTGTTAATTTTTTTGCAGCGAGAATCTATCGCACCCTATTACGCAACCGCAGTTTTGTTAGTACTCAATCAGATCTCTAAAACCAATCGTCTCACGCTGCAGGGTGGTCTAGATTTACTCTACAGTGTGGGCAAATTGCTGATCGAATTGGTGGTGGTGTTAGCCGGAGTGGGACTGATTGTGGGTTCGCTGTCTATGACCGGCTTAAGTGGTACGTTAGTGAATGACCTGTTGAGTATTGCTGGCGACGATGTGGGCTTATTATTGCTTATGGGTGCGATGACAAGTTTTGTCTTGGGTATAGGTATGACGGTAACGGCTGCGTATATTTTCCTAGCAGTAGTTTTAGCTCCGGCGCTGGTGAGTCAGGATTTGGATCCGCTAAGCGTACATTTGTTTATTCTTTATTGGGCGATGCTTTCATACATTACGCCGCCGGTGGCTCTTGGCGCCTATGCCGCTGCATCTATTGCCGAGGCTAATCCGTTGAAGACAGGGTTTGCTGCAATGACGATGGGCAGCGTGATCTATGCGATTCCATTTATCTTTGTGCTGGATACCGCCTTTATTTTGAAGTCAGATACGTTGTCGTCTATGCAAGTGGTGTTTGAAGCTTTGCTCGGAGTTTGGTTGATTTGTGGTGGTCTGCAAGGGTTTCTGTCGGGTTACGGTAGGCTGAAGCATTTTTCTGTACGCATAGCATTAGCTGTAGGGGGACTTTTAATTGCGCTACCTTACATGGGCATTGCGTGGCCGGAGGCGCCAGCGAATGCTGATCATTTGATGCTCGGCGCTGTCTTGGTAGGCCTTGGCATGTTGGCAAATTTTATTGTCTTTTCAAAAGATCCCGAGACTAATTAATTCGAGATCTTCCAATATGATTAATGGCTACAGTTTAAGCCGGTTGAGGGTAACCGACTTTGATAAGTATTAGCTTCTGGGTGTAACCAGCGGGAAACGCCTTGGGAACTGATCAAACAGTTGTGAGAAGTTCAGCATTACCTGCAAGTCGCCGCTAATCTCCAGCTTGTTCTCGGACATCAGTGTGGGCCCGTCTACCAACCCCATGATTAGTCTCTTGAAGTCAGTAGAAGAAATTTTCAATGTGGTATCTGGCCTAGTGTTTTTGTTTTTGAAGTAGTTTAGAACACTGTGCTTAATAGCAATGGTGTAGTTATCCTGTGCATCGGTCAGGTTCAGCAATATGCTGACGTTTAGTTCATCTACTGCGCTGGGTAAAAGTCTAACTGCCAATGTCTGGAAGAAATTTTCTAACGGCATGCCCGCTGCAATGCCGCCACTGGCTTGGAAAGCTTTGGTTTCAGGTAACCCCTGCCTTAGTTCTAATGCACCGCACAGGTAGAAGTTGCGCCAAGGAGCTGATTCAGATTGATAGCCTAGCTGTTCAAGGGTGTCAGCTAATAATGCACGGCCGGCAATGTGATCTGGGTCCGACATCACAACGTGGTTGAGCACCTCTGCAACCCAGCGATAGTCGCCAGCTGCAAAAGAAGCTGCTGCTTTTTCTACCACGGCATCTGCGCCACCCATGAAGTCCATATAGCGGTTAGCTTGCTCGACGGGTGGAAGTTGATAAAGCGTGGCTGGATTGCCATCGAAGAAACCTAGGTATTTAACGTAAACAGCGCGGCAGTTATGGTGCACTGTGCCGTAGTAGTCGCGGTTATAGAACTCTTTGCCAAGACTGTGGGGTAAGTGGACCTGTTCAGCGATTTCCTCTTTGGTATAACCTTTGTTTGCCAGGCGCAATGTCTGGTCATGTATGTATTTATATAGGTCTCTTTGTTTCTCTAAATATTCCACCGCGTCTTTTTGACCCCAAATAGGCCAATGGTGTGAGGCGAATTGAACATCTATGCGATGACCAAAGAGATCTATGGATTCATTGATTTGACTCGCCCACTCCAAAGCATCTCGCACTTGTGCGCCGCGGGGCGTGTAGACATTGTGCAGGTGGTGAGAGGTGATTTCCGCCATGCACAGAGCTTTGAAGGCGGGTAGGTAAAAAACAAATTCAGCAGGGGCTTCGGTGCCTGGAGTCATTTGAAATTCGATTTCAACGCCGTCTATTGTGCGTGTTTCGCCAGTCTTTCGTATAAAGTCTGAGGGTACTATAAAGCCGGTACTGCCCATAGAGACAGCAGCGCCTAAACCGGTGGTAACGTAACCGGTAGCAGATGCTGGCAGTAGATTGCCATACATATAGGTTGCGCGCCGATTCATGGCGTTGCCGGCTAGCACGTTTTCGTTTAGCGATTCATTAACAAAGTCTTCTGGTGCTATAAGCGGTACTTCCCCAGAGCTTACTTGTGCTGGGTGCACTACACCCAGTACACCGGCAAAGTGATCTGCGTGGCTGTGGGTAATCAGCACGGCAACAACGGGTCTTTCACCTAAGTGTTCGTTTGCCAAGGCTAGAGCGGCCGCCGAGGACTCAGTGGAAGTAAGCGGATCGATGATAATCCAACCCGTATTGGCGCGGATGAGGGTCATGTTGGCGATGTCGAAAGATCTAACTTGGTAGATGCCGTCTACTACTTCATACAGACCATTATGTTGTGCGTTTAGCTGGGACTGTCGCCATAAGCTTGGGTTGACCGTTGCAGGCGCTTCTGCATTTAAAAAGCCCATCTGCGCTAGATCAAAAGTAATGCGCCCATCGGCGTTCTTTAGTGTGAGTGGCTCAAGGGTTGCGATGAAGCCTTTTTGCGCATCCGCAAAACTTCTTGTGTTACTAAAGTCTAAGCTGGCTTTGACCTTTTCCTGGGCTGCCTGTGTATGTGCAGTGGCTGGTTTGGGTTCTGCAAGATCATTGGGAAGGGGTTTATAAGCCATAGAAATCTCTCGCTAGCTGTCGCCTGTGGTGTCCACTGGCATGTTGTGGATATTTTGGTCGACCTTATTAAGATAGGTTTTGGCGGCCTCAACCACCTTCGGCGCAAGCCAAATGGCAGAGACCATTGTTGGTATAGCCATAAGTGCAAATGATCCGTCTATAAGGCCCACAGCTGCGTCTATTGAAATCACTGCGATCAAAACTATGGAAGCAACAAAGACAAAGCGGTAAGCATTTTTGTAGCGGGTACCAAATACAAAACTGGCGCATTGGGAGCCATAAAACGAATAGGTAAAGAGTGTGGTTGTAGCAAAGCTCACCACGCTGAGGAATATGATACCTGTGCCGATAGGACCTAGTAACTGCGTGAAAGCACTGGCAGTGAGTGTGACTCCCTGAGCCTCAGCACTCTGCCAAGTGCCAGCAACTAGAATCATTAGGGCAGTGGCAGTACATATAATAAGCGTGTCTATGATTGGCCCAACCATTGCCACCAAACCTTCTCTGATAGGTTCGCTGGTTTTTACCGCACCGTGGACCAACGACTCTGTACCCATGCCAGCCTCATTGCTGAATGCACCTCGCTGCACACCATAAACCATCATAGCCAGAACACTGCCGCCCGCAGCAGCTTCACCGGTGAATGCATCGGTTATGATCATGGCAAAAGCGGCGGGTACCTTGTCAATATTTAGACCCAAGGCTACGGCAACGGTGCCGATGTAAATTACTGCCATAAACGGCACGATGATGGTCGCTGTTCTAGCGATTCTGTTTAGTCCTCCAAATATGATCGACCCTGCTATGGCGGCAAGTGCCATACCTGCGAATAAGTTGAAGTAGAACGGGTCTTCGTCAATAGCTAGGAGGCCTTGATCAATGAAGATAAGGTCGCGAATAATTTGAATGAGCTGGTTGCTTTGCAGTACAGGTAAGCAGCCGATCATGGCAACTATGGCAAAGAAGTAGGCGAGAAAATGCATGTTCTTAGGTAGAGCCTCGCGGATGACATACATTGGTCCACCCTGTAGTTCGCCAGCGTCATCTTTGCCTCGATACATTACCGCTAAGGAGCAGGTGAAGAATTTGGTAGCAATGCCGAGTATTGCGGTCATCCACATCCAGAAAATAGCGCCAGGACCGCCAATTTTGATAGCTAGTGCAACCCCAGCAATATTGCCCATGCCTATGGTTCCAGCTAACGCCGCAGACAATGCACTGAAATGATTGATATGGCCCGGGTCATTAGGGTTGTCGTACTTGCCGCGGATTAGATCAAAGGCGTGTCTGAGGTAGCGAAACGGCGTAAACCGGGATAAAACTAGGAAGTAAAAACCCCCGCCAAGTAATAGCCAAAGAAGCCACGGACCCCATGCTAGGTCGGCGAAACGCGTTGTAATGATGTGTATTGTATCTAGCATAAAAATCCAAACAGCGAGGCAGCAAAGACTAAATGTTTAGCGCGGTTGGTGCACCCAGAAATACGCGTTGTTTTTGGCTGCTTTGTGGTTGTTGTAGTCTTGGTGCAGAGGCTATTCTAGGCACCTTTCCACCCATTGAGATGTTTTGTGTGAGCGCAGACGAAGAAAAGTCATTGAGTACCGGACCGTTAGGTTTGTCTGGCGACTATGCAGAAGGGTATTCGGTTGAGCTTTTGCACCCCATGCCGCGTGATCAGGGGCGGGGGGCCGTGGGTTTAGACTCAGGGTTAGCATTGCTCGGTAAGGATCTGTGGACCGGCTATGAGTTCTCATGGCTGGATACCAAGGGTAAGCCGTTAGTGGCTGGCTTGAAGATAGCGGTAGATTGCGCAACGACAAATATTGTTGAGAGCAAGTCAATGAAACTTTACCTGAACGGTTTCGCCCAGACGCAATTTGTTGATGCACAGGCTGTCAGCGATAGGTTAAACCAAGATCTAAGCGCTGCATTTGATGGAGATGTTGCTGTTGAGTTAATACCTATTGATGAATTGGCTGCACAGTGGGCCAGCATGCAGGGTCAGTGTTTGGATGAGTTAGATGTTGCGCTGTCCGAGTATCAGCGCGAGCCTGAGCTGCTAGGTTTGAGGAGTGGTGCACCTCAAGTGGTGACCGAACATCTGTATACGCATTTATTCCGCAGCCTGTGTCCTGTAACGGCGCAGCCAGATTGGGCCACGGTTATGGTGCGCTACACGGGTAAAGCTATAGACCATGCTGGACTTCTAGGGTACTTAGTATCTTATCGTAGCCACCAGGCCTTCCACGAAACCACGATAGAGAGGATATATGCCGATATAATGGCCAGATGTCAGCCAACGTTTTTGTCAGTGAATGGGCGTTTTCAGCGCAGGGGAGGGTTGGATATCAATCCGTTTAGATCTAGTGAAGTATGTCCCGTAATCGATGTTAGGATGCCGCGACAGTAGATTTACGCGCAATGGATTAAGTTGAGTGGCGCAGTGGTCTTAATCCTGATTGCTTGGTGCCACCAATGCGCGAAACCACTTCAGCCAGGTATTGTCCTTGCGCATCCAACGTTCCAATCCATCCATCTGAAGAGCCAATTCTGGCCCGTCAGCTAACATATCCTCGCGCTTAGTGAGTTTCTCACTCGGGTCTAATTCCTTAATTACCCGGGCTGGGTTGCCAGCAGCGATAACGTTGGCGGGAATGTTGCTGGTCACCACAGAGCCGGCACCAATAACAGAGTTCTCGCCTATGCTTACTCCTTTACAAATAGTCGCACCGTCGCCTACCCAAACATTAGCCGCCAATTTGACCGGCGCAGAGCGCCCAATGGCTTGCGTACGATCATAAATGTCGTGCCAATCTGCGTCGGTAATATAAGCGCCTGCAGCAAGCATAGTGCTGGCACCAACCTCAACAGATAGAGCCGAGTCGATGCGTACTCCGGGGCAAATCAGCACATAGTCTTGTATATCAATACGGCCTTGGTGGTCGTTCATTTCCCACGTAGTTAAACGCACGTTTCTGTCTGCTGCTGTTATGACGTGGACAGATTTGCCAAAGCTGATTTCTTTACCATAAATTTTTAGAAACCAAGGTTTCATGATCATCGAGTGATGACCTATCCGCTCTAACTGAGGCGCAATAAAATGTTTTACCCAAAAGGCCTCAAGCTTGCCTTGGAGTACTTTAAGGCGATACGGGCGATGGTCTTTACGCATGGATGCTCATCTAGCAAATAATTCGCCAAGAGTACCCGAAATACTGTCCTTTGCAGTAGGAATCTAAGAGGGTTTCCTCTAAGATTCCTCGCTCTATGGTGACCCACTTTGGTCCTCTAGAGGCGATATGCTGTGAACTCCGCCAGGCCTGGAAGGGAGCAACGGTAACAGCGGCTTCGGGCTTTAGATGTGACTGGGTGGGTTGCCACCATATTCAGGAGAGGTGGCAGAGTGGTCGATCGCGCACGCTTGGAAAGCGTGTAAGGTGTTAAAACCTTCGAGGGTTCGAATCCCTCTCTCTCCGCCATTTAATCTCCAAATACTTATATTAATCAATAGGTTATGTGGTTTTTTCGCGTTATCTCCCCAAAAGTACCCGCTCTGGTACCCAAAAACTTTCTCGTTAAAACTAAACTGGCGGGGAAAAGGTCGAGACTGCGGGTCCCTAGAGACCCACACCCAAAACTTTGCTGACGTTTATGCAAGTGGGGACCACCCCTAGAATGTATTTCTCACACATGTGGTTTTTATGTGGCCATTCGCCTCGCACGATTTGGGTCAAAATATAATAGGAATCACCCCCTCCCTTGGCCTCGCCAAATATCTC
>CAJJDH010000013.1 GCA_905182905.1 marine gamma proteobacterium HTCC2089 | reverse complement strand
CCAGTGACAGACCAATCAGAATCAGGATTAAGTCCTGCTCTAGTGCCCGATACACAATACAGTGTCAGGGAAGTATTTGGGATTGATCAAGATTTGACCGTTCCCGGCTTCAGCGAAAGATCTGACTACGTGCCAGCCATCGATGAAGAATACCGTTTTGACCGCGACACAACACTCGCGATCTTAGCAGGATTCACGCATAACCGTAGAGTTATGGTCCAGGGCTATCACGGCACGGGTAAATCTACCCACATTGAGCAGGTTGCAGCTCGTCTCAATTGGCCTTGTATTCGTGTGAACTTGGACAGCCATATCAGTCGTATCGACTTGATTGGTAAAGATGCCATTGTCTTGAAAGACGGCAAGCAAATTACCGAATTTAGAGAAGGCATTTTGCCGTGGGCGCTACAGCACAGTGTTGCGCTAGTTTTTGATGAATATGATGCTGGTAGACCCGATGTCATGTTTGTGATCCAGCGTATCCTTGAAATCGAAGGTAAGTTAACCCTGCTGGATCAAAATAAAGTCATCAGCCCGCACCCTTTCTTCAGACTATTTGCCACCACCAATACGGTGGGTTTGGGTGACACTACTGGCCTTTACCATGGTACTCAGCAGATCAACCAAGGCCAGATGGACCGTTGGAGCATTGTATCTACCCTGAACTATCTAGATCACGATGCTGAGGCCGAAATCGTTCTTGGCAAAGTACCAGCATATGACGCCACAGCCGAAGGCAAACGATTGATCAGCAATATGGTGAGCGTTGCAGATTTAACGCGGAAGGGCTTTGTGAATGGAGACGTGTCTACGGTTATGTCGCCAAGAACTGTTCTGACTTGGGCGCAAAACGCCGAGATCTTTGGTGATATAGGCTTTGCCTTCAGAGTCACATTTTTGAATAAGTGTGATGAGCTTGAGCGTTCTATTGTTGCTGAGTATTACCAACGCTGTATAGGCGAGGATTTAGGTGATGCAACAGCAGGAATTACGCTGAAGTCTGCTTAGACCTTATATAGACGTTGGCTAATATGAGTGAGATAGAAAACCCCCTTGAACCATTCAAGCGGGCTACTACGGCAACCGTTCGTGCAATAGCTGGTGATGATGAACTAGAGATTACCTTTGGTCCCGGCGCGCCAGCAGCCCACGGCGACAAGCTTCGGCTACCTTTGCCTGCTATGGGCGCCAGTAGTACTGAAATTGACGCGGTGCGTGGCGTGGGTGATGAGTTCGCTCTTAGATTTCGCCACCATAATTCCCGCTTGCATGCGCGTTATAGCCCTGAAGGTGGACCAGCCCAAGAAATGTTCGAATGGATTGAGTCGGCAAGAATTGCCTCAATTGGAACATTACGTATGGAGGGTGTAGGTCAAAATTTAGACGCGCACCTTGAACAGCAATGCAAACAAGCCGCATTTGATGCGATTACAGCGGAGACTGACGCGCCATTGTCTGTCGCCGTGGGCTTGCTTGTGCGTGAACAACTTACTGGTAGGCCTTTACCCCCTAGCGCCGAACACGTTGTGCAATTCTGGCGTGACCATGTTCTTAAAAACGCAGGGGATGACATAGAAGCCCTGCGAGATCATATTGGTGACCAAGAGAGATTTGCCGACCTTTGTCGAAATATCATCTCCGATCTTGGCCTGCCTGTGGATTTAGATGATCCTAATGAAGGCGAAAGCAACCAAGACGATATGGACACCATGGATGAGTCTGAAGATGCAGACTCAGATTTTAGTCCTGAAGATGTTGTACTTGACGATGACGCAGCGGGTGAAGAAAGCAGTGATGGTGATGCAACCACGGTAGAAATGGATGCACATGCCGATATGGATGAATCAGCCGCGGAGTCTGATCCAGATGAAGCAGCTGTGCCCATGCCTGATGACGCCGGGCGCATTCCAGTTGATATCAATTACAACGCCTATTCAGAAAAATTCGACGAAATCATTCGCGCCGAAGATCTGTGTGATGCCGAAGAAATGACACGCTTGCGCCAGTTGCTTGATCAGCAGCTGGTGGCTCTGCAACACGCTACTTCGAAATTAGCTAATCGACTGCAGCGTCGACTAATGGCGAAACAAAATAGAACTTGGGAATTTGATCTTGAAGAAGGCGTATTAGACGCTGCTCGGTTGACTCAAGTCATTATCGATCCAATGAATCCACTGGCGTATAAGCAAGAGAAAGAAACTAAGTTTCGCGATACGGTAGTGACGCTGTTAATCGACAGCTCAGGTTCTATGCGCGGGCGCTCTATTACTATTGCCGCCATGTGCGCTGACATTATGGGGCGCACGCTAGAGCGATGCTCGGTACGGGTGGAAATTCTTGGCTTCACTACGAAGGCGTGGCGCGGTGGCGAATCTAGAGAAGCATGGATTAACGCTAATAAACCTGCCAATCCCGGCCGACTGAATGACCTGCGGCATATTGTTTATAAGAGCGCTGATGATAATTGGTCACGTACAAGGCGCAACCTTGGGCTGATGATGCGCGAGGAATTGCTAAAAGAGAATATCGACGGCGAAGCGCTGATTTGGGCGCATAATCGCCTTGTGACTAGGCCCGAGCAGCGTAAGGTAATGATGGTGATTTCCGACGGTTTGCCGGTAGATAATTCCACACTCTTGGTGAACCCAAGCAATTTTCTTGAACAACACCTCAAATACGCTATCGGCATGATTGAAAATCAATCCCCCGTTGAGTTGGTTGCCATTGGTATTGGTCATGATGTGACACACCACTACAAACGCGCGGTCACTATTACAGATGCTGAGCAATTGGGTGGGGCAATGACAGATCAGCTAGCTGAATTATTTGAGATCAATAACTAGTTCAAGCTAACTGCTTTTGGACCCAGCAGTTGCTGGGTCATTCGAGCTTATTTTTGCCTAGTCTAAGCTAGTCTAACCTAACCTAACCTAACCTAGCCTAGTCTCGGCTAATCTAAGCTAGCCTACTACTTCCATTCGGGTGATCTCGGGAGCTCCGCCCATTAAACCCTTGAAGCCTGCGCCCGCTGCTTTGAAATGCTCTGAAGCACCGTGTGCTGCTACCGCCTCGGCGTCGGCGTAGAGTTCCATAACAACATAGTTGCCATCTGCATCTTTGCACAGCTTATAGAGGTGGCAGCCAGGCTCGTTGGCATTTACCTGTTCCGCCAACCCAAGCATAACTTTTTCAAATTCTGCTTCTTTACCTTCTAAAACGTTGAGCTTTGCAACTACTGCAAGCATATTCCTCTCCTTATTAGTGAACCAAAAAATCTTTAGTTGCGGCGAGCGTGGCCCATAACTGGTGTCAGTTGGGTTAAGCTTTCCACTTCATTGAGAATAAGGACTCTTATGCATCGACGCAATCTAAGTGAGGCCATTGAGCGCTACCATCTTCGTTATCCGGCTGAAACTCAGACTGTTCAACGCTTTAGAGATTTGCTCGCTGAATTCCCCAATTGCTTTGAACGCAATTGCTGGGCGGGGCACATAACTGGCTCCGCCTGGTTGGTAGATGCTTCTGGGGAGCAACTGTTACTGACCAACCACCGTAAACTCAAAATGTGGTTACAGCTGGGTGGTCATAGTGATGGTGATGCAAATACCGCTGGTGTTGCCTTCCGTGAAGCTGTGGAGGAGTCGGGTCTAAAGGTTGCTCTGATCAGTGACGAGATTTTTGATATTGATATTCATGAAATACCTGCAGCGAAGGGTGATCCGGCCCATTATCATTTCGACGTGCGGTATCAGCTGCGTGCTGCAAACATGGACTTTGTTGTCAGTGAAGAGTCGTTGGATTTAGCCTGGGTGCCGATTGATAGTTTAGAGAAATACACGGAAGAAACTTCAATTTTGCGAATGCGAGATAAATGGCTGGTTAGCGCTGTTTAAAAGTTCGCAAAATAGTCAAGAAATAATGCGTAATTATTGCTTGTGACTGTGTCAAGCATGCCCTAGGCTAATCGTTCTCGCCCGATTGTCCCTTAGAGATGTCGAATTGCGTATGAAAATACGCTTCAAGATGGCTCGGTTGGAATTAGAGAAATGTTGTTGGGGTAGTGTTGCTCAGGCGTTTTTCTTCGAAAGTCCTAGGTTTGATTGGTCGATATGCTCCATTTAGGAGTGAATTTCAGCGCTTATCAAACAAGGAGCTAAGAAAGCTGTGAAGAAACTATATGTAGGTAACCTCGCATGGGCGGTCACCGATGAAGATCTGCAAACTCTGTTCTCAGAGCATGGCAGTGTTGCGTCCGCTTCGGTTATTACTGACCGAGAAACCGGACGGTCAAGAGGATTTGGATTCGTGGAAATCGAAGACGGCGCTGAAGCCGCGATCGAAGCATTAAACGGTCTTGATTTTAAAGGTCGTGCACTTCGCGTCAACGAAGCACAAAGCAAGCAACGCCCAGGTGGCGGCGGCGGTGGTGGTGGTGGCGGACGTCGTTTCTAAAAACGATTTCGTTATTGCAAGAATCGCATTTTGTTCTGATCTAGCGATCAGGACAAAAGCACTCTGGTAAACCTCTGATCTGGCAGCTGTTCTAGAAACAGCTGAAACAGTAGCTGTACTGACAAGGTTGTCTGCAGGTCAATTCTGCGAGAATTTTTAGAAGGTAACTGTTTTGAAGTTGCTTATGGTGCCTGCTGTCTTTCTATTTTTTCCTTTTCCTTTTCTCTTACCTATATTTTGATACTTTCTAGATTTGCGTTACGTGACCGCTTTTGCGCAATTAGTTATCTTATCTAGCGGAAAGTTATATCTAGAAAAGTCACGTTCCGAACTGGTGTAGCAATAAAGTTAATCGAATAGGTGGCATGCTACGCGTCGATTTTCCTTGCTCTCATTGCCTACCATGGCCGCGGATGGTTTCTTTAGGGTTGGTGTTGTCCCATGGCATATAGACATTGCTTCAGGACACCTATTAGCAAAACGACACCCCGCAGGAATATTTACAGGTGAAGGAATTTCGCCTTGAATTGTTGTGGAAACCCGCTGCCTCTCACTTTCAGGGTCGGCCTCTGGATTAGAGGCTATTAGTGTTTTGGTGTAAGGGTGCAAGGGATCAAAGAAGACGTCATCGGCATCTCCTACTTCCACTAGGCCACCTAAATACATGACCGCCATGCGGTCACTGATATAGCGGACCATGGATAGATCATGGGCTATAAACAGTAGCGTTAAACCCATAGATTCCTTTAGTTCAGCTAATAGGTTAACCACTTGGGCTTGGACGGATACATCAAGGGCCGAAATAGGTTCGTCGCAGACAACAAAGTCAGGTTCTAGAATGAGTGCGCGTGCAATACCAATCCGCTGTCTTTGACCACCTGAAAACTCATGGGGGTAGCGAGATTTATGTTCTGCGCTTAGGCCGACTAAAGATAGCCAGTGATCTACCCGCTGGGAAATTTCTTCTGCATCTATGTCCTTGTTCAACTTCAGACCTTCGCCAATGATCTCTCCCACTGTCATTCTCGGATTTAGCGAAGAGTAAGGGTCCTGAAAGATCATTTGCATCTGTTGCGCGCGACTTTGAAAGTCTTTGCTGCGGTACTTTTGCGGCAACACTTGCCCGGCGAAAGAAACGTTGCCTGATGTTTTATCATGCAGACCTAAAACCGCCTTACCTAGCGTAGATTTACCAGAACCACTTTCGCCTACTAGTCCCACCACTTCCTTACTGTT
Source organism: marine gamma proteobacterium HTCC2089 (assembly GCA_905182905.1). Lineage (GTDB taxonomy): Bacteria > Pseudomonadota > Gammaproteobacteria > Pseudomonadales > Azotimanducaceae > UBA4421. The sequence continues at coordinate 147,785 of CAJJDH010000013.1, read as the reverse complement.
GATACTTAGGCTGACACCGTCTACAGCATGTACGATTTGATCTTGGCCAATATCGAAGTATTTGGTGAGGTCGTTAATTTCTACCAAAGCACTCATTGGGATGTTCCTTTTTGCTCAGGCGTTCTATTGGGCTGTGCTGCCGAAGGCCGAAAATACAGACCTTGGGGTCTTTGTTCACTGTCAGCGTGATGCAGCCAGCAGCGCGACCAATGTTGTTCAGACAGAGATTCAATGACCGGCGCTCGCTGGTTACAAAGCACCATGGCATTGGGGCATCGTGGGTGGTAACCACAACCTTTGGGTGGGCTAAATAGATCTGGGGGAGAGCCGTCTATCGCCGTAAGCTGTTGATTATTTTGTGGGTCATTACTTGGCATGGCACCGCGCAATCCCAGAGTATAAGGGTGGGCTGAGCGATAAAAAATATCATCCACCGGACCCTTTTCAACTACTTGGCCTGCGTACATGACCAGTACTTCATCAGCCATTCTCGCTACAACGCCTAAATCATGGGTGATCAGTACAATAGCCATATCGGTTTCTTGTTGTAGATCTTTGAGTAGGTCCAAAATTTGCGCCTGAATAGTTACATCCAATGCTGTAGTAGGCTCGTCAGCAATCAACATTGTAGGCTCGCAGGCAATTGCCATGGCAATCATAGCGCGTTGTAACATGCCACCGGAAAACTCAAACGGATACTGTTTAGCGCGTTTCTCTGCTTCAGGTATTTTTGTCAGTTCCAATAGTTCTATGGCCCTATTGAATGCCTTGCGCCTGCTATAGCCGCGATGCACTTCTAGAGTTTCAGCTATTTGGCTGCCGATGTTCATTGTTGGATTAAGCGACGTCATAGGATCTTGGAAGATCATACTGACCTTACTTCCGCGGATATCCTGACCATCTATAAACTTGCTAGACAATATGTCGTGGCCCATGAGTTCTGCTGAACCCTTGGTTATTTGTCCTGGTGGCATAGGTATTAGGCCCATCAGACTCTGTACCGTAACTGATTTACCACATCCAGATTCACCGACAATTGCCAGCGTTTCACCGGCCTTAACATCAAAGCTCACGCCGCGCACTGCATGCACTGTACCGCCATGGGTGGCAAATTCCACGTGCAGATCTTGGACTCTTAATAAGGGCTTAGTCATCGTTATTCTCTGTTGCGCATACGCGCGTCTAAAGCATCTCTGAGACCGTCGCCAAGAAGATTGAACGCTAGCACAGTAATACTGATAAAGAGGGCAGGAAAAAATAACTCATGTGGTCGTGTGAGCATGGACTTGATGCCGTCATTACACATTGAACCCCAGGATGGTGTTGGCGGGGCCACACCCATGCCGATAAAAGATAGAAAAGCCTCTGTGAAAATGGCGCTGGGTACTTGGAATGTAATGGTCACCAAAATTACCCCCATAGTATTGGGGATCATATGCCGAAAGACCAAATAGTCAGTTTTTGCGCCGAGTAGTTTTGATGCGCTGACATACCCTTCTTCGCGAATTTGTAGTATTTGACCACGCACTAATCGGGCTGGTGCGGGCCAAAGCAATATTACCATTGCCACCAACATCGGTAAGACGCCGCTTTCTCCAGGGCCGATGCCAAAGATCACTTTAAGCAAGATCATAAATAACAAGAATGGCAGTGCTACGGCAAAGTCAGCAAAGCGCATCATTAGTTGATCTACAGCGCCGCCCATAAAACCTGCGATGCTGCCGTAGATGACGCCTAGTAATACATAAAGAAGCGGGGCGAAGATGCCAATAAATAGTGACACTTGGCCACCATAAATCAGCCTTGCCAACATATCTCTGCCTAAATAGTCAGTGCCGAAGGGGTGCAGGGCGAGTTTAATCTGGTCGCCTTCTTTCACTAAACCATCTTCTGTTAACCCGCGCTTTTCCGCCTCAAGTAGTGTGATTACCCGCATAACGGTGAGTTGAATTGTACTGGTCTGGTCGGTTTCCAGACCATGGCGGTCTAGTGCTACCACCGTGTAGTAATAGTCTGTGGGCTGTAGGTCTAGTCTATCCTCGAAGTATTCATTTTGTGTTTCCATTAACGGCAAACCAAAGGCGTCGCCGTCGTTAAGGGCAAACAAAGTTCTATAGATTTTATACCCGTAGTTGGTCTGGCCTTTCTGTGGCGCTTGCCAGGCAAGGCGGACTGCCTGACTGGTTGCAACACCCACTAAGGTTAGTCCTAGTCGATTGTCCTGCGCGTAGGTCAGGCTATCCTCAGGCCCATACCAAGGTGTATACGCTGGGGCAACGGTTACATTGCGCTCAGCCCCTGGCGCCATGCCGATTTGGTCTAAGTCTTGAGCAGAAGGGTCAATGTTCCAAAGGTAAGGGCCAGCAACGGTAAACATCACTAAACCAATAATGAGATACAGAGAAAACAGGGCCCGTTTGTTCTCCTTTAGGCGACGCCAGGCGTCTTGCCAGTAGGACATAGACGGACGGGTAATAACGTCCGCGGTCTGGTGTTGAGGCGCAATAGCGAAGTCGCCGGGACTAGGCTGCCAAGATGTATCGCTCATGGGCTTATCCTCACTCGCGGATCAATCCAGCCGTAGAGTAGGTCTACCAAAATGACCATAAACACAAGGAACGCACCGTAAAATACGGTTGTACCCATAATTACCGTGTAGTCCAACTGTTGGATAGCTTCGACGAAGTATCGACCCAAGCCGGGAATTGCAAATACAATTTCAACTACAAATCCACCAGTGGTGATGCCGGCTATAGCCGGGCCAAGTACTGTGACCACGGGCAAAATCGCGTTTCGCAGTTGATGGCGACTAAATATGCGTGTTTTTGGCAGCCCTTTCGATTGCGCGGTACGCACGTAATCAGTGTTGACTATTTCCAGCATGGACGAGCGCATGAGTCTGGTCAGGTAAGCCATAGTCGATAGTCCCAGCACCATGGCTGGTACGATCATATGCCATACTGTTCCCCATCCACCCACGGGTAATATTGTAGTTCCTGCCAGCGCATTGATATTGACCAAGAACAACTGGCTGATAGCCGCGATAACGAAACTCGGTACGGAAATGCCTAAAATGACCAAAAACATAATAACGCTGTCAGGCCAGCGGTTGCGGTAAAGGGCTGTTAAGGCGCCCCACAAGATGCCGCCTAGTGCGGCAAAGACAATGGCGAGAATGCCCAAAATCGCAGAAATAGGAAAATGCTCCTTGATGATGTCGTTAACCTGACGGTTTTCTTGAGTGAATGAAATGCCAAAGTCGCCTTGAGATATGTTTTTTAAGTAAATGGCGTATTGGGTGAGTAGTGGTTTATCGAGACCATATTTGGCTTCCAAATTTGCGCGAATCTGGGCAGTAGTAGATTTGTCGCTAGATAGAGGGTCACCTGGAACCGCATGCATGCCAAAGAAAGTTGCTGTGGCAATAAACCACACCGTTAGTACGCCAAGGACTAGTCTCTTTATGGTGTAGCGCAGCATCAGGCAAATAGTCCTAAGGGGATGTGCGTAGGTGTTGGTATCTCTATAGAGAGGATGAATTTAAGCATCTGGATCAATATAGGCATAGGTGTAATCAGTTTCTGCGCCAATGACCCGACGTTTCACGCCTTTGAGTTGCGGGTGTACAACATAAGTAACCCCGCGCTCGTACATTGGCAGTATCACTACATCGTCAAAAAGCTGCTGCTGAATGTCGCCGAAGGCCATCATTCTGTCTTTAGTTTCCACAGCATTTTGCGCTGTAGCAATGAACGCATCCATTTTTGCGCTGTTATATCTGCCGCGGTTATTTAGGTTCCATGAGGCAAATAGATCTCCGAAGGTTAACGGATCGTTGTAGTCCGGGCCCCAGCCGCCGAGTAATAAACCAAAGTCTCCTGAACTCATTTTCGCTAGGCGCTGTTTAAAAATTTGTTTATCAATTTTTATTGTCAGGCCGAGGGTTTGTTTTAGTACTTCTTGCAGCCATTCTGATTGCACATTAGAAACCGGGTTATCGCTGGTCAGGAGAGTGATTTCAGGAAATTCGGTTAAACCTAATTCCTCTTTGGCTAACGCTAAATAGGCCCTAGCTTTGACTGCGTCTACGCTTACCGTGCTGGCGGGGTACTCCTCGCGTAGGGATTTCTCCACGCCAATAAGCCACTCGGGAAATAGTGATTTACCCGGCAGATAGCCAGGTAGCTTGGTCACCTTGTAAACCAATTCCTCCATATCTAAAGAGTGCTGGATGGCTTTACGAAAGTTTAAGTTACGACTAACGCGATCATCGCGATGATTGAATTCCAGATAAAAGACCGTGCCGTCTGCGAAGCGTCGAATAGGCCATTTTAGGCGTAGGGCCTCCGTGAGGTTTTCAGCTTGTAGCCGCGCTAGTGCAATGCGCTCGTCTTTGAAGAAATTTAATGTCGCGGTGGCATCTGAAGTTATGTAGGCGAAATTGATTTGCGCAAGCTTGCCGCGGCTGCTATCCCAGTAATGGGGGTTGCGTTCTAGTAGGAGGTTAGAGCTGTGGACCCAGCGCTTAATCACATAGGGGCCGCTATACAGTAGCTCTTCCGCATCTGAACCAAACCGTCCTTGGGTCGCGTTGTAAAAGTCTTCGCGAATAGGCAGGAATGTTGGGAATACTACTAGTTTGTCGAAGAAGGCAATGGGCCGAGCTAATTTAACCACTAGAGTTTGGGGGTTTGGTGCGCTAACGCCTAATTCGCTTGCTGCTAACTTGCCGCTGTTAATGGCTTCGGCGTTTTCTATCGAGTAGAGTAGCGAAGCATATTCAGAGCCAGTTTCTGGTTTTAATGCCAGTTGCCAGGCGAAGATAAAGTCTGCTGCGGTAATGGGTTCACCATCACTCCACTTGGCATCATCACGTAACCAAAAGGTGGCATGAGTCGGTGTGACCTCCCATCGCTCGGCGATTGCCGGTCCTAGTCGATCTTGCAGATCCATGCGCAGCAAACCTTCCATAATATGCCCTAGTACTAAGCCAGATGTAGAGTCAGTTGCTTTGCTTGAATCTAATTGAGGAGGCTCCTCACGTAAAACTGCGGAAATACTGTTGTTGGTAAAGTCCACCGCCTGAGCTTGTTGAGTGGCAGTACTCATAATGCCTGCCAGTTGATTCAATACAAACAGCAGACCTGCAACAAAGACAATGGCGAGCACAAAATATAGGCCCAGCTGACGACTCAATGAGTTGGCGCTGCTATTTGAATTTGATGGAGACGTTGAGCTCATGCTTTTTAGTTATTGCGTGTTCATGGAGTTGTTGTTCGTTATCACTCGCATATTTTAGGTTGTAAAGGCCTGTGAGTGCTCATTCTAGCAGTCTATTAGCAATCTGCTAGCTGGCTGCATACGCTGCCTCTAGCTGTTTGAGTAACTAAAATTTTGGGCTGTATTAGGCAATCTGTTTCAGTAGATTACCTACCACCCGCTCCAGATGCATGAGTGAGTTGCATTCTTCTACTTGATGGGAGTACGCGCCATATTTGCGCATTTCCGAGTCCCCTGTATTCCAAGCGAGCTTGGCTTCTGGGTTCAGCCAAATAACGCGCTTGGATCGGTCGTATATCTCTTTCAATACCTCAGCGTGTGCTTCCCCATGGTTATTTCTGGCATCGCCCAAAATAATAATGGTGGTGCGATTGTCTACGTCGTCTAGACAGTTCTTTTTGAAGTCTAATAGTGCTTGGCCGTAGTCTGTAGAACCGCCGCCGTAATCACGTAAGGTCTTGGCGATGGCGTCTTCAATTTTGTTACGGTTAAACAGTTCGGTAACTTCAGCCAAATCTGATGAAAACGCAAAGCTGCGCACCTTGGGCATAACTTCATCTAAACTGTAAAGAAACATCAGCATGAAGCGTGCGTAGTTAGCAACCGAGCCTGAAACGTCGCAGATGGCAAAGACTTTGGGGCGATCAACTTTAACTGATTTCCAGTGCAGGTCGAAAATAGCTCCGTCATAAGACATGTTGTGGCGCAGGGTGCGCGGCACATTGAGTGCGCCGCGTTTGAATATTTTTTTCCGTCGGCTGTGTAGGGCGCTGAGTTTTTTCGCCATCTTGTAAACAATTTCTTGAATGAGACGAAAATTGCGGTGCTCTACATTAGACAGTTTAATTTTGCGCAGCAGCTCTTCGCGCAGGCGCTTGCCTGAGACATCTGCATTAAGCAAAAACTGCTTCTCAACATAGTCTCTCACCTGTTCGCGTAAAAAATCTCGGCGGGCTTTTAATTGTTGGCCAAGCCTGCGAGCGGGTACTTGGGGTGAAGTACGCAGATCGCCGATTTCGCGGTTTAGGTCCGGTAGTCCCATGGCATCCATTATGCGTCGGGTATAGAGGCCTTTCTGAGTGAAGATTTTAATATCACGAACATTGGTTTCTTCTCCCGCAGCGCCCATTGCCATACTTAGCTCAACGCGGTCGTTGCCCATTAGCAATTGACCAAGAGTTGATTTTGGATCTGTGATTTCTCCGGGACCTAAATCAGCTTCCTCCTCTTCTTCATAAAGGTTATTTTTTTTAGCCTTAGATTTAGACTTTTTCTTTTTGCCCTTGGGTTCTTCACCGCTAGAGCCGCCACCTTCGCCATCACCCGACTCGCCGTCTTCGCCTTCTTGCTCCTCAGATTGATCTTCGCCAGAACCGCCCGGCGATTGTTCACCGCGTACGTCCTGGAAATCAAAAAATTGGTCGAAGCAGGCATCAAAAGTATCTTTTTCATCTACGGTTTTAGGCAGCACCGTGGCTAAGGAACGTTTTAAATAGGCTTTGTCTCGATAACCCACCAGCTCTACTGCGCCCAGCGCATCTAGGGTTTCGGCAGTAGATACGCGCACATCTGCATTGCGTAGTGCGCGAATGAAATTGCTGATGGTTCGATCCATACTCATATGATAGTTCCTCTCCAAGCAGTTCGTTAGAACTACTTAGTGATCCTTGCGGTGATTGAACTCACTTCTGTCGTAACGTTCTCGATATCTTCCTGGAACTTTAGAATGACATTTAGGGTGTCTGTAACCAGCTTAGGGTCTAAGGCTTCAGCATGCAGTAGCACCAAGGTTCTTGCCCAATCAATGGTCTCTGAAATAGCCGGCTGTTTCTTCAGATCCAGTGTTCTTAGTTCGTGGATAAAGGCCACCAACTGACGTTGTAGCTCAGGGGGAATCTCAGGAATACGTGCCGCCACAATACGTTGCTCAATATCGGCATCGGGGAAGGGTATATACAGGTGCAGGCAGCGACGCTTTAACGCATCGGAAATTTCACGAGTGTTATTTGAGGTCAAAAACACCATAGGCGGTTCTGCCAAGGCTTTTACCGTACCTATTTCTGGAATAGAAACTTGGTAGTCGGACAAAATTTCCAAAAGCAAAGATTCAAACTCGTTGTCGGCTTTGTCTATTTCATCAATCAGCAATACACAGCCGTTCTCTTCTTTCAAAGCCTTGAGCAAAGGGCGTGGCTCCAGGAATTCTTCGGAAAAGAAAATGTCGCCAAATTCATGAAGCCGTTTAACCGATTCACTAAACCCTTTGGCACCTTGCAAGACTTCATCTAAGGCTTCTTTTAATACCTGGGTATAGAGTAGTTGCTTGCCATACTTCCATTCGTAGATTGCTTTTGATTCATCTAGGCCTTCATAGCACTGGAGGCGAATCAGTGGTAGCGCAAACATTTCTGCAGCAGTCTTGGCCAGTTCGGTTTTACCTACTCCTGGTGGCCCTTCAATAAGGATTGGTTTGCGCAGTTGATAGGCAAGAAATACGGCGGTGGCAATTTGATCGCTACAAATATAATTGTGAGCCTCAAAGCTTTCTTGTAACGATGCTACTGATGCAGCAATCTTTTCGATATCTCCCATGATCTTCCTTAATCCGAGCTGGTGGTACTTCTACTGTGTGTGTCTGAGTTAAACCGCGCACTCGCAGGGCGGGGACCTCGGGCACAAAGCCGGACATTATCCATTGGCAGGGCTGGCTTGTATAGGTTGCGTAGACTTTCACAGTGGGCTAGGACATGGTTCTGTATATGGGCACTTTTGTCGGTTTACGTCGAGTTGCGGGTACTAGGGGGAGGCTGCTTAAGAAGCGGCTAAAAGCCAGTCAAATAACCTTTTTAAAGCGGATGGTGATATGGACAAGGACGCTATGAAGCAAAAGTTATTGCAAATGCGTGAGCAACTGCAAATGACAGCGGCTACCAGAGATGGGTCTGCTCAAGTAGTGGAATTAGACCAGTCTAAGGTAGGCCGATTGTCGAGAATGGATGCCATGCAAGCGCAAGAACTGGCCAAGGCAGCTGTAGTACGTAGCCAACGTTTGCTGATTCAGATTGGCGCAGCACTTGAGCGTATTGAAAGTGACGAATTCGGTATTTGTCAGAACTGTGATCAAGATATTGCGCCGAAGCGCTTAGATGTAGATCCGACAGCGTTGCTATGTATTACCTGCGCTTCTGCGGAAGAGAGAAGGTAAATACTTCGACTAGTTGGTGCTGACCCATAGTTAAGTTATCCACGCCCTGGACCTAGTGTTGGGGGACTTTCTTTTTATCTTTTTATCTTTTTATCTTTTTTCAGCAGTGCCTAACCTAGGTTGTTATTGCAAACGCGATCAATAACTTCATCAACAACTTCTTCCAATGAATAGTTGTCGCAGTTAACCGTATGGTCTGCATATTTTTCATAGAGGGGTAGGCGCTCATTAGCTAAGTGGTCTAGCGATGTGCCAGGCGCAGCTGCGATGCCTCGTTGTGCAAAGTCGCCTAGACGTTCACGTAGCTTTTCCGTGCTAAGTTGCAGGTAAACTATGATGCTTAAGTCGTGCAAATTTTCCATAGCTTGCAGGTTGTATACAGCGCTTCCACCGGTGGCAATGACCGCATTTCCTATGTCTAGCTGCTGAATAAGTTGGCCTTCAAGTGCCCTCAATTGATCAAAACCCTGTTGTTTTAGTATTTGCTCAAGTGTGCGCCGCTCACTGTTTTGCAGCAAAATGTCGGTGTCGATAAATTCCATACCGAGGCATTTTGCCAGGACAACTCCCACCGTACTCTTGCCTGCCCCCGGCATGCCAATAAGCGATATGTTGATAATGTATCTCCTCTTCCGCAAAACGTTTTTGGGGTGCGCAAATGGTTGGTGCAACCTAAATACATACACTTTTGTTAGTATGCTCCTTTGAAGAGAAAAGTTGAGGAGAATAAATTTGAAATTTTATGATTATCCAGGCGCACCAAATCCTCGCAGGGTGAAAATATTTGCTGCTGAAAAGGGCATTGAATTAGAAGTGGTTATGACCGATATGGCAAAGCGTGAGCATAAGAGCGCTGAGTTCATGAAGAAAAACCCCAGCGGCAAAATTCCTGTTTTGGAGTTAGATGACGGCACCTGTATTGGTGAATCAGTTGCCATTTGCCGCTATCTGGAATCTGTTCAACCTGAGCCGAATTTGTTTGGTCTGGATCCGGTAGAGACAGCTGTGATTGAAATGCATCACAGACACATAGAACTTGAGCTGCTGTCACCAATTGGTGCTTCTTGGGTTAACGGGCCAATCGTTGCCAAGATGGGTTTGGTCGAACCAATACAGGCGGCTAAAGAGCGCGGCGATGTAATGACTAAAAGTTTTTATAAGCGTCTAGATATTGCATTGGGTGAGCACCCTTATATTGCCGGAGCACGTTACACCGTGGCCGATATTACGGCCATTTGTACAATAGACTTTGCAACCAGGTTGGTAGGTCTGCGACCAGATGATGAACACCAAAATATTTGGGCATGGCACGAACGCGTCACAGCACGGCCAGCTGTTGTCGACTAGGGAGCCAAGGGCTTCTCTAGCTAAAGACCCAGTATATCCCCAGCTGCAGTGCAATAAGAACCATTGCCCAGATACGCAGATCGCGCCAGCGATCTGTTATTGGGCGATCGGCGATTACTGCTTTCTTCGGCACGATCCAAACAAGGCAGCCGAGAAAAATGAAAATACCCATTGAGATGTAATTGGCCCAAGCCACGGGTAAGTCAATCATGTTCGGCTCCAAGGTCGGTAGGTTAGAGTTGCAAGTTTTTCATCGCTAAGCTTTTCGGTAAACCCGCTTACCGTCCACAGTGCGATCATGGAGTAGCAGAAACTGACAAATGCTACATAGAGTAAGTTCCATTCCAGCGCGAGCAATAATACAGCCGATACCAATACGCCGCTGACCAAGGTCCATAAGCCGGCCATTGGGGTAGCTCTTTGAGTCATTGCTCCAAGTAACAAAAGTGCCAGCATCGGTCCTTGGAATAAGGACAGAATGGTTTGTAGGAACGTAAAGATACCGCCCAAGTCGCCAATAAATGGTGCAATGCACATGGACGATAGCAGCAGTACTAAGGTTAGGTAACGGCCGACTATGAGGTCTTTTTCGGGGTTGTGATTTTTTATCAGCACATGGCGAATGTCGCGGGTGATCATGAGTGACGTTGAGTTCACGCCTGAGTCAATAGACGACTGTAGCGCAGCAATAATTGCCACAAACATTAGTCCGGAGATGCCTGGTGGCAAGACGTTTTTTATCACCCAAGGTAGAGCCATGTCCGGGTATTCGATATCTGCTTTCATGACCAAAGCTAAGATTCCGGGGAAGACCACCAGCAGGGGTATAAAGGTTTTGGCTAACGCAGCAAACATCATCGAGGCACTCGCATCCCATTGGGTGCGCGCGCCGAGTGTTCTTTGCAGAATTGATTGGCTGCCAATCCAATAGGCTGGCGAGAGCACAAAGCCAAGCCCGAGGATAACGCCGGGCCAAGGAAAGTCTTCGCTGTCTGCGGGTAAATAAGCTTGGAGGTGATTCGGGTTGTCTTGGGTCAGTGTGGTTGCAAATGCGCCGAAGCCACCAGCATCAGAAATACCAATACCAACGATGAGAATGCCGCAAAGGAACATAATGCTGACTTGGATGGAGTCGGTGATTGCAACAGCCGCTAGACCGCCGGCGATACTATAAAGGCCGACTACGGTGCCTGAAACTAAAATCCCTACCCAAATTGGCCAACCTAGGTAGGTCTCCAAAGTAAGGGCTAAAGCCCACATGGCAACCCCCAATGCAAAGACTGCGAAGACGCTTGCAATAAGAGCCGCCACTACACGAACACCCTGATTGTATCTGAGTCCTAAATACTCCGGGATGGAATAAACCCCGGCGCGCCAATACAGTGGAATAAAAATGAGTGAGGCAATAATCATTGCGGGAATGGCGCCAATCCATTCAAAGTTGGCTTGAGCAATGCCCACGTTGTAGGCGTTACCTGAAGCGCCTACATAACTGTTAGTGTCGATATTGGTGCCAATAATAGACAGTCCAACCACCCACCAAGCCAAAGATCTACCGGCGAGAAAAAAATCGTGAGCGTTTTTCACCCGGCTACTTAACTTGATGCCGACAAACGTAATCAGTCCCAGATAGCCAATGATCACTGCGAGGTCTAATGAGTGCACTTGATTAATCCGTCGTTGAAGAAGCGTGATACTTACACATGTCAGGTTATAAGGAAAATATATGGTTTTTGCCAAAACTGCGGGCTAGTCGATATAATCAAGCCAAGTGCTGGGACTAAGATCCGTATTTTTGTCTATCTGAGTTTTCTAAAGTATGTCCGTATTTCAATCTGACCCTATTGTTTTAGGCTCTTCTAAACCCTTCGCCACAGGAGACCATCGGCTGTGCTTTAAGCACCCGAGTGATGGCAGCTTGTGTGTCAAAGTGAATCGCCAAGGCAAGGCCCAAGCACTTAAGGCAAATGCTCCTCTATACAAAAAGTTCAGATCTGTAGATAGCTTTGATGACAATAAAATTGAGTACCGAGCTTTTCAGCAGCCAGCGATCCGGCGTAACACACCGGATATTTGGCGACATATACCCCGTTGCTACGGCTGGGTTGAAACTGATATTGGCCCTGGTTTGGTGACTGATTTTTTTGGCGGCGATGATCAGGATGCTGCTGCGATGACCCTGGAGTACTATTTACAGGAATTTGGCAAAACTCCCCATTTATCTTTAGCGTTAGAGGAGTTTGCGATATTTTTGCGCCGCTATTTGCTTCTGACCAAAAACTTAATGCCGCATAATTTGCTGGTACTTAATTCAGACTCCGATAATACGTCGGCAGATTTGCGTTTGGTGTTAGTAGACGGCTTTGGTCTGTCAACGATATTCCCATTAGCTAAATACGTACCTTTGTTAGCCAAGCGGCATGTGGAAAAGCGCCTGCACTGGTTAAGTTACAGGATTTCTTGGGAGGTTAGTGACAGGAAGTTGTCTTGGCTTGAAGCTGAAAAAAAATTTATCAACGGCGCGGAAAATATTCATGTCTAATCAATTGTTGCGGGTGAAAAATAGTTTTAGAGCGCCACTGTTCCGTGCGCTTAAATGGCGGAAGGAAAAATTTCACTGCCCTGTATGTGATTATCGCGGCCCCTTTATCGACAAGAAGGCTAAGAAAAAAATTCGCTCTAGACTAAATGCTAAGTGTCCCTCTTGCAGTGCGATGGAGCGGCACAGATTTCAGTGGTTTGTTTTGCAAAAGGTTTTGGCCGGAGTAGATCTTGGTAGTTTGAGCGTTTTGCATTTTGCCCCGGAACCTTGCTTAGAAGATCGGCTGCGCGCTCAATGTGGCCGCTATGTTACAACAGATTTGCTCCGCACAACGGTAGATTGCCAGTTTGATGTAACGGCTATACCCTTCGACGATGAGCGCTTTGATCTAGTCCTTAACTCTCACGTTTTGCAATATGTTGAAGATGATTTACGCGCAGTGTCTGAACTTTCGAGGATCCTTAAGCCCGGTGGCATGGCGTTATTGCCAGTGCCGCTTCTGCATCTAAAAACTGTTGCAATGGAAGTCCCCGACCCAATTCTGGGTATGTATAACGAGCCCGGCCCCGACTACTTCGATCGTTATGAGGCTTTCTTTGAGCGAGTTGATTTACATTATTCCTCTGCTGAAGACGACCAGTATCATTTCTATTTGGAGTTGCTCAGCGCAGCTGAATTTCCTCTTAAGCTCAAAGATATGAAGTATGGCGACATTATTCCCGTATGCTATAAGGGGTAAATTCTCAGTGCTAAGTGGCACTGTCTGGCGTAGCATTTTGAGATCAATACATGCTTCAGGGTGAAGGTAAGAAAATACTTTGGTGGGGTAGATTGGGCAATTATGGTCCAGATTATCCGCGCAACCGAACGGTAATAGATTGCTTCGAAGCCACTGGCTATAAGGTAGTGCCCTTTCAGCCCGCTATTTCTGTGTTAGCTGATTTAGAGGCCGCGCTAAAGAACTTCCAAGACGTTGTAGCAGTGTGGGTGCCGTGTTTTCGTCAGAGGGATGTCGCTGCTGCCGCGAGATGGTGTCGGCGAAATGACGTGCCGTTGATATTTGACCCTTTAATCAGCGCTTTTGATAAACGCGTTAATGAGCGGCGCAAGTACCCGGCGGATTCTTGGCGCGGTAAGAGATTGCTGGCTTGGGAACGTAAAATCTTTGCCCAAGCCGACCACGTGATAGCCGACACTCAATGTCATAGCGAATATTTTTCTGAACTTCTTGGCTTCCCCGCTGCACAAATTTCAGTAATACCAGTGTCCGCGGAAGAGGCTCTTTTCTACCCACGAAATCTGCCACCCAATCCGCAGCCCGAGGCTTTGTTCTTTGGTACTTTCATCGGACTTCAGGGAGCTCAGTTTATTGCTCAATCTTTACAGCATTATAACGGTAGCCCTTTCCAACTTACCTTTTTGGGTCAGGGTCCAGACCGTGTGAGGTGTGAAGAGATTTGTAAGCAATGCAAAAACCCGCTTATTACGGTGTCTTTCGAGGATTGGATACCTTTTGATAAATTGCCTGAGAGGATTTGCCGAGCGGATCTTTGTTTAGGCGTATTCGGTATTGGTGAAAAAGCCGCGCGAGTTATTCCAAACAAGGTTTATCAGGGATTGGCTTGTGGTAAAACGGTGCTGACCATGCGTGGAGATGCTTATCCATCTAGTTTGCAAAAGCATAGTTTAGGCATTGCTTGGGCCGAACCAGGTTCCCCTGAGTCTATTGCTGCTGCGATTGCTGATCTATTTTCCCCGGAAAAGTTGGCCAATACACAATCTCAAACCGTGCCTCATGAGACCTATATGAAGCACTTCTCAAACGACTCTATTCGTCAAACCCTGGGTCAATTGCTTGGTAGTTTTAGGGCTTAAAGGTTATTGGTCTGCCTGCTGGTCGCTGATTTTCGCAAGAGTAGTCTGTATACCCTTATGCCAATCTGATGCTTGCACGCCAAAAGTTTGGCTGAATAGTGTAGTGCTTAGTGCTGAACAAGCCGGTCGAGGCGCGGCTGTGGGGTATTCTGCAGTAGACAGTGCGGAGATTTCTTGGGGGGTTTGCATGTCTCGTGTCGTAGCCGCCGCAAATATCTCGTGGGCAAATTCGTACCAAGAGATAACTGTTCCCCCAGCATAATGATAAATACCCCAAGGGCACTCGTTTCTAGCTATGCGAGGTAATGTTTTGATAATTGCGTTAGCTAAATCTTGCGCATAGGTGGGTGTGCCTAGCTGATCATTTACAACACTTACATGGTTACGTTCGCGCCCTAGCCGCAGCATCGTCTTAAGGAAGTTGGCTCCGTGTTCAGAAAAAATCCAGGCGCTTCGAATGATCAAGTGTTTACAGCCGCTTTTGCAAATAGCCCGTTCTCCCAACATTTTTGTCTTGCCGTAAACACTTTGAGGGCCAGTTTCGGCACTTTCTACGTAGGGCGCATCGCTGGCTCCATCGAATACATAGTCTGTTGAAATGTGCACAAGAACGCTGTCGAATTCGCCGCATACGCCGGCTAAATTTTTTACTGCTTGATGATTCAGCATGTCGGCAATAGCAGGTTCGCTCTCGGCCTTATCTACTGCTGTGTAAGCCGCTGCATTGATGACTACGTCTGGTTTGTGCTGGGCGAAAGTTCTTCGTACTTGTTGGAAGTTGGTGAGGTCGCACTCGTCTCGAGAAAACAACTGTACTTCTATCCCTGGGGGCGCTTGCGGCGCGAGTAGTTGCTCGGAGAGGCATTGACCAAGTTGACCATTTCTGCCCAACACTATGACTTTCAAAGTTTTACATCTTTTAGCAGGGGTGCTGATGCATCTCTTGCCGACAAAATGGGCTCTGTAATCGGCCAAGAGATATTCAGCACTGGGTCAGACCAAAGTATCGCCCCTTCGTCTTCTGGGTCGTAGTACTCAGTACATTTATATTCGAACTCTGTTATATCACTAAGGGCTACAAATCCATGAGCAAAACCGGGTGGTATCCACACTTGTTTTTTGTTTTCCTCTGACAACTCGATGCCTATCCATTGACCGAAAGTGGCAGAGTCTTTGCGAATGTCCACAGCCACATCAAATACAGAGCCTCGTATAACCCTAACTAATTTTCCTTGGGGTTTTGTCCGTTGAAAGTGCAAGCCTCGCAGTACTCCTGTAGATGAGCGAGAATGATTATCTTGCACAAACTCCTCACTAATGCCCGCTTCTTCTAAGTACCGTTGCTTATTAAAGTTCTCTAGAAAAAAACCTCTGTCGTCGCCGAATACCTTCGGTTCAACGATAATGCAATCTTGCAGTTTGGTCTTTTGGATTAGCATCAGGATTCCCCAGCGAGTTTTTGTAAGTAAACGCCATAGCTAGAGTTTTTAAGTTGTTGTGCGCGTTCGATGAGGCGTTCGGTAGTAATCCACTGATTTAACCAAGCAATTTCCTCTAGGCAAGCGATCTTTAGTCCTTGTCTGTGTTCTAACGTTTGAACGAATTGGCCTGCTTCTATTAGTGAGTCGTGTGTGCCAGTGTCCAGCCATGCGAAACCTCGACCAAGTAACTCAACCGATAAGTCGCCGCGATCTAAATAAGCAATATTAACATCCGTGATTTCTAGCTCACCTCGCGCAGATGGTTTCAGCGACTTAGCTATATCGATTACGTTGTTGTCATAAAAGTATAGGCCGGTGACCGCGTAGGTGGATTTTGGCTGCGAGGGTTTTTCTTCAATGGAAACTACCTTCCCAGCTTCATCAAACTCTACAACACCGAAGCTTGACGGTTCAGCCATGTGGTAACCGAATATACTGGCACCTGATGTTTTTGCTACAGCAGCGCCAAGCTTTTCTTGGAAGTGTTGGCCATAAAATATATTGTCACCCAGCACCAACGAAACGCTTCTATTACCTATAAAGTGCTCGCCGATGGTGAATGCCTGAGCAAGGCCGTCGGGACTTTCCTGTACGGCATACTGAAGATCAATGCCAAACTGAGAACCGTCCCCAAGGAGGCGTTTATAGCTTTCTATATCTGTAGGTGTTGAGATTAGGAGTATTTCTCTTATGCCTGCCAGCATGAGCACCGAGATGGGGTAGTAGATCATCGGCTTATCGTAGATAGGTAAAAGTTGTTTAGAAATGCCCAAGGTGATTGGGTGTAGGCGTGAGCCTGTGCCTCCGGCCAATACAATGCCGACAAAAGAATGACTCATAAGTTTTCTCCAATTCTTTCTAGTCGGTATTCTCCAGACAATATGTGTTTACTCCAGTTAGGATTGGCAAGATACCAAGCAACGGTTTTTCGCATACCGCTTTCGAAGGTCTCTTGCGGTGCCCAATCTAGTTCTCGCTGTATTTTGCTGGCATCTATCGCGTAACGTTGGTCATGGCCAGGGCGGTCTGCTACGTGAGTTATTAGGTCTTTATAGTTGATAACGCCAGCAGGTTTGTTGGGAGCCAATTCTTCTAGCAAATCGCAGATTGTTTCTACCACCTGCAGATTTTGTTTTTCGTTGTGTCCGCCAATATTATAGGTTTCTCCAATTTCGCCATTGCGCACTACACTTAGCAGCGCTTTGGCGTGATCCTCAACATAGAGCCAGTCTCTGATTTGTGAGCCGTCGCCGTAAACAGGTAGAGGTTTGCCCGCTAGCGCATTCAAAATCACGTGCGGTATGAGCTTCTCTGGAAAATGAAATGGACCGTAGTTGTTTGAGCAATTCGTGATTAATGTTGGCAACCCATAAGTCCTATGCCAGGCTCGAACTAAATGGTCTGAACTGGCTTTGCTTGCCGAATAGGGCGAAGAGGGAGCGTACGGTGTCTCTTCAGTGAAAAAATCTTCAGGGCGCTCAAGATCGCCAAATACTTCATCGGTGGATACGTGATGAAAACGAAAGGCATCTTGCGCCGCTTTTGGCAGCGCTTGCCAGTAGATTCGCGCTTGTTCTAATAAAGTATAGGTGCCAATGATATTGGTCTGCATGAAGTCGCTTGGACTATCTATTGAGCGGTCGACATGACTTTCTGCTGCAAGGTGCATTACTGCGGTAGGTTGGTGTTTTGTAAAAACTTCAGCAATGGCGGCGGCGTTGCATATATCCACTTGCTCGAAAACATAGTTTACATGAGTGTTAACGGATGCCAGAGATTCTAGGTTGCCCGCGTAGGTCAAGATATCCACGTTGACAATTTCAATGCTGGGATAACTTAGGGCGTGACGGATTACATTACTGCCGATAAACCCAGCGCCGCCTGTGAGCAAAATTTTCATATTTTTTGATTGCTAGTTAGGCTTTTTTACCCTGCTGCACGCATAAAGCGTGCATTCATATGCAAGTATCCATTCGGGCACGGGTGCTTGGCCCAAATTTCTTGCCAGGCAGCTGTACCCATCGTAGCGGCGAACTGTTCTTCACGAACAGCTTTGCTCTCCCAGCGAATGATCCAAGTCACGTTGGGTTGTCCGTTAGGCGAAACTTTAGGCGCTGTTCCGGCAACTTCTGCTTCCAGGTCACAGTCCACCCAAAAGTCGATAATATTCAGGTTGGCTTTGAGCCAAGGTACAGCTAACTCCTCAGCCCAGACCTTATAGGCTTCAAAGCTTTTAGGGTCGATGGTGTAGTCTCTGATTTCAACAATTGCATCTGTCATGCTTT
This sequence comes from marine gamma proteobacterium HTCC2089, assembly GCA_905182905.1. Lineage (GTDB taxonomy): Bacteria > Pseudomonadota > Gammaproteobacteria > Pseudomonadales > Azotimanducaceae > UBA4421. The sequence goes on along the minus strand of CAJJDH010000013.1, from coordinate 129,770 downwards.
TCTCTTTGTATTTTTCGAAGTTGTATTTTTGAAAGTTTTGTTTTGAAAGCTGCGTTTTTGTAAGCTGTGATTGTGCAGGCTAAAAGGGCTTTAGGCTTCCGCTAATGCTAACGTTTCAAGCACGTATGCAACCTGTTCACTCCAAAACCATAACCCCGCGCAGATTACTATTAGCGAGAACGTTATTGCTACTCGTTCTAAGATTACTTGTTTGTTCATAAATATTTTCTCTTCAATATTCCAATATTCCAATAGAAGGAACGCTACTTAACACACCCTAAGGTTCGCTTTTCGGCTGCTTTAGGAAAACCCTATCCAGCGGCCAGAAGCCGCAACGGTAAACCAAATTGAAATGGAGGTTACGGCTATCAACTTAAGAGTCCAAGGGTTTATCGTGTCATGTGGAAATTTGAGCAATGGTCTACGAATAACGTATACGAAAGCGATTCCTAAACCCAAGCTGGTCATTTTTGCCCAGAACATTTGGTTGTAGTAGAGCTTCATTGCAACCGCCGAACTCATAAATATGCCGCTAGTCATCACAATGACCAATGCAACATTGAACCACTTTTGGGTATTTTCAATAACTACTTGCGAGGGTATATCCTTCAGCAATATGTTCAATAACCTTAAATCGCCAACTAATACCATGCCGCCTAGCATGGACATGCCTAAGAGGTGGAACATTTGTACCACGGCAAAAACGCCCCCATAGGCTTTTGAAATATCTGCCAAAAGTGACGTATCTAACCAATCAAAAAACGGATATAAATCCACTGCGAACTCCTATCAGCTTAGCTATTGCTTAAGAGCAGCCAGCTCGTTTACACAACCTGCCGCCCAATACATAAATTCCGGCAGTTGTTTATGGCAGTCGAACCAGTCGTAAGCGATGGTTCTGCCGGTAATTACTACGCCTGACCACAGTACTAGTGATGCTGCCGCGCCCATACGGATACGCTTTGGCGGCACTGGGTCCAAGTCCCAAGTGCCACTTGATGCCTGCATCTTTGCTCTAAACATAAATGCGTTAATGCCTGCCAAAATTAGCAGCACAACTTTGATTCGGAACCAAATACTTTGGGTTGAGCGCACGGGTATGGCATAGAACAGGAGGAAACCGGTAATTAACATAACAACAAAACCAATCATCATAGGTTTGTCGAGGCGCTGAGCAATCTTTGAAGCAGGTACGTTTGGAAAAATAACCCCCAGCATGCGTAAATCGATAACGCAGAGCATGCCAAGAAAAACCATTAACGTTAGGACATGGGTAGCTTCAATCCAGGAGTAGACGTAAATAGACTCGTGTATGCCAGTGCTCCATTGATGGGTGTCTAGCCATTGAGCAAATGTCAGTAAAAGTTCGTTTAACATTAAGGTTCCTGATGCGGTCTATGTGTTCTCATGTGATTCAGTGCTGAAGAGTTTTACTAGGCCCTAAGCATTTCCCTTTGAGCGAAATGCTTAACAAAGGGATGAAGGCGATTCTTCTATAATTCCTCAGTGCCCAGATTCTACTTGGCTGGCTTGATGTCTTGCCAGAACTTAATTCTATGTTATTCAGGGTCAATTTTCATACTGACATTCTCCCTAGGATGATTGTATGCGGCGTAACATGGACTCCTGAGCACAGGACATGACTAATTTACCGTCGGTAGAATAAATTTCCCCCTCATTTAGACCGCGCCCGTCTGCAGCGGCAACACTGCGCTGATCGAATAGTAGCCATTGACTAGGGTCAGTGTCAGCGTGAAACCAGCAACTCTGATCTAAGCTAGTCATTCTGTGGGTTTGCATGGGTATGCCGTGCGGTATTACTGAGTTAAATAGCAAGGTGGCGTCAGATAAATAGGCCAGCGCAATTTGGCCCTCGCGGGTAGTTAATTGTTCGCTGCGATCAACCGAGTATGGTGTGCGCATCCATAAACGTAACTCTGGCGCCCGATCTTCAATGAATTCGAGGAATCCAGCACTGGCAAATTCTATTTGCGTACGACCATCTTTAATCGGTGGAAACGGGAAGGTTTCTTCGCCACGGGCTTCTCTTTGAGCAATCAACGCTTCTGGACTATCTACAGCTGGCATGGTCTTTTGGTGCTCATCGCCAGCTTCCGCCACTTTAAATGAGGCGATCATATGGAATACTTGGTTGTCTCCTTGGCTGGCGGTTATCGAGCGCGTGTCCCCCCACTTCCCTGAACGCAGGCGTTGGACCTGATATTTAAGCTTAAGGTCAGGATCGCAACGCTGTAAAAAGTAGGCATGGAATGAGTGGGTCACCTTGGGTTCGTCCACCGTGTGTAAGGCCGCGCATAGTCCTTGGCCCAACAGGTGGCCGCCGTAGACGCCCATCATTCCATATAGCTCGGCGTTCCCCGTAAACAGATCCGGTTGGTCTGCTGCTTCCACCCTTAGGTGGTGCAGTAAATGCTTGGTAGGGCGTGTGTGCATATTCATTAAAACTCCGAATTGTGATCATGCAAATATGCTGGCTATAACCAATACATTCGCCCGGCAATAATTGCCCTCTGTTGGGACGGCGTAACAGAAGGCCTTATAGATTATGAAATTCTTGCTTTAGCGGTAAACCAATTTGCCGTGTTAGCGCATAGCTCCAGGCATTCCGCCATCAATGACCATAGTTTGGCCCGTGATTGAAGAAGAGGTAACAAAAGTTAGTACTTGATTTGCGATGTCATAAGCTTGTCCTACCCTGCCAAGTACAGCTTGGTTTCTGGCGCCTTGGGCGACATTGTCCGGTAGACGCTGAGCCATACGGGTATTTTCAACTAGTCCGGGGGCAATGCAATTCACTGCTACATTTGGTGCCATGGCTACAGCGAGGCAGCGTGTCAAATGGTTGAGGCCTGCTTTGCTTGAGGAATAGGCAATACTACTGCTGCCGGGGCTTATACCGCCAGCAGATGAAATATTAACAATATGACTGTCTGGCCGTGCTTTGAGTAGCTTGGCACCAGCTCGGGCCAAAAGAAATGGAGCGCGTAGGTTTGTTTCTAAAATACGGTCCCAAATATCGGCAGTTAAATCGTCTAGGTTGGGAAATGGAATACCAATATTCCATGCGGCATTATTAACCAGAATGTCTAAGCGAGCATATTTTTCCTCAACTTGAGCCATAACAGCTTCAATAGCTTCTGGGTCGCGTTGGTCTAGTTGCACGGCCCATGCGTTACCACCGGCTTGACCGATTTCTGTTTCCAGTTTGGCAGCTGTTTCTGCGGCGCCTACATAGGTAAGGATCACTTGGGCGCCATTTTCGGCCAGACAGCGAGCAATAGCGCCGCCGATGTCGCCAGATGCTCCTGTGACTAAAGCGACTCTGTTTTTAAGGTCCATACATTCTCCTCTTCCTTTTTGTGTGCGGCTGTTAGGTCATTTCCAGACCTAAAGACAATGAGTAGCATTTGTCTCATTTAGCCCGTGATAATAGCCCAGTTGTGACGCTTAACAATATTAGCCTTAGGAGCTGGTGTATTTTCTCTATAGATTGGCAAAATGCCAGCGGCTCTAGATTTCTTTACCTAAATCTTTAAGGCCGCATTGTTGTTACTTTATCCAGTCCAAACAAAGTTATAGCCTGACTCTGGGCTGCACCTGAAGAAATTCAATAGCCCGCACAAATCTTTATAAACAGGAATGCCCATGTCTCGCCCAGCACCTTTAATAGATATCAAAATTGTTGATCTTACCCAGGTATTTGCCGGCCCTTATTGCACCTATCAATTGGCCTTATTGGGCGCTGGTGTGATCAAAATTGAACCGCCGGGTGGAGAACAAACTCGCTTCGGAGGGAATTTGCCTGACCTAGCAGCTCAAGGTTTGGGGCTGGCTTATTGTACGCAAAATGCTGATAAAGATAGCGTGGAACTAGATTTGAAGACGGCTGCGGCGGTGCAGTCAGTACTGGCATTGGCCGCTGACGCAGATATTTTTGTGCAAAATTATCGTCCTGGCGTGGCTCAACGGCTGGGTCTGGGTATTGATGCCCTGCGCCAAGTAAACCCGCAGATAATCTACTGCTCAATTTCGGCCTATGGTGGAGAGGGCCCCGTAGGTCATCGTCCTGCCTATGATCATGTGGTGCAGGCTATGAGTGGCATTATGTCCACTACGGGAACTGATGAAATGGGTCCTGTCAAAGTGGGTGCACCCTATATCGATTACGCCACTGGGCTGAATGCTGCCTTTGCTGTTATGGCTGCGCTACGCGAAAGAGATCGTACTGGAGAGCCGCAGACTGTGGATATCAGCATGTTGGATACTGCTTTGAATCTCATGGCAAATAATCTCGTCACTGTAGCAACTACCGGTGAGGATGTACCAAAGCTAGGTAATGAGGCCGCTAGTGGTTCACCCTCGTCGGGATGTTTTGTCGCGGCAGACGGTGTCAATATTATGTTGGCGGCGAATAATGAGCGGCAGTTTGTCGATTTGTGCGCAGTATTGGGTCATCCAGAGTGGTCTCAAGACCCAAGGTGGGCTGTACCAAAGGTGCGGCGCGATCACTTTGATGCATTGCGGAGCGAAATTGCGAAAGCGTTTCTTAGTCGGCCAGCGGCAGTTTGGGAAACCCTACTTGATGCACAAGGCGTACCCGCCAGTCGCGTACGATCACTGAGCGAGTTGCTTGGGGAAGGTCAGCCTCAGGCAAGGGGGCTGCTTGCAACATTGCCGGTTGGGTCCGAACAAACCAAGGTGCGGTTGCCCGCAATAGGCTTTCGCCTCAATGGGCATAACCTGCCTCCCACTCGGCCCCCGAAAAGTGTGGGTGCTGATAATGAGCGTTGGTTGCCTGACGAAAAAACTGTCTGAGTGACGAGCATTTTCGCCGCTAGTGGTTACGGCGAAAAGCCCGCAATTAGACTATTAGGCCGGATCTGAACTGTTGCTCTTATCCACACTAAGTGCGTGGGTTCTCTGGCCTCCAGCCAACGCCATTAGGCCTGCCATAATCGCAAGGTTTTTGACAAAGTTCTGTGTTTCGTGTGCTTGTTGTATACCGGCTTCAATATTCCAGAAGTCGTGCATTACTACACTTATGACCAATGTTAGACCTGCTAGTATGAATGCCGTAAATGTTACACGGTAACCAGCAATTAGCGCTCCAGCGCCCCCAAGTTGCACGATGATCGTGAGTACCAAGAAAAATGGGATGAAGATCATGCCTTGTTCCTGCATGTAGTCAGCATTACCTTGGAAATTGGTGATCTTACTGATGCCCGGTATAAGAAAATACACACCCAAGAGTACTCGTCCGACAACGCCTGTATATGTCTGCAATGTGCTAATCATTAAAGGTATTTCCTATCTAGTTTTAGTGTGTAACTGGTCTGCGGCAGCCAGTAAGAATAATTGGTGGTTGGCGGTCAGCTATCGCTATTGCCAGCCGGAGCGGTCGTATACTTTAACCGCTTGGGCTTGGCGTTGGCCTAAAACCTGCACATCTACATTATCTTCTTTGAATCTACCAAGCTTTGCCACGGGTCCAGTGGCTGGGCCCAAAATCGGGTACTCATTGTTGCCTTCGGCGAACAGTCGTTGGGCAAAATCACTTGTTAGGTACTCCAAGAAGAGTACAGCGTTATCTTTGTTCGGCGCGTATTTGGTGATGCCCGCCCCACTGATATTAACGTGGCTACCGCGTTCACCTTGGTTTGGAAAAATCACACCCAAGCTTGCTGCAATAGCTTTGTCTTGAGCTTTTTCAGAACCTAGGATGCGCCCTAGGTAGTAAGTGTTCGCTATCGTAACTCCGCACTCACCAGCGGCAACAGCTTTAAGCTGAGCGGTATCGTTGCCTTGGGGTGACCGGGCAAAATTGGCTACCACTCCAGTGGCCCAAGTTTCAGCGGCAGTTTCGCCACTGGCTTCTATCAGCGCACTCATTAGCGACAAGTTGTAGATATTTGATGATGTACGCATACACACTTGGCCGACTAAAGCAGGGTTCGCCAAGTCTTCGTAGTTGTTAACTTCTATAGGTAAGCCGCGCTTTTTGTTGAATGCTATAACTCTGGCGCGTTTTGAAAGCCCATACCAGAAGCCGTCTGCGTTGCGCAGATGGGCAGGCACTCGCTCATTCATAGTCTTAGATTCAATGGCCTGAAAAATGCCTTTTTCTTGAGCCCGCCAAATGCGACCTGCATCTACGGTGATTAACATATCGGCTGGACTGAATTCGCCTTCATTAACGATACGTTCGATCAACGCATCGCTACCACCCTCAATCAAGTTAACTTTAACTCCCGTGAGCTTGGTAAAGTGCTCGTATAACGCCATATCTGTATCGTAGTGGCGAGCGGAGTAGACATTAACCTCGCCATTAGCATGGGCAAGGTTCTGTCCAAGCAAACTAAGTAGGATAATGAACGCGGCGCATATTCGAACTGAAGTTTGTATTGTTGGGTAAATCACTATTATTTAGCCTAAATGAGAATGGTTATCATCTAACTATAGATTATGGCTTCCACGGAGGCAAAATTTATATCTACTAAAGCGCCTATTGGCAGAACCTTTTCGGTAATGGTCTCGACCCGCATTTGCTCGCTACCAACTGTAACCAGGGTTAAGTAGCGTTGGCCTAAGAATCTTTTGTCGCTTATCACTCCAGGGCCCGATGATGGCGTTAACTCCAACGTATGCGGGCGGATGCCGAGAGTGACGGTAGCACCTTCCTCTAACAGCGCACTTGCTCCTTGAAAGCCGCTTTCGCCAGAATTTATTTCCAGTTCCTGTCGGTTATTGACACAGCTGATTGGAATATTGCCAAAATTGGTTTGAACCTGATCTCCAAATACCCTGCCTTGGATAGATTGAAGTCCACCGATAGTTTGGGCGACAAATGCATTTTTTGGTGACCGCCAAAGCGCTTCGGGAGTCCCCAATTGCACTGCCTGGCCGTCTACTAAGACCAAAATACGATCAGCCATATCCATTGCTTCTTCCGGGTCGTGGGTGACCATCAGGGTTGGCGTGCCCGCCGCTTTTAGCGTGAGCCGCGCTTGTTCACGTAGTTTACGTCGCAGTGGCGTGTCAACACTGGCGAAGGGTTCGTCTAGCAACATTACGGCGGGCTCAGTGGCTAATGCGCGAATTAATGCCACTCGCTGTTGTTGTCCCCCTGACAATGTATGCGGGTAGCGCTGCGCCACATCGACCAAATCTACACTGGCCAGCTGTTCCTCTACTGTGACTCGGCGCTGAGCTTTACTTTGGTTGTGTAGGCCAAATGCTATATTCTCCGCCACGGTCTGATGTGGAAATAGCACGTGGTCCTGAAAGACTAAGCCAATAGGCCGTTGCTCTGGTGGCGGGTTAGTAGATGCATCAGCCATGAGTTGATCGCCAAGATAGATGGCACCGTTTTGTACCGGTTCTAGGCCTGCGGCTATGCGTAGTAGGGTACTTTTGCCGCTACCAGAGGGTCCTAAGATGCAGACTATTTCGCCATCAGTCACGTTTAGGTCAATATTACTGAGGGCGGTTTGGTTACCGAACTTATGGCTGATGTCACGAAAGGCTATCGTCATATTTGAAGTACTTTTTGCAGTTCTCTTAAAGGTTTAAAAGCAAAGGGCATACTGCCTTAATGTCCGTTGCCGTGCATGGTATTTACAAAATAGGGACGTTGAAATTTGACGCAAAATCATTCGCCGATTTGGATGTCGGGTGTGTTACTGATCGCTATTCCAGTGGCTCTGCCCATTGGTGTTTTGCTGTATTCGCTGTTCCTGCCCTTGGACGTTAGTAGTGAAAGCGGTGATGTATGGGTGCATATCCGCCAGACTGTATTGCCTACCTACTTATACAACACCTTTGCGCTGATGGCCTTGGTCGGCTCCGTGGCAACTATTATTGGAGTCGGTACTGCTTGGTTGAGCGCAAATTTTAGTTTTCCTTTAAGTAAGATTTTAACTCCTGCGCTAGTCCTTCCTTTGGCGGCGCCAGCGTATGTAGTGGGTTATGTTTACGCTGACCTTTTTGAGTTTGCCGGTCCGGTACAAGGCTTTTTGCGCACCGCATTTGATCTCCAAGGAGGCGAATACTACTTCCCGTCGATTCGCTCCTTAGGTGGCGCAGGTTTTGTCATTGCCCTGGTGCTCTACCCATATATTTATCTACTTGCTCGGTCCAGTTTTATGCAGCAGTCGGTGGCGCTGCATGAAACTGCTCGTGTGCTGGGCGCTGACAGTAAGCGCGTATTCTGGCGCGTTGCCTTGCCTGTAGCTAGGCCGGCGATTGCCGGCGGCATAGCCCTAGTGCTCATGGAGACCGTCGCAGATTACGGCGTGGTCGAGCACTTCGGAGTACCTACTTTTACCTCTGGTATCTTTCGTACTTGGTACGCCATGGGCGAGCATTCAGCTGCACTACAATTGGCAGGATGGCTGTTTGTAATCGTTGCGCTATTGGTTGTAGCCGAACAATTCGCTCGGCGTGGGCAACACTTCAATCCGGTAAGTAGGAGCACGCCTACTGAACTCGTACCGCTCACCGGTGTAAAAGCCATTGGCGCTACCATAACCTGCACCGTACCTGTATTGCTGGGCTTTGTTTTGCCTTTTGCCGTACTGCTTAATCATGCGCTGTTGGAGGGTGATCCCATGATCGGCAAAGGCTTCTCCGAGTTGTTATTTAACAGCGTGTATGTGGCCGGCATTGCAGCAATTCTCTGTGCTTTGGCCGCACTGTGGCTGAACTACGCACAACGTCTGCGAGCCAGTACGGGTGTCAAACTCGCTGTGCGTACCGCGACATTAGGCTATGCAATACCCGGCATGGTATTGGCGGTGGGGCTACTTGTGCCTCTAACATTTCTTGATCGGGCATTGAGTGGGTTTTTACGCGATAATTTTGAGATCGTAGGCGGGCTTTTTATAACGGGCACTGTAGCCGGTTTGATTTTTGTCTATGTGGCGCGTTTTTTGACTGTTGCCTATAACAGCAGTCATATGGGTATGGCTGCGTTGCATTATAACCTCGACGCGGCAGCGCGCAGCCTGGGCGCCACTCCAAGCCGGGTGCTTAGTGCAATCCACCTTCCTTTACTCAGACCGGCGGTTTTGACGGGTCTTCTATTAGTTTTTATTGATGTGATGAAAGAACTGCCGGCAACGCTGATTATGCGGCCGTTCAACTTTGAAACCCTAGCAACTAGAGTTTTTAGACTAGCCGCCGATGAGCGCCTTGCTGAGGCTTCAACGGCAGCCTTGAGCATCATTTTGTTGAGTCTAATTCCCACTGTAATGATATTGGTTACAAAATCGATGAAGAATCCTGAATGATTCTTAGATTGCGTGCCTTAACAAGGGTAAAATGAAGGTCTGTCAATCAAAAGTGGAAGCTCGTGAGTCTCAATCTGGGAGGACTAGGTCTCAAAGTACGCAAATTTGCTTTATTTAGTTATGAGGTAGTGCAGTGGTATTCATTCACCCACCAATCGTTAAGTGGGGTCGAGTTTGAAGATGAAAAGATAGTAGTTGCGAATTCAGTCCTCGATGTGAAACCAGGCTACCAGTGGCGTTCGTTTAGCATGGGATTACATGCACCGATGGTCTTTTTCGGTCTTTTTCGTATGGGTCCTATAGACAGTCATTTCGTTTACGGGCAACCCTGGACAACCGAATATTCCCTTGTACGAGCTGTTTTGCTTGAGTATCGCAAACAACTGTCTATGAATCCTGTGCAGATCTATGAAATCTACGAGCAAGGACTAGTTGAGGCAAAAGTACCCTTCAAGCCGTTGTGGTTGCCTTTGGTGCGTTTGTTCGGTCCACGCAACGCTAACGGCAGTAAATAAGCTAACCTCGGCAAGGTTTTCGGCTCAGCAGGCAATTACTCTTCACTGCACGTTCACCCGAACTCGAATACTCTTACGGTCAAATTTTTACAAATGTGAACTATTTGTTTGCACTTTTTGATGTGACTGCGGAGTAAAAACTACCGTTTGGATCCATCAAAATGCGGCGGAATTTGCGACGCGATGCTTAAAGTCGCGCATTACTAAGTTAGAAATTGGTAATTCATTGAGGAATTTGTATGGTCGCCAAAGCGCCTAACACCCTGCTATTTATCTTGGGTAATCAGTTGTTTCCCGTTGACCAAGTGCTTGCGCTGAATCCAACGGGAATATTTATGGCTGAGGACTATTTTCTTTGCAGCCATTTTAAATACCACCAACAAAAGATAGTGCTGATATTGGCAGCCATGCGAGCTTATGCAGATGAACTGCGTGCGGTTGGCTTACAAGTGCATTACACAAAGCTCAATTTAGATTGCCAGGTGGCGATTAACGACGCTCTTGTTGATTGCTTTCAAACTAATAATTACACCGAGCTTCTGCATTTTGAGGTTGAAGGTAAAGCTGCCCAGACCAATTTAGCAAAGGCTTTATCTAGCGCCGACATTGTCGCTAAGGAAATTGCCTCGCCAATGTTTCTGTGTGACAGGCAACGTTTTGAGAGTTTTCTTAAAGGTCGTAAAAAGCCGCAAATGGCCGCTTTTTATAAGGCTGAAAGAATCAGATCAAATAGTTTGATGACCCCAGAGGGCAAGCCTGTTGGTGGTCAGTGGAGTTTTGACGCGGACAACCGAAAAAAATTACCCAAAGACGTGTTCCCGCCACAACTGCCAGCCATTGTTCACAACAACCATCTCGACACAATCGTAGAATTGGTGAAAGAGCACTTTGCACAACACCCTGGGAGTGCAGACGACTTTGCGTGGCCTACTACCCGAGAGGGTGCTCTTGTTTGGTTAGATGATTTTATAGCGCACAGACTAATTGATTTTGGCCCTTATGAAGACGCAATGCATACGCGCTCGGATACAGTTTTTCACAGTGTCCTCAGTCCTCTCATGAATATTGGGTTATTGGTTCCGAGTGAAGTTTTGCAGCGTGTTACTACTGCCGCGCAAACACGCGATATTCCGTTGCAAAGCTTGGAAGGTTTTATTCGCCAGATAATGGGTTGGCGCGAGTTTGTAAGAGGTATTTATCAAAACTTTAGCGCCGAGCAGGCGAGCAAAAACTATTGGTCCCATCACAGGCAACTAACACCGGGTTGGTACGATGCCAGCACGGGTATCGTGCCCTTGGATGACTGTATTGAGACCGCACAGCGAATGGGTTGGTCCCACCACATTCCCCGACTGATGGTTGTCGCAAACCTCATGACGTTATGCGAAATAGAGCCCAAGGCCGCCCATCGTTGGTTTATGGAAATGTATGTGGATTCTGCGTCATGGGTAATGGGTCCAAATATTTATGGCATGGGTATCTTTAGCGACGGAGGTATTTTTGCCACTAAACCCTATATTTGTGGTTCTAACTATTTGCTTAAGATGAGCAACTACCCCAAAGGTCCATGGTGCAACGTGGTAGATGGCTTGTATTGGCGTTTTATTGAAAAGAATCGTGAGTTCTTTGCGCAAAACCCGCGTTTGGCGCTGATGCCCAGGGCTTTAGACCGCTTGAGCGATGAGCGTAGAGAGATAATCTTCCCTGCAGCGGAAGAATTTCTAAAAACCAACACTTATTCCTAAGTTATCTGTTAAAACACTGGGAATTAGGTAGCTACGGCCTATACTTCCGCGATGACAGAAAACCAATATATTCTCCCGGATAAATTTACCGGCCTGCCGCTTCGCCCAGAGTTACAAACTCAGTTAGAAGTTATTAAATTCAACACCATGACAGCGGTGCAAGCTGCTGCGTTACCGAAAATACTGGAAGGTCGAGATGTGGTCGCTCAAGCCAGTACGGGTAGTGGTAAAACCGCTGCGTTCGCGTTGGGTTGCTTGCAGAAGATAGACGCTAAAGCTTTTCATGTGCAGGCTCTGATTTTGTGTCCAACTCGGGAACTTGCGGAGCAGGTGGCGCAAACTATGCGTAGTTTGGCCGCGCAAATCAGTAATACCAAAGTGCTTACCTTATGTGGTGGTGTGCCCTTGGGTCCCCAGATTGGTTCGTTATCTCGTAGTGCGCATATTATTGTGGGTACGCCTGGTCGAGTACTTAAGCATCTGAATAAACAAACCCTGCACCTTCTGAGTATTGATACTTTGGTGTTAGACGAAGCAGATCGCATGTTAGATATGGGGTTTGAGGACGAGATTCAAGAAATACTCAGCTATATGCCGCCGACGCGACAAAATTTACTTTTCTCTGCGACCTACCCAGATGGGGTTAAATCTATTCGTCGGGTTATGGGTAAAGACACAATTCATATCAATGTGACCCAAGAAGATAATAAGCCAGAGATCGGAGAGTATTGGTTGCCAGTAGACAGACACGACCGAGTTCAACCATTGTTGGCTGCCATGCGGGTTTGGGGTGGAGCACTGAACCTGGTCTTTTGTAACACCAAGATTGACTGCGCTCACGTGTGCGAAACATTGGTTGCTGCGGGTTTGGACGCGGTCGCACTGCACGGAGATTTAGAGCAGTTTGAGCGCAATCAAACTTTGGTGCGGTTTGCTAATGGTAGCGCCAATGTATTGGTTGCTACAGATGTTGCCGCTCGCGGATTAGACATTGATAACGTTGACGGCGTGTTCAATTTCGAATTGCCAACTCATGCCGAAGTCTACATACACCGAATTGGTCGTACTGCCAGAGCAGGTAAGCAGGGTGTAGCTATTAGCTTAGTCGCAGACAGAGAGATGTCACGGTTGAGTGCGGTGGAAGAATTTTCTGAAGGAAAGGCCATGCAGTTGTGGGAAGTGCCTGCTGATTTGCCTGAAGTGTTGGACGCGGATGAGGAAGGCGAAGGTCTACGAAGGCCGGGTGTCTATACAGTTGAAATCAATGGTGGTCGTCGCAGTAAATTACGCCCTGGGGATATCTTAGGTGCGCTTACTGCAGACAAAACTGTGCCTGGTGATGCCGTTGGCAAAATCGATTTGATGGATAATTTGACTTATGTGGCTATTCGTCGCGATGTCACGCCCGCAGCCTTGAACTTGCTAAATGGGGCGAAGATTAAGGGCCGGCAGTATCGTGCTCGCGGAGTTGGTTAGAGCCAACAAGTACTAGCGAGCCTTGTACAGCACCGGCCTCGCAGGTAGGCCGGATGTTAGGCTGCAACGATTTGAAGTTACAGCCAGCGTCTAACGTGCTGGGTTGCGTCGTCGTCTTGGCGTGCCACCGCCGCCACGTCCACCATCGCTGCTTGAACCTGCACGTGGTCCAACGCGACCATATGGACTAACGTTTTCGTTAGTACTGGTCAGTGTGTTGCCGTTAACGTTGCTACTGCGGTTATTGTTTGCGGGATTTTCCGAGCCTTGAGCCTGAGCTTCGCCACTTCTGCGGTTACCATTACTGTTTCCTGTAGAGTTGCCTCCCTGCCCAGGTTTGCCGCTACTGCGACGGCGACTGCGATGGCTACCACCTTGGTTTTGACCTTGACCTTGGGTGCTTCCTTGTCCGGGCCGACGGCTGCGCTGCTGGCCCTGACGTCGCTCTGCGCGCTCACTATCTTCTGTTGGCTTAGAAGTCTTGTTGGGTAGCTCAATGTCGAGTTTAACCACATCAACTTTGCGTTTGGTTAAGCGTTCAACAGCCCTGAGGCGGCTGACTTCTGCTGCGTCAACTAATGCCCAGGCAATGCCCTTTGCGCCTGCACGCGCAGTTCGACCAATGCGATGTACATAACTTTCTGGCTCGTGGGGCAGTTCATAGTTAAATACATGTGAAACGTCACTGACATCGATGCCTCTTGCAGCAATGTCTGTGGCAACTAAGATCCAAGAATTACCGTTCTTAAAGTTCTCCAGCGCGCGCTGTCTTGCGGCTTGAGTTTTATTGCCGTGAATCACTTCAGCTACAAAACCAGCACCGTTGAGTTGCTTAGCAACTTTATTAGCACCGTGTTTTGTACGCGTAAATACAATGGCCCGAACAAGGTCCTTGTCTCTAAGTAAGTGCTCGAGTACCACCCGCTTGTTTGGTGTGCTAACCATAACTGCGCGCTGATCAATTTTTGCTACCGTAACTTCTTTTGGAGATACGTCCACACGAACGGGTTCGTCTAAGATTTCTTTTGCTAGGCGACCAATTTCGGTAGGCATGGTAGCTGAAAACAGTAGAGTCTGGCGTTGCTTTGGCATTGCTCCAACAATTCTGCGTACGTCTGGAATAAAGCCCATATCCAACAGTCGGTCGCATTCATCTAAAACTAAGAATTGAGTTTCGCTAAGGGTTACGTGGCCTTGATTCATTAGATCTAACAGCCGACCCGGTGCAGCAACCAATATATCCACGCCCATGCGTAACTTCTTAACTTGTGGGTTTTGATTAACCCCGCCAATAACGCAGGCAAAATTCATTTTTGTGTTGCCTGCAAGTTTGCCAAGCTCTTCGTGAATTTGAATCGCTAGTTCGCGAGTAGGCGCAAGAATCAGTGCGCGTGGGTGACGAGGGGTGCAGCGCATTTTTGCTTTGTTTGCTGCCGCAGCCTTAATTAGATTTTGCAGCAGTGGCAAACCGAACGCCGCAGTTTTACCCGTGCCGGTCTGTGCAATTCCTAACAAGTCTCTGCCTGCTAAGACATCGGGTATTGCCGCTTTTTGAATGTCGCTGGGTTCGGTGAAACCTAATTCGGTTACGGTTTCGCAAAAGCTACTGTGCAGGCCAAGGTCTGCAAAGACTCCATTAGTCATATTTTTTCCTGGTAAGCAAACACTCTCACATGCCGTAATCGAAAGCGTTCGAGTCCTGGCATCTAGGTGGGGTCGGCTTGTTGATGTTCGCTAACCAGCAATACGCTGGAGAGGGTGGTGCGGGACTAGGTCACGCGGCGCGCAGATTGAGGCTTGGAGGTGTAGAAGTCAAGGGTTTGTCTTGATACAGCGTCTGTAAGGCTAGGTTTCACAGCTGTTTTAACAAAAAGCTACCAAAAGCTGTTCTTATATGTTCGGGAGTACATTAGTCCGTTACTGCCGCATCGTGGCATCTGGGTGTGCGGGTGAGGACCCAGCTTACTAAATAATTGAACTAAGCTATGATTCTACCCTTGAGAAAAATAATTATGCGTTGGGGGTGTTTATGACTAAGTCATGGGTTTTGCGCGGTTTTGCGGCGATTCTAATTATGCTTTTAGCATGGGTTGGTTATGGTTGGCCGACTTCAACATTTCAAGCGGAAGACTATTTGTATTTGTCTGATCAATATGAGGTGACAATTCGCCGAGATACTCGTGGTGTACCGCATGTTCTGGGCACCACTAATCCTGATGTCGCCTTTGGATTTGCTTTTGCTCAGGCGGAAGATAACTGGCAATTGATAGAAGATTCCATGCCCTTTTATCGTGGCAATAGTGCTCTGTATGTTGGTCAAGATGGCGCAATTACAGACTTTCTTGTGAAGTGGCTGGGCCTGTGGCGAACCATAGACGAAAATTACCAATGGGATATTAGCCCAGATGTAAGAGCCTATGTTGAAGCTTATGCAGATGGCATTAACTATTATGGCGCGACCCATCCTGATGAAGTAGATGAACGGATTTTGCCTGTCTCGGGCAAAGATGTTGTAGCGGGTTTTATGCTGCGCCATCTGATTTTTTATGGTTTTGAGGGCAGTATTAAGGAGTTAACCAAGCCGACTCGACAGCGCGCGGTGAGTGAAATTATTCGTCCTGCACAGCAGCTATTGTTGCCCAGTGATGATGTGCAAGGTGCAGAGCCTTTATTTGAACCGCCTGCTATTTTGCAGCAAGCGCCTAATGAAATTTCTATCGGTGGCGTACCCATCGGTTCTAACGCCTTTGCTATAGCGCCGAAGATCTCCGCGGAGGGGGCTACACGAATAGTGATTAATTCTCATCAACCCACTACCGGTCCTGTGGCTTGGTATGAAGCACACCTGAAGAGTTCTGAAGGTTTGAATGTGATGGGTGGTTTGTTTCCCGGCACTCCTATGGTGAGTGTGGGTTTTACTGAAAACCTCGCCTGGGGTGCAACGGTGAATAATCCTGACCTTGTTGATGTATTTGTCTTAGATATAAATCCGCAAAATCCCAATCAGTATCGTTTAGACGGCAAATGGCTAGACTTAACCGTTAGCGAAGTGGCTATTGATATCAGGTTATGGGGTTTTTTCCCTTGGACCGTCAGTCAGGAAGTGTTGGCTTCAAAACACGGGCCAGTGCTGCGAACGGATCATGGTGTATACGCCGTTCGCTATGCGGGTATGGGTGAACTACGCCAAGTTGAGCAGTGGTACCGTATGAATCAGGCGACGGATTTTACCCAGTGGAAGGAGGCAATGTCATTGCAGTCATTTGCCAGCTTCAATTTTGTTTACGCTGACAAAGAGGGCAATATTATGTTTTTACATAATTCCCTAACACCTAGGCGCGACCAACGTTATGACTGGTCATTGTATTTACCTGGTGACGATGCATCACTGATCTGGAAGGAAAACTTACCCTTTGCCAGTTTGCCCCAGGTCAGTAATCCGGCCTCGGGTTATGTGCATAGCGCCAACCAAACACCCTTTAACGTTACCGCAGCCGCGGACAATGTGAAAATTGAAGATTTTGCGCCAGAACACGGCTTTCAAATGGATATGACCAATCGCGCAGTCCGCGGTTTAGAGCTCTTTCAGTCCTTTGGTCCAGTGATCAGTAAAGAAGAATTCTCGGCTATTAAGCATGACAAGTACTATTCACCTAATACTGACTATGTCAGTTACTTAAAGCAGATTGCCAACGTTGAATTTACTGACGCCAAGCGTAGGCGAGCGCAGCAGATTTTGGCGGATTGGGATTTGGGTACCGATTTAGAAAATACCAGTACAGCTTTGGGTACCTGTGTGTTTTTGGCAGCTCAACCGAAGACAAATAGGCACGAAGACGGTAAGGCAGAGATCAGTGAAATACTAGATAGCTGCATAGGTGGATTAGAGGGTGCGGTTGGGCGCATGAATCCACCTTGGGGAGAGGTGAATCGGCATGTGCGCGGAGAACTCAATTTACCAGTTGCAGGTGGGCCAGATATTTTGCGGGCCATTTATGGGCGGGGTATAAAAGAAGACGGCTACTTAACTAATGTTGCTGGCGACGGCCTTTACTATCTCGTTGAATGGGATGCATCGAAAAAACTCAAAGTTGAAGGCGTACATCAGTTTGGTAGCGCAACTTTGGATGAAACGTCACCCCACTACGCGGACCAAGCCGAAGACTATGCTTTAGAGATACTCCATGACCCTTGGTTCAGCGAAGCGGCATTGCAGCAAAATTTGCAGCGCGCTTACCGTCCTGGGGACGACTATTAGCGGCTAGAATGGAATAGTTTTTTTGCACACTATTGGGTGTGTTTGAGTATCAATTAATAAGAATTGGAGAAACA
Organism: marine gamma proteobacterium HTCC2089; assembly: GCA_905182905.1. Classification (GTDB taxonomy): domain Bacteria; phylum Pseudomonadota; class Gammaproteobacteria; order Pseudomonadales; family Azotimanducaceae; genus UBA4421. Next base: position 112,394 of record CAJJDH010000013.1, on the reverse strand, counting down.
ATAGTGAAGTCCTTGAAGTGCCCGGTTGCCACATCTACTGATGCTCAGGTGCCTCTTATCATCTATTTAGATTTTAAGAGTCCCTATGCCTACTTGGCGGTTGAACCAACGCGGAAAATGTTGGCAGAAATAGGGGTTGTTGCAGATTGGCGTCCATTTGTTTTGGATATTGCGAGCTATCTGGGCTCCGCCAAATTGGATAAGAGTGGCAAGGTGGCCGAACAAAGCCGTAGCAAAGAGCAGTGGTCTGGCGTGAAATATGCCTACTTTGATTGTCGACGTTATGCCAATTTAAGAAATATGACGGTTCGTGGCACAGTAAAAATTTGGAACACAGATTTACCGGCAGTTGGCTGGTGGTGGGTAAAGCAACAAGAAAGTTTGGCGCAGCAATGTGCACCTGGCAGCTTATTGGAAAAGTATATCGACGCGGTTTACGCGCCTTTTTGGCGGCGTGAGTTTGATGCTGAGGACATCCATGCAGTGGAACAGGTGTTGCTCGACGTGGGTGCAAGTGTTGATGGCTTTAGGGACTATGCAGAAGGTCCTGGCTTGCAGGCTAATGCACAGTTTCAGGCAGACGCGTTTGAATCTGGTATTTATGGTGTGCCGACTTATGTCTTACCGAATCAGCCCTCGTCAGTCGACACCGCTGGAAATGAACTAAAAGACGGTAAACCAGAACAATTTTTCGGCCGCGAACACCTGCCGCTCATTCGCTGGTTCTTACAGGGGCAGTCTGGCGATCGGCCAGATGTTGCCTACGAGGTGGGTGAAGGTGCACAGCTTCCACCAGATGAGGGTGCGGGTGATGCTAGGCTAGCGGTATATATAGATGTCAAAGCGCCGCAAAGTTACTTAGCTCTGAACGGTACCTTGGCCATGGCTAAGCAAAAAAATATCGACTTAGATTGGCATTTTTTTCGCGGTCAACCTTTGCGCAAGCCTGCGGTTGAAGTTGCAGATGAAGATCGCGGGTCAATGCACCGCCGCATTCGCGGTGAATATATTGCGCAGGATATGCAACGTTATGCGCCTCACACATTAGAAGATCTATACGTCCAAGAGTACTCTAGCGCACCGGCTTTAGGTTTGGCTTGGGCTAAAGCGCACGGCTCTCAAAAGGATGTGGATAGCTATGTGAGAGATATTTTGCATCGGTTTTGGCGCTTACATGAAGATGTTGATTCAATTGTGAGTGTGGAAAGTGTTCTCAAACATACGGGCTTGGCGACAGAGGGTTTTGCGGCATTCGCTGGAGGGGCGGGTTTGGCTCACTTGGAGCAGACATCAGTTGACGCTCAAAATCTAGGTTTGTCGGTTAGCCCAACCTACTTTATTGGCGCTGAACCGTTTCAAGGCCGCCAGCATTTGCCCCTACTGGCTGCTCGTATGCGATCGCGATCTTAGGTTATTAGCTAAAATTTGCGCGCTTGTGTTGACAGGCCACTGGACCATTGGTCAGTATCTTCGCCCCTGAATCTGAAGTAGCTTTTCGCTGCTCCGATTGTGGCGCGCCGATTTTGGTAGAGGCAAAGATCATTTTTTCTAAGAGGTAACATTATGAAGACAAGAATTACGGAATTATTTGGTATTGAGCACCCAGTTATTCAAGGGGGCATGCATTATGTTGGCTTAGCAGAGATGGCAGCTGCAGTGTCTAACGCAGGTGGCCTCGGCATTATTACTGGGCTGACACAAGGCACGCCGGAAAAGCTCGCTAACGAAATTGCGCGCTGCCGCGAAATGACGGATAAGCCGTTTGGCGTAAACTTGACCTTTTTGCCTTCCCTTACACCTCCTGACTATCCGGGCTTGGTTAACACTATTATTGAAAGCGGTGTTAAAGCAGTGGAAACAGCGGGCAACAACCCTGCGAAATGGTTGCCTCAATTAAAAGAAGCAGGCATCAAAGTTATCCATAAGTGCACCTCGGTTAGACACGCGCTTAAAGCCCAAGACATTGGTTGTGATGCTGTTTCAGTAGATGGATTTGAGTGTGGTGGGCACCCTGGCGAAGACGATATTCCTAACTTCATTTTGCTGCCTAGAGCGGCGGATGAGCTGACTATTCCATTTGTCGCATCAGGTGGTATGGCCGATGCGCGTTCGTTGGTTGCCTCGCTAGCTATGGGCGCTGAAGGCATGAATATGGGCACACGTTTTATCGCCACTAAAGAAGCGCCAGTGCACGAAAACGTTAAACAAGCGATTCTTGCGGCCTCAGAGTTAGACACACGTTTGGTGATGCGTCCGCTGCGCAATACAGAGCGCGTGCTGACAAATGAAGCCGTAGAGCGCCTGTTAGTGAAAGAGCAAGAAATGGGAGCGGATCTTAAGTTTGAAGATATCGCTGCTGAAGTAGCCGGCGTATATCCGAAGATCATGATGGATGGCACCATGGAAGCTGGCGCATGGTCATGCGGCATGGTCGCAGGTCTTGTTTATGATATTCCATCAGTGCAAGAGTTGATGGATCGAATCATGGGCGAAGCCGATACATTGATTTCAAAGCGTTTGGCGGGGTTCGCTGCGTAACGTAGATTTACCTTTTAAATCTGCGTTTGCTCTGTCCCGAGCCATTGGCTCGGGGCACTAAACATCTTCCTAAAACAAAATTTATCTACTGAAAACTACAGAAGGAATTGATATGCGCGAAGCAGTCATCGTTTCAACAGCCCGTACACCTATTGGTAAAGCCTACCGTGGTGCATTTAATAGCACGCTTGGTCAAAGCCTTGGTGCCCATGCCATTAAGCACGCGGTACAGCGCGCAGGTATTGATCCCGCCCAAGTAGAAGACGTAATTATGGGCGCGGCTCTACAGATGGGGAGCAGTGCTTTTAATACTGCTCGTCAGTGTCTTTTGGAAGCAGGACTTCCTGATAGTGTCCCGGGCCAAAGTATAGATCGCCAATGTTCTTCAGGCATGATGGCTATTGGTATTGCCGCCAAGCAAATTATTGCTGACGGAATGGATGTTGCTATTGGCGGTGGTGTTGAATCTATTTCAACCAACCAAACCGGCGATATGTTCACTACACCAAGCCCGTGGTTAATTGAAAATCAGCCTGGCTTGTATATGCCAATGATTGAAACCGCAGAGATTGTTGGTGAGCGTTACGGGGTAAGCCGTGAAGATCAAGATGCTTACGCTGCGCAATCTCAGGCTCGTACTGCTGCGGCTCAACAGGCTGGTGCATTTGATGATGAGATAGTGCCATTGGCTTCGGTTATGAAGCTGATGAATAAGGAAACTGGCGAGGTCAATGAAATAGAAATGAATCTGGATAAAGACGAAGGCAATCGTCCAGGTACAACCTATGAGAGTTTGTCAGGTCTAAAGCCAGTATTTGGCGGTGGTCAGGTCATTAAAGAAGGCAGGCATGTTACCGCCGGAAATGCTTCACAGCTATCTGACGGTGCCTCCGCCTGTGTATTGATGGAAGCTAAGGTAGCTGAGCAACGTGGACTTCAGCCGTTAGGCGCGTACCGTGGCATGGCTGTTGCGGGTACTCAGGCTGATGAAATGGGTATTGGCCCAGTTTTCGCTATTCCAAAGTTGTTAGAAAAGAATGGCCTTACCATGGATGATATTGGTCTATGGGAATTGAACGAAGCATTCGCTGTACAGGTCGTTTATTGCCGTGACAAGTTGGGTATTCCTGATGAGTTGCTCAACGTAAATGGCGGCGCCATTTCTGTAGGTCACCCTTACGGTATGTCAGGGTCACGCATGGTTGCCCACGCTTTGATCGAAGGTAAACGCCGTGGTGTTAAGTATGTTGTAGCTACCATGTGTGTTGGCGGCGGCATAGGGGCGGCAGGTTTGTTCGAAGTTCTATAACTGGAACTAGCACTAGCATTTGCCATTACTAGGTGCTGTTGTAAAACAGCACTAGCGCTAATCAATCCGGCAAAGTGCGCGAGATCCGGTGAAGCTGAGACGGCCGTCTCAAATGCGTAACATACTAGCCCGAAGGACATTTAGTTAGGCGATTAAGAAGGCCGGACTCTAAGCCGAAAAAAAGGAACATAATGAACACATACAACTCTCCCACAGAATTTTTGGCTACCACACTTGTCGATGGCGTTTTAACTATTACGCTCAACCGACCTGATGCGCTGAATGCTTTTCGGCCCGAGATGTTGCAAGGTATTGCTCAGCTTTTAGACGCGGCTAACACCGATGCTCAGGTGTCTGTTGTAATTCTGGAGGGCGCGGGCCGAGCGTTCTCCGCCGGAGTTGATTTGAAAGTGCTGCAAGGCACCGAGCCTATGGGCGGTAAAGTGGGCGATGTTTTTGACGCGCCTGCCAAGCGCGCGTATCTAGCCATTCGAGGTGCGCGTATGCCAGTTATTGCAAAAGTCCACGGTGCGTGTTTTACAGGCGCTCTAGAGATAGCCCTGCACTGTGATTTTATTTATACCACCAATACTACTAAGTTCGGTGACACTCATGCCAAGTTTGGCCTGCGCCCAACATGGGGGATGACGCAAACACTAGCTCAGGCGGTTGGCTTGCGCAGAGCCAAAGAGCTTTCTTTTACGGCAAGAACATTTTTAGGTGCTGAAGCGGTTGAGTTAGGCATGGCTTGCGCCGCCGTTGAGGACATCGAGGCGTTAGATGAACTGGTGGCCCAACGCGCCGCTGACATCGTTGCGAATTCATCATCTGCAGTGGCAGCCATAAAGGATTTATACAATATTTCTCAGCAAGGACACGGAATGATTGATGCGTTAGAGGCTGAGCTGGCCCAGGAATATCCGCAAATTACTGATACTTCGGAAAGGTTAGCCGGGTTTTAAACCGGCTTTTGAATTCTGTCTTGTGGTTTATGGCAGTGGCGAATAGTCTGTCTTCGTCATAAATACCTTGTCGATATTTTCTATTAAGCGGCCTTCGCTAATAGACGCTGCATAGACAGTTTGCCACGCAGGGTCTGTTCCAAACGCTTTCCACGCGACTGCTGCTTCTGCAAGACTTGGGTGTGCTACCAAATAAACTAGGGTGTTAGGCAGCTCTAGTGGTTTCCAATAACTAATATTTTCAATGCCATGCTTGGCGAACAGCGCCATAGTGTGATCTCTAAAACGTGTTTCCAATGCATCCAATTTTCCTGGGAAAGTGGTGTATGTGCGTAGTTCGTATACGCGCTTGTCTGAGTGTTGTGCGTGCCCTCCATGATCATCTGCAAAACTGCTTGAACTAGAGAAAGCTAACAGTGCGCTGCCAGCTAGTATGGAAACCTGGCGAAGTATTTTTGCTGTGGTTTTTTTCGTGAACATTTTAGTGCCTGTGTTGGATGGGAGATTTGTACCAGTTTGCTGATTTTTAGTTATGTCGTGACTTGATTCAAGTAATCGTTCATTAACACTATGCCTGAATCTGTAAGCTTATGGGGCTTAGTGCCATTCGCGTTGGTATCAGCATTATGATTGTCGGGTTTAGTGTAAAGGTAAAATAGAGGGACGTTCTCTCCTAACAGCTGCCGAGCGAGGGTCTCTATTGGTTCAAGGGCAAAGTACTCGTCGAGGCAGGTGTTTGTTCCCTTATGAGGATCCTTCATTGCTCCTATATATTCTGGAACCTAGCAGCGCCGCGAATGGACACCAATACATTTGTGTATGATGGAAGCGGTGAATAACATATACAAATGTATTAGTGTCGGATACAGGATACAAAAATGAGTATTCAATATCAGGGCATATTCTCAAATAAAAACATAGACTTAGGGTCTATAGTGGCACTAATTGGTAAGGCCAACGCGACGCTAGCTAGGTATGACGGACTACCGGAAAGCCTAATAAACCCTGACGTTATGTTATCCCCTTCAGTCATGAAAGAAGCAGAGTTATCCTCAAAAATAGAGGGGACTGTTGCCACAGCTAATGAACTCTACCAACATCGCGGGTGAGGAGTTCAAGCTAGGAAAATATGCTGACATACAAGAAATACTAAATTATCGAAACACACTGCGAACAGCAGGGCAGAAATTGGGAGCTGGTCCCCTATCCCTCCACTTGCTTAGGCAAATGCATGAAAACCTGATGCAAGGTGCCGGTGGACAAGATAAAAATCCTGGGCAATTTAGAGGGACTCAAAACTGGATTGGCCCTCGAGGTTGTACAATAGACAAAGCTACATACGTCCCGCCGCCCCCAGTTGTATTACAAGAGCTTCTCGAACAGTTTATAGATTCGTCAAATCAGCTTGATGCTTCATTAGACCCAATTGTTCAGGCAGCGGTATTGCATGCCCAATTTGAATTGATTCACCCATTCGATGATGGCAATGGCAGAATTGGACGAATAAGGGTGCTGGCATAATTGTCGATTTAAGAGCGTCCAAAGGCAGTAGACCTGCTTTGTTGTCCTTTGAAAATCTTTGGCATATCACAGACCAGCAATAAACAGGCCCAAACCCTTATTCATGGCCCGCTAGATGCCCAAACTCGGAATTGACAGATTCTCATACCTTTACTCCCCACCTTTTACACTGCACCTTTGAGCGGTAAGCTCAGGAGATGGGCTTTGCTCAACATGAGTGCAACTTGTGATAGGGATAGGGATAGGGAGAGAGATATGTATAAAAAGTTTGTTTTAGTTTTAGGCTGTTTGTTCGCTGCTTGCTTAGCGCAGGCTGATATTAAGCGTACTGCTTCGGGTCAACCTGACTTATCCGGCTTTTATGACAGCGGCACACTGACCCCACTGAATCGCCCCAAAGAGCTGGGCGATAAGAAATTTATGACTCGCGCCGAGGCTGAAGTGCTGAAAAAGATGAGTGGCTTGCTGCAATCAGATGCAGACAAAGTCAGCGATCCTAACCGTGAAGCACCGCCCAGTGGCGGTGACGGTCAGCATGGCTTTGGTGCTGGCGGAGTAGGTGGTTACAACACGTTTTGGGTTGACCCGGGCAGTGATGTCTCTGAACTTAACGGTCAAATTAGAACATCCATAGTCTACGCTCCTGCAAATGGCCGGCAGCCGGCAATGACGCCTCGCGGCATGCAAGCTATGGCGGACAACTTCAGTTCGTTTGCTTATACCAATGATGGTACTGCGTCTTGGCTGAAGAAGGGTGGTCATGGCCCTTTTGATGGCCCTGAAGATTTGGCGTTAGCCGAACGTTGCTTACTTGGTTTTAGTGCCGGCCCTCCCAGTTTGCCCGGGTTATACAACAACTATAAGCGCATTGTGCAGACTGAAGATCATATAATGATTCTTCTAGAGATGGTCCACGATGCCCGGATTATTCGTATGAACGCCGAGCATGGCCCAGCTAGCCATCGCACGTGGTTGGGCGATGCAATTGGTCGATGGGAAGGTGATACCTTGGTGGTTGAGACCACTAACTTCCGTAATCAAACAGGTCTGTATGGAGGCGATGAAAATCTCTATTTGATTGAGCGTTTTACGTTACAAGAAAATGGCGACCTGCTTTATGACTTCACGGTTAAAGACGACACCGCGTGGACTCAGCCTTGGAGTGGTGCTTATGTCTGGCAAGCATCCCAAGGTAAGGTTTATGAGTATGCTTGCCATGAAGGAAACTATGCCATGGGTAATATCTTGCGTGGTGCGCGTTTGTTAGAAAGTGAAGCAATAGCCGAAAAGACCGCACAACGCTAAAGCCTTAAGAACTAAGCCGTTTTGTAGAAGTTGATTGGGGAGTACATTTTGGAATTTGATATTAGGCCTGCCAAAGATGAAGAGATGGGCCAGCTTGGATTGATGGGCTCCTATTCCTACGCGGGTGCTTTTGGCGACGGCGAAGATAATGTTGTCGCCACTAGCACTAAAGCTGAGTGGACCCTTTGTGCATTTGATGACGCTGTTCGCACTGATAAAGATCAAGCCACCATGGCCACATCATTCTGTGCATTCCCTTTTACCACTCGGGTAAACGGCAAGGCTATGGCTATGGCAGGTATTTCAACGGTGGGTACGCGTCCTGAATATCGACGCATGGGCCTGCTACGCAAAATTATGACTAGGGCGTTTGCTGAGCAAAGAGATCGCGGCCAGACCATTGCCGGGCTTTGGGCCTCTCAAGCTGCTATATATCAGCGTTATGGTTTTACCCATGCTGGTCTAAATAGAAACTATGCCGTAGACACGGTTGATATTCAGCTGGCTGCGGATCCCGCAAATGCTGCGTTGACGCAGCCTGTAGTGAACCGATATACCCCGGCTCAGGGGTTGGATGCGGCGCGTGAGGTATATAAAAACTTTATTGCCCAACGCACAGGCTACCTACATCGGGGTAAGTCGCTTTGGCTGAATAGTACCTTAGATGAAACCACTCCTGATGGCCCCGTTTATATTGCCATAGCCGGTTCTCTTCACGCACCCCTTGGATATGTTGTTTACACCTTGCGAGCCAACCTAGTTGATAATCGGGCGCGCGCTCAAGAAATAAAAATCCGTGACTTTGCGTGGTTAGATTTAGCCTCCTATCAAAGTCTTTGGCGGTTTATCGGTAAGCATGACTTGGTCGGGCGTGTTACTTGGGCCAATGCGCCTATGGACGATCCTGCATTGGCATTATTCCAAGAACCCAGAATGCTCCACAGTCAAGATACTGAAGCCAGTTGGTGGCGCATTGTGGATGTGGCTGGCGCGCTGTCTCAGCGCGGTTACGATGTAGAAGCGGATATCAATATTGGCGTTGCTGGCGACGATTTGGCGAAATGGAATAATGGCTGTTGGCGCCTAAGCACTGAAGAGGGAGGTGCTAAAGCCAGCGTTGCGGCGAGTAGCAAAAGCGCAGATGTAACTTTATCTGTGAAAAGCCTAACGTCTTTATTTTGTGGTATGTATCGAGCTCGAGATCTGGCTAATTGGGGGTTGATTGACGGTGACGCCTCTGCAATTACTCGACTAGACCGCTTGATGGCTACCCAATACGCTCCTCACTGCCCTGACCATTACTGATCAGTGTGACTAGTAAGCTAGATAATCCCGCTGAGTATCTGCGACCCGAAGACAGGTTGGGGCGAGTATCGATAGAGACTAAGTTGGCCCATGGCGTGGGTTCAATGCCAGGCAACTATAAAGAATTTGTCTTCAATACATTTTTGTTGCTCTACTACTCGCAAATTCTAGGTTTGTCTGCAAGTTGGGTGTCATTGGTGCTGGCGGTTACGCTCATCATTGATGCCATTACCGACCCGCTGATGGGCGCTATTTCCGATAACTTTAAGCCGCGCCTGTTTCCTAGTCTGGGGCGTCGCCATCTATTTATGTACATGGCAATTCTGCCGTTAGGCATATCTTTATTTTGCCTCTTCTCTCCGCCAAACTGGGAAAGCCAGCAAGCATTGCTCGCATGGCTGTGCTTTTGGGCCGTCGCCGCGCGGTTAGCGTTTACTCTTTATGTTGTACCGTGGGCAGCGCTGTCTGCAGAGCTGACCGACGACTACGAAGAACGTACCAGTATTGTTGTTTATCGTGTTGCCATGGCGTGGGTTGGCGGCATTGCTTTTCAGGTTCTTGTTTATTCATTTGTAATGCAAGACATCGGCGAGAGTTATGGTCAGCTAGATGCCAATAACTATCCTGTACTTGCTTTTTGGTTAGCTGGTTTAGTGATGCTTTGGGCAACCATTACCACACACTTTACGCGCGACCAGATCCCCTATTTACGTCAGCCTACTGACCCCACGCCACTCAATTTGCAGTTGTTTTTAACAGAAATTCGGTTTGCTTTTGCGAGCAAGAACTTCCGCTTGTTTTTTTTCGTCTCGCTGACTTTTTTTGCAACGGCAGGCACTGGCGCTGTATTTGATATATATATGAATACCTATTTTTGGGAGCTGCGTAGCGAAGATCTGCGCTGGCTTGGTCTGTCCATCGTTTTTGCGTTTGTAGCGTTTGCTATTACTCGCTCCCTACAAAACCGTTTTGGTAAGCGTGATATTGCTGTTGTTTGTTTGGTGCTATTGATTATTACGTTGGTGACAAAAGTGTCTTTTCGGTTCACTGATGTTTGGCCAGCTAATGGCGACCCCAAATTGCTGCCATTGTTGGTGCTGTTCACTTGTATTCAAATGTTCTTTGTAACACTGTTCTCGGTCATGGTGGTGGCAATGTTGCCCGACATGGTTGACGAACAGCAATTGTTGGTGGGCCGCCGTCAAGAAGGCGTTTTTGCATCCGCGTTCAGTTTTGCCAGTAAGACCACTGCGGGCCTTGGACTATTTGTAGGCGGGTTGTTGCTTGAGCATGTTATTGCGTTTCCAACGCAAGCTACGCCTGGAGAAGTTGGCGCGGATACTCTAATTACTTTGGGCGTTGTTGACGGTCTGTTAATACCTTGTTTCTTTTTTCTACCGGTGTATCTACTCAGTCAATACTCGTTATCCAAAGAAAAGCTCGCGGTTATCCAGGCTCAGTTACCCCAGCAATAGGCGCGTTGGTGAGCGATAGTTACTTGCAGGGCCACTTGGTAAAATTTTTTGTGGAAGCGAGATTTTAGTTTTAAAAATGTAAGGAAGTTCGATGTTAGAGCAAGTGCATCCATCGTTAGTGGGTATGTGTGAAGAGCGTTTAGAGCGAGTTACGCAATGGCTAGAAGAGCAGGTTAGTGGCGAACGTTTAGCCGGCGCTAGTGTGATGATTGGTCGCCAAGGTAAAATTTCTTATCTGGAAGCTGCGGGTTTTGCGGATAAGGAAATAGCGAAGCCATTTAGCCAAGACAGTGTGGTGCGGATATTCTCTATGTCCAAACCCATCACTTCAGTCGCTGCAATGATGCTCTACGAACAGGGCTGCTTTCAGCTAGATGACCCCGTTGCTAGATATATCCCTGAATTTGCTACAACACCTGTTTGGCGCGGTGGTGATGCCAGCCTAGATGAGACGGAGGCGCAAACCAGCCCCATGCTCGTGAAGCACCTGTTGTCACACACTTCGGGGCTGACCTACGGCTTTATGCAAAGCAATGTTGTGGACGCGGAATATCGGACCCAAGACATTGAGTTTATAAGCTATAAAGATAGCCTTGCCGATGTCGTTAATCGGTTAGCTAAGATTCCATTGATTTCTCAACCGGGCAGCCAGTGGAATTACAGTGTCTCCACAGACGTATTAGGTCGTCTTGTGGAAGTTTGGTCGGGTATGCGTTTAGCTGATTTTCTGCAGCAGCGGATTTTCACACCACTACAAATGCATGACACAGACTTTCAAGTTAAAGCTGAAAATCAGAATCGTTTTTCCGCCTTGTACGGTCCTGCTAATGGTGTGGATATGAGCAGTGTCGGTAAAGCGGGCCTTGATTTAGCAAAGGTTGAGCAGCGTGGTTTAACGCTCCAAGAGGGGTCGGGTAAGTCACGGTATTTCAAAACAACAACGTCCGATTCTGGCGGCGGCGGTTTGGTTGGCAGTATCGGAGACTATGGACGTTTTTGCCAGATGCTGCTGAACGGTGGTGAACTAGACGGCGCGCGGCTACTAAGCCCAACGACAGTGCGTTTTATGCGCACTAATCAACTACCAAACGACTGCGATATGGCGGCTATGGGGCAACCGGTTTGGAGTGAGACCAGTTACGATGGTATTGGTTTTGGTCTAGGTTTTGCCGTGGTACTAGATCCGCCAACGGCATCCATTATCACCTCCAAAGGTGAGCATCACTGGGGCGGGGCTGCCAGTACATTCTTTTGGATTGATCCAGTGGAAGATCTGTTCGTGGTTTTCTTTACGCAGTTGATACCGTCTTCTACTTACCCGATTCGACGTGAGCTACGTGCGCGGGTTTATCAGGCGTTGGTTGAATAAGGTCGAGGAGCGGATTTAGATTTGAGGAGCATTTATGCTTTTAGAAACATTTAAAGCACTTGGTTTAGATAAAGCTTGGGGCGATCACCATAGTTTCGAATTCCAAGTGAACGGTCGGGCCAATGCTGAAATCCTACAGGCTCTCAATACCGCAGGAGATGTGCATTACCATCCTTGCCCAGAGGCCTTTGAGGTTGCGGGTGTAGAGAAAGGTCTGGTGCATGTTTTTCGTGATTGGTCCGAGGGTAGGTTCTATCCCCAGGCCCAGCGCAAGTTCTCGGTTTATGTGCCTGCTTTGAGGAGTGCTAATGCTCGCCCAGAGAACTTGTTAGTGTTTAACGACGGTGATGGTTATCTGAGCAGCAAAGGCAGTGTTCGCGCGGCTAACGTGTTGGATAACTTGATTGCCACTGGCGCTATCCCAGCTACGGTTGCAGTGTTTGTTAACCCCGGTATACCTAAGGGTATAGTAGTCACGAAAAATGCTCGTCCAGACCCTATCGCGAACCAACAGCGCAGTTTTGAGTATGATTCTTGTACCCCTAACTACGTAGAATTTTTATGCCAAGAACTACTGCCGTTTGTTACTAAGGAGTTGGGTTTGAATTTGAGCGAAAACCCATCTAACCGAGGAATATGCGGCATTTCTAGCGGCGGTATTTGTGCCTTTAATGCCGCGTGGCATAGGCCGGATGAGTTTGGCAATGTGATCAGTCATTGTGGCTCATTCACTAATATTCGCGGCGGGCATAACTACCCGTATCTTATTCGTAGCACTGAGCGTAAGGACCTAAAAGTGTTCTTACAAAGTGGTGAAATGGACGCGCAGATTGTCACAGGTAGCTGGCCTTTAGCCAATCAACAGATTGCATCGGCCTTAGAATTTGCAGGCTATGAATATCAATTTGAATTTGGCACAGGCGGACACAACCTTAGGCACGGTGGGGCTTTGTTCGCCGAGACTTTGCGATGGCTATGGCCTGCTAGCTGACCGGTAGCAACCAGCCAGTTAGTTCTCTAGCGCATCTTGATAAGGGGTTACATCCCAGTTTGGATACCTTACCTTAGCCCTGTCTAGTGTTACCTTCGTCCAGAACCCATCTCCCGGCGGCGCAACACCAAAACAAGTGAGTTTGTCTGGTGTGGTGTTGTCCAAGACATTGGACAAGTTTGGGTGTTGTGGAATGGCCACGCATGCCGATCATTCTCCGCGGCTTTAAAGCATGCCATTACCGCGTAACGATGACCGTATCCTGCAGTTAGATTGGTGCCGCGATGATAAATATCAATACCGTACGGGAAGATACTGCCAGCAGGTGTGGCGCTAGACCGGCATAGGGGCAAGAGTTTTGCTGTAAAGCAGGGTCAGTTGAAAAAGCCGCTTCAGGTCCTGCAATCGCATTGCTGTCGGACCTAGTAACATAGTGCATGGGACCATGCGCTTCGCCTACATCACTGAAGTAACAAAGAATGGCCTCACTGTTGTTGGCTGGGTTTTCGCTGGATACGGTGAGCGTGTGGTTGGCGAAATCCCTGTGTAGTGGTTGAGTGTAATCTGCCTCCCTCGTGAACTTTGCCCATGCTTGGCATTGGTATAGATGGATGTCTTGAGGTTTTAGCGCCGCCCGAGCGAAGGCCATGAGCGAAGGCCATGAGCGAAGGATGTACGCCGATTAAGTTGAGGGCCGGGGAGCAGTGAAAGGCTATCGCAGCAAAATTTTAAGCCTACGTAAACCGTGTCACTAAACTGCACCATGCTTGTGGTGTTTTCTTTTGGTAAACAGATTTCGATTTTGCGCCACATCGAATTGGCTTTATTTGGAAGCTATTTTTGTTGCTTGTAGCCGCCAAAAATTAGTTGGATTTACGTTTTGCGGATTTCTTTGATGTGAGCAGGTTCAGCATATCAATTATGACTTTGCGCTGAGTTTTCGATAATGCGAAGAACATTTCTGAAAATTGAACTGTTTCACGGTCTGTTCTCACCATAGCCCGTTTGTACTCGCCACGACCTTCTCCTGTTTGGAGGTCGCCCGGCTTGTTCCTTGACCCTTGCGCGGTTTCAGCAATACGCGCATACATTTCCCCTTGTCCAAGGACTAGCCATTCGTGGTTAACCTCTAGTATCCGGCAGAGCATTATTAGGTTTTTGGCTGAGGGGTTGGAAATTCCCTGTTCCCAATGACTACATGCCGCGCGAGTTATTTGTAGTCGGTCAGCCAAGGCTTCTTGAGTGAGACCTGCTTTTTTTCTTGCGCTGCTGATACGTTTACATAGGGCTGACATGAGCGAAAGGCTAGCCCTAGTGAAAAGGGTTGAATATGATATTTTTGGTATACAGTTGATGATACCAAAAGTATCTGAAATTACTAAGCCTATGCAGGGATTGCACGAACTAATTTGTGCGCAATATCCGCTGTTGAGCTTCAATAAACACTCTGGGAGATTTTTCGTACGTGTCATCTTGAGATAGACGCTCGTGATACTAGGGTCTTTGGGTAGATTCGAACCTACCGTTCGCAGGCAGATTTTGGTGTGCATGGCTGAGCGGGGTGATTATAGTTAACGGCTACCTCAATAGGACGCAACATGACCACGTACGTGACCGCTCAAATCAATATCCATGATCGAGAAAAATACGCCCAATACGAGCAGGGTTTTATGGAAATTTTTGCCAGCTATGAGGGCAAGATGCTTGCGGTGGACGAAGCACCAGAGGTGTGGGAAGGGCAATGGTCGTATACCCGAACGGTCTTGATTGAGTTTCCGTCTGCTCAGGCAGCCAAAAGTTGGTACTCAAGCGACGAATATCAGCAGCTCGCTGCACATCGTTGGGTTGCATCCACGGCCAATATTGCGATGATTGAGGGCGTTCCACTAAACGTTAACCAATAGCGTCCCGCCTCTTGCCCGCATATTGGCTAGAATGCTATTTGTACACGCGCTTCTAAGGTAGTTTACCTTAGGGCGACCCTTCTGGTCCCCAGTGTACGGCTAAGAGCTTGTCTATTGGCTGCTTGTGGGAGCCGAAAGAACGGTTAAACAAATCACCGTCAGTAAAGTGCTCCAAGGTAAATCCTGAAGGGTCTTTCCAATAGTCGAAGACTTGGCTACCTAAGAGATGTTTGCCAACACCCCACCGCTGCTCATAACCCTGTTGCGCCAGAAAATCGTGAGACTGCATTATGTAGTCCCAATGACAAACCTCAAATGCTGCGTGATTAAATTCTCCGTGCCCAGCGCCGACTAAAAATAGCGTGTGGTGATCTACATAAACCTCGCCTCGATCAAGGCGCATAAACGCGCCAAGGGTTTTCTCTTCGCTGCCAATATAAATTTCATCACTGGTGATAAAGCCAAGCCGCTCCTTGTACCAAGCTTCGCTAACGCGAAAGTCCGTGACGTTTAAAACGCAGTGTCCTAGTCTTTTTATAGCGGCTGTATTGGCATTGAAACCCACTCGCTGGCCCAATCTAAGTCGCGGCTCATCTTGATTGAGTGGTGACCGGGATGGCGGTGCTAGGGGGGCTGATTTTGTTATGCCGTAAACAATATCAACTTCGTTGCCGTCTGGATCTATTAGCCGTGCTCTAAGACCGCCACCCGGCAGGTTTACTTCTTCTATAGGAACACTGTCCATCGCCGCGATTCGTTCTAGTTCTTGGCGTGACAGAGCCTCAAAACCCATACCTTTAAAACAAGCGGCGCCTTCGGTTTGCTCGGCGATGTAAGCGTAGGGTTGGGCATCGTAGCCTCGTGCGAACAGGCAACCCTGTTCTCTTGTGACCTGAAAGCCAAAATCTGTGAGAAATTGCGCTTGTTTATCTAGGTCCGGAATTTCAAAGCGCACATAAAGTAAGTCTCTAATATCAGGCATAGTCCGTCCAAACGTACTGAGTATGGGATCCTAAGGTATGCTGGAAAGACGCCTTGCTCAAGTGTTAGAACATTTGCTTTTGTGTTAATCGAGTATTTGGAGCTAGAATTTCGCGTTAGATATAAGGATAAGAATATGCTCACCTCGATTAGTAACAAGGGCGCTGTAAGAACGCTGACATTTAACCGACCTGAAGCCCTGAATGCGTTTAACGACGATATGTTTGACGCCGTGGCTGCAGACATTGTAGCTGCTACGGAAGATGACAGTGTCAAAGTGTTGGTGATAACAGGCGCTGGTAGAGCGTTTTCCGCTGGTATGGACTTAGCGGCTCAACGTGGTGGGTCCGAACCTAAATATGGCTTTCCAGGCATGTTCGAAGCAATTATTGAATTTCCCAAACCCATCATTCTTGCTGTTAACGGCCTAGGTGTCGGATTTGGTTGCACCATCTGTGGCTTGGCTGATTTGGTATTTATGGCCGACGACGCTCGTCTGCGCTGCCCATTTACCTCGCTAGGTTTAACTGCTGAAGCCGGCAGCACCGTGACTTTTCCTCAGCTGATGGGTTATCAAAATGCGTTTTGGGGTCTTTTGAGCTCCCAGTGGATGGACGCTCAGACATGTAAAGATTTAGGCCTAGTATTTGCGCTGGCAGAGGCAGAGCAGTTAATGGCTAAGGTTGATGAGCACGCCCGGATCCTAGCGGCGCAACCACTGGCTGCTTTGGTCACCACAAAAGAACTCATGATGGCGCCGCGTCGAGAAATTTTGCGCGAGGTTTATAAAGTAGAAAATAAGGCCCTAGCTAGTTTGATGGGTGGGCCTGCCAATTTGGAAGCGGTAGCTGCATTCAAAGAGCGCAGGCCGGCAGATTTCTCGAAATTTTAAGCATCTTAACTAGTGAGCAAATAATGTTGCCACACTGTTTTTCTTTTTACACTAAAGACAAAAAAATAAACAAGAAGGAAAAAGAGAAAAGGAAAAAGAGAAAAGAAAGAGAGGAAAAAGACGAAGACGACAAGGGAGCAGCCCGAGAGCGACAATACCTCGGCAGGTGCACTCCAGTCGCCGTCACAAAGCAGGTTTGTTCACCATGTTTGTCGCGCAGCAATACGTCTAGCTGCCTCAAAAGTTTGCGTGCGCAGGTGGTCTAAGCGAGCATTTAAGTTGCGAAAGCTCAATGGATCATCAGCCTCTAAAGGTTTGCCAATGATCAGATCTGAGAAGGTGTCTACGCCGCCATAACAGCCTAAAATTAGCGTAGCCCCGGCCAATTCGTGGGCATCCACTTTGACCAGCGCACGCCTAAGTACCATCAGCCAAAATTTTTCATCGGTCTCGTCGAGTAAACCTATGAGTTCCCGAGTCGTATTGCTTAGGTCGATAAACTGTTGATTCAGAGTTGTCATCAGGGTGTGTGAATTTCCTGCCAAGAGTTAGGAGGCGAGATACTACTAGATGAGTTGTAACAATGGCGTGCAAATTTGCGTCCAGGGAAGAGCTTTTGCTGTTATCTAATGGAAATTTTAGGTAAGAATAACGTATGGTTAGTGCTCGCAGGGGCGCGATAACATTTGTAATAGTCACCATAGGGGTAGGTTATGAAAGAGAATAAAGCACTAGCCGCATGGCGTAGGGATGAACAGACGGTGGGCTGTTGGCTGAGCCTTGCAAATTCCTATTCTGCGGAAGCTATGTCGAAATTGGGTTTTGATTGGGTCTGTATTGACATGCAGCACGGTCTTATCGATTACACAGATGTCAGAAACATGTTGCCCGCAATTTCTAATTCTAATGCCACACCTATAGTCAGGGTGCCATGGAATGAACCTTACGAAATTATGAAGGTACTAGACGCAGGTGCTTATGGTGTCATTGTACCTATGGTGAATAATCGCCAAGAAGCCGAACTTGCTGTGCATGCTTGTCGCTACCCGCCACAAGGTAATCGTTCTTTTGGGCCTATTCGCGCAGCCCTTGATGCAGGGCGCGGGTATGCGGTTGAGGCGAATGACCAAGTTGCTTGTATTGCAATGATCGAAACTGCCGAAGGCGTAGCCAATGCGGATGAAATTATGTCTACACCCGGGCTTAACGGTGTTTACATCGGTCCAGCTGATTTAGCTTTATCTATGGGGCTGCCTGCGATGGGCGATCAGCCACAACCAGAACATTTGGAAGTAGTTAAAAGTTTACTCGCCAAGTGCAAGGCTCATGGCATAGCAGCGGGTATTCATACCGGTGGTATTGAATATACCCAGAAGTATTTAGAGCTTGGCTTTAACTTTGTCACCCTAGGCAGTGACTCTGGCCATATGACTAGAAGTGCTGCGAAGGAGCTGTCCGCAGCTCGAGGCGTGGCAGAGGCAAAGCGCGAAGGCACCGGATATTAGTTCAAATAGTAGGGCAGTTTGATGATTGTAATTGTTCTAATACTGCTGGTTGTGGTTTTTGCCCCAAGTCTGTGGGTGCGCTGGGTTATGAACGCCTATTCTCAGGACATAGAAGGTATGCCAGGCACCGGAGGAGAGCTGGCAAAACACCTGATTGAACGGTTTGGCCTTGAATCTGTAAAGGTTGAAACGACAGAGATTGGTGATCACTATGATCCTTCGGATAAGTGTGTGCGTTTGAGCCAAGCTAATTTTTCCGGTCGTTCTTTAACCGCCGTTGCTATTGCTGCACACGAGGTGGGTCATGCAATGCAGGATCATCAGAAAGATCCTCGATTGGCGGCACGCACACGGTTGGTACCCTTTGCGAATAGAATTGCCCAAATCAGTGCAGGTGCCATTTGGGCGGCGCCAATTTTCGCTCTGATAACTCGTCACCCGGTACCTTTTTGGGCGCTTGCTTTATGTGGCCTCAGCGGTCTTCTTGTGCGGATGTTGGTGCACCTCGTTACCTTGCCAATCGAATGGGACGCAAGCTTCGGAAAGGCTTTACCGGTACTAAAGGCCGGTTCTTATCTAGGTGCCAAACAAGAACAGGTAGTTGCCAAGATTTTGCGTGCGGCGGCGTTTACATATGTAGCCGCAGCATTGGCGGATGTGCTCAATCTAACGCGTTGGGCAGCGCTCCTTTTGCGCCGCTAAATGTTCATCAGAAATTTAATTTGTCCCTATTTATTGCTAAAAGTTGCAGGTGGTCGGTCTAGTGACTACCGCTGGTCTGCATTTTTATTGCGCGTGAATGGCAAAATGGCTTTCATTAACAACTTGGATATTTGCTGATCTAAATGGCTAAAAAAATGCGAATTGTGAGTTGGAATGTTAATGGGCTTCGTGCCTGCGCAAAGCGAGGTTTTCTCGACTTTTTGGAATCTTCCAAAGCCGATGTCGTTGCTTTGCAAGAAGTTCGTGCATTTCCTGAGCAGTTACCCCCAAATGTTTTAGCGCCAGAAAATTGGCATGTATGCTTCGCACCTGCAAAGCGCCCTGGATATAGCGGCGTGGCGATCTTCAGTAAAACCAACCCTAGTCGAGTTGAAACAAGTTTAGGTGAAGACCGTTTCGACGATGAGGGGCGATTTATAGCCGCACATTATGGTCGGCTAGCTGTGGTTTGTGTGTACTTCCCAAAGGGCAGCGGTAAGGATAGAGATAACTCTCGAGTAGCCTACAAAATGGACTTTTATAGGGCTGTTTTTGATCGTATCGAAGTGCTGCGCAAACGTGGTCCTGTATATGTTGTAGGAGACTATAATACTGCTCACGAAGAAATTGACCTTGCCCGGCCCAAGACAAACAAAAAAGCCAGTGGCTTTCTACCTATAGAGCGTGATGAGTTAACGCGCTGGATGAGTCATGGCTGGGTTGATACTTTCAGAGCCACTCATTCTGATGATCCCGACCACTACACTTGGTGGCGCCAGTTTGGTGGTGCTCGAGATGATAATGTAGGTTGGCGTATCGACTACGTATTTGCTTCGCATTCAGGTATGCGTAGGGTCAAAGAGGCTTTTATTTGGCCCCATGTTTTAGGCTCCGATCACTGTCCAGTGGGTGTAGACTTAGTCTAGATAAACCGTCATTTAGAACGGTTCTTTTTATAGGATCTAACCCATGGCTCAATTATTCCCCAATCACCCCAACCTGCGTGGTGGCTTTGCGCCCCTGCAAATGGAGTGTGATGTTCACGACCTAATTATCGAAGGCGAAGTACCCAAGCAACTTAATGGTACTTTTTACCGCAATGGTCCCAACCCGCAATATTCTCCTCGAGGCGCGTACCATATGTTTGGTGGTGACGGCATGATTCATGCCTTAAGTATTGAAGACGGGCGAGTTAGTTACCGTAATCGTTGGGTACGCACTCAGCGATTTGAGAAAGAGCGAGAAGCAGGCCGATCGCTTTTTAACAGTTTTAATCCTATGGATGTCGATGAAAGCGTTCAGGGTATGGAAACAGATGGTGTGGGTAATACGAATATTATCTGGCACGGTGGCAAGTTGTTGGTTTTAGAAGAAGCGCATATACCTATTGAACTAGACCCTATTTCGTTAGAAACAAAGGGCGGACATACCTTCGGTGACAGGTTACATGGTCCCATGACCGCTCATCCAAAAATGGATGAAGAAACTGGGGAAATGTTTTTCTTTGGTTATAACGCCAAGGGTGCAATCTCCGAGCATATGACCTTTAGCGTGGTGGATGCCGGCGGCACTGTGACTCGATCAGAGGCATTTGTCGCACCCTATGCATCCATGGTTCACGATTTTATGGTGACCAAGGAACACATTTTGTTTCCGATCATGCCGCTCACAGGCTCAATTGAGCGTGCGTTCGCTGGTGGTCCAGTTTACGCCTGGGAGCCAGAGAAGGGTGTGCATATTGGTGTTATGCCAAGAGCTGGTTCTGTCAAAGACTTGCGCTGGTTCCGTGGCGCTCCTAGTTATGTATTCCACCCCATGAATTCGTACACGGACGGTAACAAGATTATTTGCGATGTGTGCGAGTATCCTGAAGCACCTTTGTTTCCACTTGTGGACGGTAGTCGCGGAGATCCGAAGAAAGCACTGGCAAAGATGGTTCGTTGGACATTTGATTTAGATAGCGAAACAGATGTTTTTAAAGAAGAGCAATTGCACGACATAGTCTGCGAGTTTCCGCGTTTTGACGAGCGTCTGACCGGTATGAGTTACCGCTACGGCTACTTTGCCGGAGATACCCAGCCGCCAGAGAAAGTGGGCGGGTTCAATGTCATTGGCGCAGTTGACCACAAGACCAACTCGTTGGACCTATATGATGTGGGCGAAGGGTGTGCCACCGGTGAGCCAATATTTGTACCTACTTCTAAAGATGCTGCTGAGGGGGAAGGGTTTTTGTTAGCCCATGTGTATGACGCTAATCGAGGCGCCAGTCACTTAGCCATTTTAGATGCGCAAAATGTCGCAGCTGGTCCCCTTGCTAAAGCCTATTTAGACCACCGCATTCCTTACGGGTTTCATGGCAACTGGCGCGGCGCACAATAGCAACCCGTTGGGCTGAGTGGCATTGGCTGAGCGTTAGCCAAGGCCGCTACTTTTGAGCAGGGCATAGACTGTCATACCTTGCTGTAAACCCAGCTCATGGCAGGCCGGTAGAGTGATTCTAGAACGCAGAGTTTGTCCACCGATAGATAGCGTAATGTCGGCAAAACGTTCGCTTGCGTCGATGCTTTTGATCACACCTTTTAAAACATTTCGAGTGCTTATTCCGGTTGGCCGCTGTAGTGCTAATGCAACATCATTGGGTTTAACCTGAAGAGTGACGTACTCATTGATGGCAAGATCTCTATATTCCAACTTTGGAATTTGCACATTCTGACCTGCCACGTTTAACCGCGTCATGTGATAGGTAACGTCATGTTCAATGACCCTGCCGTGCAAAAATGAAAGGTCCGTGGTGAGTAGGTTGTTAAGCTGCGCTTCCACATAATTTACGCCGTCGTAGGTAGAGCCGTGGAAGCATTTTTCCCCAGAGTTGATGACCATTATATTTTGGCAAAGTTGTGTGACTTCTTCTAATTGATGACTAACGTATAGTGTAGGTGTTTTGAATTCGTTAGAAAGTGCATGCAGATAGGGTAGTATTTCTCTTTTTCGAGATTCGTCCAAACCGCTCAAGGGCTCATCTAGCAGCAGTAGCTGTGGTTGGGTTAACAGTGTGCGTGCCATAGCTATCCTGCGACGTTCGCCGCCTGACAAATTACCTACACTGCGCTGTAGTAGGGGTGCTAAATCAAATGTGTCTACAACGGCTTGTAAAGAAATTGCTGTGGAGGAATCTGGTGTTACAGCGGGTTTTCTGTTGGTTGCCCGCTTGATCGCAAAGTTGAGATTGTCCAAGGCATTTAGATGAGCAAAGAGTCTATCTTCTTGAAACAGTAAACCTATGGGTCTTAAATAGGGCGGGGTGTGCTGTGTTTCGTTGAGCCATGTAGTACCCATAAAAGAGATATGACCTTGGACCGGCACTAGGCCTGCAATGGCTTTAAGCAGACTGGTTTTGCCGCTGCCGCTGGATCCAAAAATCGCGGTTACCCCTGGGCCAATAGTGGCTGCCAGATTAAGTTGAAAATCATCTCTAGCAAGTTTTATATCTATTTCTAACATGTCACAGTACCCGCATGGCGGCACGCCGATTGAGGCTGTAGACCAGCAACAGTACAAGGAACGAGAAGGCTATAAGAATGCCTGAAAGTAAATGTGCTTGGGCATAGTTAAGGGTTTCTACTTCTTCGTAAATGGCAATAGATACTAATCTTGTCTCGCCCGGGATATTACCACCAACCATTAAAACTACGCCGAACTCGCCAACCGTATGGGCGAAGGTCAACACCGATGCGGTGATATAACCCCTTAGAGAGAGCGGTAAAATCACGTTAAGAAATGCATCCCAAGGCTTAGCACCTAGAGTGTAAGCCACTTCAATAGGACCTTTGCCAACCTGAACAAAAGTGTTCATTAACGGCTGTACCATGAAAGGCAGGGAGTAAATTAGCGAAGCGACTACTAGGCCTGAAAAGGAAAATGTCAGGGTGTTACCGGTGGTTTGCAACCAAAATTGGCCTATTGGATTCTCTGGGCTGAACAAAAGTAAAAGATAAAAGCCGATGACAGTAGGCGGCATTACTAAGGGCATGGCGGTGATGGCCTCAATTGCAGGCCTTAGTTTGCTGTTGCTGTGGGCTAACCACCAGGCAAGAGGGGTGGCTAAAAGCAGCAATATCAGAGTGGTGATGGACGCAAGTTTAAGTGTTAGCCAAATGGCTGTAAGTTCCACAGAATATGTCCGGTAGTTCTAGTAGAAAGTTCCAAGAGAAAGTTCTAATAAGAAGTTCTATTAGCAGTAGGTGCAAAGATCCCCACAAATAGGGGCATTGCGCTGAAAACAATACCCCATTTGCTAAGCTTGTAATGCTAAAGCGGTTTTCTAAACTTTAGTGTCATACGGTTAGATTCGCCAATAGCGAGCATTTTGGTGCTTAGCTCTGGATCATCCTTAGCGCCCCGTAATGAAGGAGGAAGGCGCCAAACAACATCGTCTGCTCCTGGTTGATCTTTACTGTTTGCGTTTATGTCTGAACTGGCAACAAATTCAAAACCGGCAGCCTGCATTTGCGCAATGACAAATGACTTTTTCAGGTAACCCCGCGAACCGCTAGCCCATTCGTCGGTAGCGCTGTCTGGTGCGTGATGTTGAACCACACCAGCAATTCCGCCAGGTTTTAGAACGTTGTAGGCATCATTGATAGCAGTGGTTAAAAAACCGCCTTGGCCCTCAAATCGAGCCAAGTTATGTAGTGCTCGAATGAACAGTACTGCGTCAGCAGTACCATTTAAGTTTTCTGCTGCCTTGCCGAATTCCATAGCTGAGACAGGGGCTGAATTTTCGCCGCGCCATTCTTGTGCTCCTGCTGGCCAGTCAGTAGTCCAAGTGCGCATTTGTTCAATGCGCTCGGCACTCATGAAACCAAATAACGGCCATACAGCGTGTGGATAGTTTGCGCCAATTAACTGGCCTTCCGCGCCAAGGTGAGGCAGTAATAATTTGCTATACCAACCGCCGCCAGGCAACGCCTCGACGACTGTCATACCCGGCACAATGCCAAAAAAGTTTAGTGTTTCTTCTGGGTGTCGATATACATAGCGTGCCCTTACCGCATCGGGCTGGGCTGCTAAAATTGCTGCAAGAGAGTTGGTTGCAGCTTGCTCTGGCATGGAAGTAGCCTGAGGTTCTGCGATTGTTTGAGTCTGAGTTTCCTCAGGTTGGCTGCAAGCAGTAAAAGTTAGTGCTGCCGCGAGAAGAATGAGAATACGCATATGTGAGTTCCTAAGTATTTATTGCCTGCTTAAAAACAAAGAGTAACCCAAGAGTAACAATGTGTCTTTTGGCTATGGCGAAGGTTAGACAGTTGAATAGTATCCATGCATGAGCTTGATGTTACGCTTGTCCTGCGCGGTTTGAACAGAGCTATTTTCTCTTGCGGGGATATCTTCCAAGACACTTTTGTAGATATAGCGCAAGACTAGTAGACGAAGAAACGGCGCTCGCTTGGAATTTTACGCTCTCTAATGATACTGAGTTATTTCGAGTCGCTCGGCATTTTAATGTGTTTGTTCTATGGCCTCGCCTACCACCTGTGCGATTGATCTAATATCTTTTTCCGAGGCGGTAAACGGCGGCCCGAATTGTAGGGTGTCTCCCCCCCACCTAACGTAAATACCCATTTCCCAGCAACGTACTCCAACTTCAAATGGTCTTACTGTAGGGTCGCCGTCTCTTGGCGCAAGTTGAATTGCTCCAGCCATACCGAAGTTGCGAATATCTGTAATGTGTTGAGTACCGCGCAGGCTATGTAAGGTTTCTTCCAACACAGGTGCTAATTTTTTCGCGCGCTCTACCATATGATCTTCTTCAAACACATTAAGGGCCGCGTTCGCAGCTGCGCAGGCTACGGGGTGTGCTGAATAGGTATAGCCGTGAGGTAATTCAACCATATGTTCGGGCGTCTCTATCGCCATAAACGCCTCATAGATAGGCGCCGAACTTAGCACTGCGCCCATGGGGATTGCGCCATTAGTTAAGCCTTTTGCAACGGTCATGATATCTGGTGTGACGGCAAACGTATCCGCACCGAAGCGCTCGCCAGTGCGCGCAAAGCCGGTGATGACCTCGTCGAATATAAGCAAAATGTCGTGTTCGACGCAGATCTCTTTTAGCCGTTGTAGATAGCCCTTAGGTGGAACTATGACCCCTGCGGATCCTGACATGGGTTCAACAATGACGGCGGCAATGTTTGAAGCATCATGTAGCGTAATCAGCTGCTCTAGATGATTCGCTAATTCCATACCCTCGTCAGCTTGACCTTTGGTAAACGCAAACTCAGGTTGCAATGTATGGGGTAGGTGGTCGGCATCGCCAAGTTGACCGAAAAGTTTGCGGTTAGCGCCAATGCCGCCAAGACTTGTGCCGGCGAAATTTACACCATGGTATCCCTTCATCCTGCCGATAAAGCGTGTTTTGCTGGGTTGGCCCTTTAGCCGCCAATAGGCTCGGGCCAGTTTCAGAGCGGTATCAGCGCATTCGGATCCTGAATTGGTAAAGATGGCATGGTCGAGGTTGCCCGGTGCCATAGCAGTCAGGCGATCGGCTAGAGTGGTAGCGCCGGGGTGGGTGTATTGAAAAGCCGGTGCGTAATCTAGCGTGGCCAGTTGCGCAGTTATTGCTGCGGTGATTTCAGGTCGGTTATGCCCGTAGCCACAACACCAAAGACCTGACAAAGAGTCGAATACGCGCCGACCATCGTCACTAATGAAGTGGCAATCTTCAGCGGCCACGACAATGCGTGGATCTTTATGGAATTGACGGTTGGCGGTAAACGGCATCCAGTGAGCTTTAGTCGTGGCTCGGTTTGAACCCAAATTCTTTCCTGTGTGTTTTGCTGTCATCCCGATAACCTCAATTCGACTTGGCGAGTTAGCTGGTGGCTTTGATAAAAGCTGGGCGCGCAGATAGTCGCTCCCAATAAGATTTAAGGTGCTCGGGTAAGCCGTTAGGTAAGAAGTGTTCTGCGAGCATTATTGTATAGCCCAGATTAATGTCAGCGGCGCTGAAATCGTCCCCCAATATGAAACTGTTATCACCGATAGCGTCGCCGACTGCAATAGCGCACTGCTCGCCGCGATTGAGCATTTCAGCGACGACTGCTGGGATATTTTTTTCGCCTGGGAACTCGCGACTGTGATTGACTACTTCGCCTAATGGACGGGCAAAGGTAGATTCGGCAAACCAATTCCACTGCTGATAAATCGCTTGCTCTGGAGTACCCGCTTGAGGCTGTAATTGACCGTTGCCATAGCGGTCAAGAAGGTATTGAACCATTGCGCAGGACTCATACATGAGTAAGTCATTTGCCGTGTCGACCATTACTGGCACTTTTCCTAACGGGCTTATCTTGCGCCATTGTGGTGTTGCTCTAAACTCTTGTGTGAAGTCAATCATCTCTACTTCGTAGTCAATGCCTAGTTCTTCGCAAAGCCAAATGGGTCTTATGCCTCGTGTCCTCGGGGCGTGGTAAAAACGTATCATAGAAAGCTCCTAACGATCTTCATTATTCTTATTTGGTTTTGGGTTATGTGCTTTAGTGAACAACCCAAAACAGTTTGTGAGTGATTTTATGATTGCAGCCTAAGCTCTCTTTTCAGCACCTTGCCCGTAGCGTTATGCGGGATTTCATCAATAAATCTTACGGACTGAGGCTGTTTGAATTTTGCCAGTTTATCCGAGCAGTGTTTGAGAACAGTTTGTTCATCTAAAGTTTGTTCAGGTTTGATGACTATTATTGCTTGGCCGACTTCCCCCCAACGATCATCTGACACCCCTATAATTGCCACTTCACCCACCTGTGGCAACTGGTAGATGACATTTTCTATTTCCGCTGGATAGACATTTTCGCCGCCGGAAATATACATGTCCTTCCATCTGTCGACTATGTAGATAAACCCTTCCGCATCTAAATAGGCTGCGTCGCCAGTGTGCAGCCAGCCATCAGTGAATGCCGTTGCATTAACCTCAGGCTTGTTCCAATAGCCGGGAGTGATATTAGGGCCTTTTACCCATAGTTCACCAACGGTTTCTGGCGTGCTTATAGGCTCGCCGTTTTCGGTCATTATTTTCACTTGGTTGTGTAGTACTGGCAGACCTGCCGAGCCGATTTTTTGCATAGCATTTTCCGCAGTTAATGCGGACACCAAAGGGCTGGTTTCGGTCATTCCAAAGACCTGTTGTAGGCCAATGTCGCGTTTGGCGTAAGTGTTGATCATTTCCTTGGGGGTTGGTGCGCCG
Organism: marine gamma proteobacterium HTCC2089; assembly: GCA_905182905.1. Lineage (GTDB taxonomy): Bacteria > Pseudomonadota > Gammaproteobacteria > Pseudomonadales > Azotimanducaceae > UBA4421. Next base: position 85,399 of record CAJJDH010000013.1, on the reverse strand, counting down.
CCGATGCCAAAGGTTTTTACATGGCTTAGGTCACTTTGCTCAAATGTCGGGTGCTGACTCATGAATAGATAGTTGGTGGGTACCGCCAGCATATGTGTTACGCCATAGTTGGGGTCGGATAATAATTTTAGACATTCACCGGGGTCAAAACTGCGCACAATAATATTAGTCCCACCCATATGTACTGCTGGATTGGCATAACAGTTAAGGCCGCCTGTATGGAAAAGAGGCAGTACCACAAGGTTAACCATATCCTCAGAAACTCGGTGCGGTGTGAGGGCATTAATGACATTCCAAAAGGTCATGCCGTAAGTGATCATGGCACCCTTAGGATTACCCGTTGTGCCAGAGGTATACATAATGACCCAGAGGTCATCGTGATTTAGGTCAACTTCTGGGTTGTCTGTACCCGCTGCATCTATTAGAGATTCATAGCCAGAAGCGTGGCCGTCTGCTCTCAAGTCAAGTAACTTGCTGACACAGCCGGAAGCTTTTAATGCGTCTGCTTCATCATTGAATACGTCCTCGTGTACGAGTACCTTGGGCGCGCAATCACCGACAATATACTCTAGCTCAGGAACGCTCAGGCGCCAATTCAATGGCACGTAAATAGCACCTAGCTTCATGCACGCAAATTCCAACTCTAAGCAATCCGAGGTGTTGTTAGTCAGCGCCGCGACTCTGTCGCCCTTGGTGATGGCGTATTGGCTCCTTAAACCATTAGCGAGTTTTGCAGTGCGTTCTTGCATTTGCCCGTAGGTGTACTGGCGGCCAGAAAATAGATCGATTATGGCCAATCGTGAAGGGGCTTGGTGCGCATGATACGCCACCCAATCGTAAACTTTGATCGACATAGTCTGTCCTTATTTGATTGCTTCAAACAGTGATTCTGCCCAGATGCAGCAATCTACTTCAAGGCAAATAGACGCCTAAATCACTTTAGCTGTGGAATGCAGTGAGCAATCAAACTTGAAGGCACCAACCAAAGCAGACAGAATCCTTGATCTGATAATTTAAGCAATACGCGGAAAAGGGGAAAAGATGATTGATTTAGAGAAAAACGGTGATGTGTTTACCATGACCCTAAATGCTGGGGAAAACCGCTGGAATACTACTTTTGTTCGCGCGATAGCAGAGGTCTTGGACGAAGTAGAAGCATCGAGTGGTCCCGCCGCACTTGTTACTGCCTCTGCTAGTGAAAAGTTCTTCTCTAATGGGTTAGATTTAGATTGGGTACAAAACCCTGATGGTTTTCCTGCTGCTGGAGATAGAAAAGCCTTTGGTCCTGAATTTATGACGTTGATGGCCCGCTTTATGACCATGCCGATACCTACACTATGTGCTGTTAATGGTCATGCATTTGGCGCGGGGTTTATGGCAGCTATGTGTCATGACGTTCGTGTTATGCGAGAAGATCGCGGTTTTATGTGCGCTAACGAAATACAAATTGGTATGTCCATTCCAAGCCCGGAGCTGGCGCTATTTCGGCACAAAATGCCGCGCCACGTATTTCACAAGACTGTGCAATTAGCCCACCGCTGGGCCGGTCCTCACGCATTGCAGGCGGGTTTGGTTGAAGCAGTGGCGCCTGCTGAAGGGTTGCTTGAATTAGCACAACAACGGGCTGCTGAGTTAGCGCCCCTTGGTGCAAATCGCGAGAACTTCGGCGGCCAAAAAGAACGTTTGTACGGCGAAAATTCTGCGATAAACGAAGTTCATGGTCCTGCCTATATGTTAAGAAATGCGCATTTGTACAGTCATTAGGCGTTTACGGTTGTGAGCGAGTTTGGTAACTAATTTTGATTTGTGGGGAGAATGTCAGTGGCTGAGCAAATAACACCAATTGCAGGTATCAGTGAAGAGGAATGGCAGGTCAGGACAGATTTAGCTGCCTGTTACCGATTGTTTGTAAAGTACGGTTGGACAGACCTGATATTTACTCACCTGTCAGCTCGGGTACCAGGAGTTGATGATCAGTACCTTATTAACCCTTATGGACTCATGTTCGAGGAGATTACCGCTTCATCGCTTCTGAAGGTGGATTTTCAAGGCAATGTAATAAGCGGTGATTATAAGTACAACGATGCCGGTCACGCTATTCACACCGCAATATTGATGGCTCGCCCCGATGTGAATGCAGTTTTACATAGCCACACGCGGGCAGGTATGACGGTATCGTGTATGCAGTGTGGGTTGTTACCACTGACTCAGCAGGCCAGTGAGGTAATGGATAATCTTTGTTATCACGACTACGACATTGCCGTAGGTGCGGAAGATGAGTGTGAGCGGTTGGGCCGAGATATTGGTGAAAAGCATGCAATGATTATGCATAACCATGGCTTACTCACTTGCGCCTCTACAGTCGCTGAAGCGTTTTATCAGATGTATATTTTGGAGAACGCCTGCAAGGTACAAGTAGATGCAATGGCTAGCGGTGCTGATTTGCACCATACCAAAGAAAGTGCGGCCAAGATGCTTCGAGACTATGGCCGCGTAAAGCTGAATAAACCAAGCCGTTCGTCACGATTAGCGTGGCCTGCGTTGCTCAGAATGCTGGATAAGCAAGATGACTCTTATCGCATGTGAGAGGGTTGTTGATCCCTTGCTGGAGGACCGATAGAAAAGGCCTCTCTGCTTGGAAATATTGAAAGTTCTGCAAGAGCTGGTAGGCAAAAAATTCAGGCAAAAAAATGCCCTGTAAACAGGGCATTTTTGTATATCGCTCTATCAAGTTGGAACGTGCAACCTAGATTGCAAATAACCTAAGTTACGCGTTCAAATAGACCGCTTATTCTAAAACGTAAGTAAAGCGTCCGTAATAGAATGCACCGTTAAAGCCGAAAGGCGAGAACTGGCTATAAGGTAGTCCCAACGCATCTGGCGGGGTGTTACCACAACTTGCAGTAGAGCATCCTTGCTCGTCGGATACGTTGCGTCCGCCTACAGTGAAGGTCATTTGCTCGTTAAAGTTGTACGCTGCTTCTAAGTCAATGATGATGGCATCATCAAAATAGCCGCCGGCTTCATTGTCATAAAAATCACCGTAGTAATTGATGCGTCCAAGAATTCGCCATTGCTCAAAGTTATGATTAGCAGTGAAATTCCAACGCGTTCCGGGCACACCGTCTTGAATCAGGCGCACACGGCCGTTGTTGAATAAGGCGGGATCTCTGTCGACAACCTCAGTGGTGGTCAAGTTATAGGCCAATTGCCAAGTCGTTACACCGTTAAGCCATTGTGTGTCCGTAGAAACGACAACATCTATTCCAGAGGTATCTGTTTCAAACTGGTTAGTGAAGAAGCGGAACTGTGAAATATCTGAAGCGTCTATACCTTGATTCAGCAGTGTTGCTAAGTCAGCGGCCGTCAAGGTGAAGTTGCTGGAAAGGTTAAGTCGGTCGTCAACATTTATGAAGAAATAATCCATGGTTACATCGAGTGCGCCAAGACTCGCGTAGGCGCCCAATGTGTAGTTGGTAGATTCTTCGGGCTGTAACTCGCTGCCGCCACGCAGGCGGGCTGCAGGGCTGATTGATGGGACAACACCTTGGTTGGTTAACATACCGTTAGTGAACTGCGTAGATATGTTTGATGTATTTGACTGGCCTGGAGTCGGGGCTTTGAAGCCGGTACTTACGGTTGCGCGAAAGCCTATGCCTTCTTCGAGTGAATAATTTGCACCCAGCTTAAAGTTGGTAGTTGTACCAAAATCTTCGAAATCCTCGTATCTTATTGCGCCACCAATTAGTAAGTCTTCGTTGGGTAGATACTCCAAGTCAGCGTAAAGTGCGTAATTGCTGCGATCAAAACTGCCTGAAATTTGCGGAGAAAAACCGGGAAAACCATTGGTCGAGGTGCTGAAACCTTGACTACCTAAGCCGCCATCAATATAAGATTCGCTTTGACCGGCCCCAATAGTGAATTCCTCTTTTCGATATTCTGCACCGAAACTTAGCTGTAGTTGGGTGGAGAATTCGTAGGAAAAGTCTGCGTTGAAGTTAAGGTCTTCCTGTTCGTATGAACCTGGATCGAAGTTCCTAGGTGTTGACGCCCCTAAGCTGGCATTCACTGTATTATTGATCACGAAATCCGCTTCGTTATTGCCCCAATAAGTGCTGACACTCCAGTTGAGGCCATTTCCTAGCTCACCGCGAAGACCGATAAGAAATGAAGAATCTGTAATTTCACCGCCAAAGTTTGGGGTAAAACCATTGGGGATAGTTTCCTGAAAGTTAAAGCAATTTGGGTCGGCGGTTATTTGTGCGAGTGCAGCGGGGTCTGGTATCAGGCCTGTTATAGCTACAGTCGGACAACTGATGCCATCACCGGTAGATAGTATAGGAAATGCTGAATTGTCCTGTCCTAATGGGCCGGGTGTAAGGTCGCCAACCAGAAGAGTGGCGCCGCCATCGGCACTATATACACCAGCGCGATTGGTTGGATTGCGGTAGTAGAAGCCGCCAAGAATATCTTTGTTATTGTGATTGGCTGTACCAAAGAGCTCAATACCACCGTCGAAGTCAGCACCAAAATTGACCCAAGCTTTATAATCGTCACCGGCTTCAGGGGTGCCCCAAATTTGCGCTGGATTTCTAACGCCCTGATAACCAGCATTTGCTAGTGCTGCAGCGTCAGCTCTTTGCACTGAACGACTTGTCGCGTCAGTATCTGCCCATTCAAAGGTAACGTTGGCAAAGCCAAAGTCGCCTATAGGTAGGCCTTTATTGAACGCGTAACTGTACTGATCACCGTCGCCTTCTTGATAGACCCCATATTTTGCTTCGAAAGAGCCGCCACTATTGTCGTTCTTTAAATTGAAGTTAATGACACCGGCAATAGCGTCGGAACCATATTGCGCTGCTGCACCATCACGTAGTACCTCGACGGTACGTAGTGCTAAGGAAGGGATGGCAGAGATGTCTGGCCCTTGTGAGCCGGTTGATACGCCATTGCCTAGCCAAGTAATAACGCCAGATCTGTGGCGTCGCTGACCGTTGACTAATACAAGAGTGTGGTCAGGTGCTAAACCTCTTAGATTCGCTGGGCGTACTAGTGTCGCTGCGTCACTAATTGGTTGATCATTGATATTAAATGAGGGCACTATGTTGCGCAGTAGGTCGCTTGTATCTATACCACCTTGGTTAACAAAGTCGTCACCGGAAATGACGTCTACTGGTGCAAGCGATTGCGCTACTGATCTTGGCTTACCCCTCGTGCCAATAGTCACAACTTCTTCGATAATCTCTGGATCTGCTTGTTCCAGTGCGAGGGCAGGTTGTGTAGATAATCCAAGTAAAGACAGAGCTGTAACTGAAACACTCACAATGCTTCTACGCCACAGGTAGATGTTTAATAGTTTTGACATTGAAGTCGATCTCCATGCGCCACTTGGCGCCAAGTTAGTTTGTTGGTCACGTAGGCTATCCAGTCGAATGCAACTAAATAGTTAACAGGCGCAACTTAAACAGATTACGAAAAATGCCTAGATACAACGGACTAATGGTTCACAAAATGGAATAAAAGGTGGGAAAAAGTGAAAAGTGGATAACTGTTATAGCCTTCGTGGAAGGGGCATTTATGCGGTTGGTGGTATGTAGGGGCTATTATGCTAAAAGGCAGGTGTCTGGTTGAAACCAAGGTTGTGGATATCTGGTGTTTAGTTGGGCTACAGCGGGAGGGAAAGACGTTGAGAAGAAATGTTAGGCCCTGAATTCAGGGCCCAACAAGACGCTAGGGCAGTTTACTTAAAGTTATAAGTAAAACGTCCATAGTAGAACGCACCGTTAAAACCAAACGGTGTGAACTGACTGTATGGGAGTCCCAACGCACCAGGAGGTGTTGTACCACAGCTAGAAGTTGAGCAGCCTTGCTCGTCACTAACATTGCGGCCACCGAAGGTGATAGTCATATCTTCGCTAACGCTATATGCAGCCTCTAGGTCGAGGAGCAATGCATCATCAAAATAACCACCAGCTTCGTTGTCATAGTACTCGCCATAGTAGTTCACGCGAGCTAGGAATCTCCACTGAGCAATGTTGTGATTTGCAGTAAGGTTCCAGCGTGTAGATGGCGTGCCATCTTGAACCAAAAGAACTCTGTTGTTACCGAAGAGTGCAGGGTCTCTGTCGCCAACTTCAGTAGTTGTTACATTGTACGCTAAGTTCCATGTGGTAACGCCGTTTAACCATTCAGTTTCTGTTGTCACAACTAAGTCAATACCCGATGTATCGGTTTCGAATTGGTTAGTGAAGAAACGAAATTGAGAGATATCAGAAGCGTCGATACCTTGGTTAGCCAAAGTAACTAGGTCTGCTGCTGTCAGCGAGAAGTCATTTGAAAGGCTTAGACGATCTTCTACATTGATATCAAAGTAGTCGACTGTTATGTCAAAAGCGCCAACATTCATGTACGCACCAATGGTGAAGTTAGTTGACTCTTCAGGATCAAGTACCGAACTGCCACGCAATAGTGCCGCTGGGCTATTCGGTGGAATAACACCTTGGTTAGTCAGGACGCCACCGATGATCTGAGTTGAGATGTTCGATGCGTTTGACTGACCAGGAGTAGGCGCTTTAAAGCCTGTGCTGATAGTCGCGCGATATCCCATTGTATCGTTAACTGCGTAGTTTGCGCCCAACTTATAGTTGGTAGTTGTACCGAAGTCATCAAAGTCTTCGAAACGTAGAGCTGCGCCAATAAGCAGTTGCTCGCTTGCATAGTATTCAACATCTACGTAAGCCGAATAGTTTTCGCGTTCCCAGCTGCCTGAGATAGCAGGAGAAAATCCAGGGAAGCCATTGGTTGAGGTGCTAAAGCCCTGTGTACCAAGTCCGCCGTCGATATAGGATTCTCTTTGCCCCGCACCAATCGTGAATTCCTCTTTACGTAACTCAGCACCGAAGCTGACCTGCATAGCGTCAGAAACAGGATAAGAGAAATCTGCGTTTAGGTTGTGATCGCCTTGCTCATAGTAACCGGGGTTAAAATTGCGAGGTGTGATAGGACCTAAACTTGCGTTTACAGTGTTGTTGATAACGAATGCTGCTCTATTAATACCCCAGTAAGAGCTCACGCTCCACTCAAGGCCATTATCTAGTTCGCCGCGCAATCCAATGAGGAAAGATGAATCTGAAACTTCGCCGCCAAAGTTAGGGGTGAAACCGCCTGTGATTAGTTCTTGGAAACTAAAGCAATTAGCATCTGCAGCTACAAGAGCCATTGATGTTGCTTCAGGTACCAAGTTGTTTACCGCAACTGTTGGGCAGCTAACACCGTCACCCGCAGATAGCGCAGGAAAACCAGCGTTCGTTTGACCTACAGGGCCGGGAGTTAAGTCGCCAATTAGCAGGGTAGCTCCGCCGTCACCACTATAAACTCCACCGCGGTTGGTAGGGTTACGGTAGTAGAATCCGCCGAGTACATCTTTACTATTATAGTTAGCTGTACCGAACAATTCGATATTGTCGTTAAGGTTGCTGCCAAAATTTACCCATACTTTATAGTCATCGGCAACTTCAGGTGAACCCCACACTTGTGCTGGGTTACCAACACCTTGGTAGCCAGCAGCGATAAGACTAGCCGCATCACCACGTTGCACTGCACGGTCAGTTGCTTCGGTATCAGCCCACTCAGCTGTCACGTTGACAAAACCGTTGCCGCCAATTGCGAAACCTTTGTTTACAGCAAGGATATATTGATCGCCGTCACCTTCTGAGTAGCTACCATATTTAGCTTCGAACGAACCGCCAGAGTCAGCGTTCTTTAGGTTAAAGTTGATAACGCCAGCAATAGCGTCAGAGCCATATTGGGCCGCTGCGCCATCGCGAAGTACTTCAATACTTCTTAACGCGAGTGAAGGTATTGCTGCCAGGTCCGGACCTTGAGATCCATCAGACAGTCCGTTACCTAACCAAGTAATTACTGCAGCGCGATGACGTCTTTGACCATTCACTAATAGCAACGTGTGATCAGGCGCTAAACCACGAAGGTTAGCGGGGCGAACAAGAGTTGCCGCGTCACTGATGGGTTGGTCGTTGACGTTGAACGAAGGCACAACATTACGTAGCAAGTTGCTAGTATCGATACCGCCTTGGTTAGTGAAATCATCACCTGAAATAACATCTACAGGTGCAAGTGATTGAGTTACAGAACGCGGCTTACTGCGAGTGCCGATAGTAACTACTTCTTCGATTACGTCTGGGTCAGCTTGTTCTAAGGCGTAGGCCGAAGTGCTGATTGACGCAAATAGACTGATCAAAGTGAAGTTTAGAACGGCAGCTAAAGCCACTCCTCTTCCCTTAATTTTTTCTAAGATAGACAATTGTTTTCTCCATTACGACGATACCGTCGCTGTTTTTTTTAGCAGATTTACCATGCATGAACACCAAAGGCATTCGTGTTCATGGAACGGAGCGAATTATGCCTAAGTTTGTTCCCATAAAGTATACAAAATAGACTCAAAAGTGATGAAAATAGTAAAAATAATGGAGGAAATGGGCGAAAAGTGAGTAAAAAGTGAAAGTTTTGTCGACTTCGTGTCGCCGCATCATACGCAGGGCGGGGTGAGGGTAATTTTGAGCAAGTCTGCAGTCAAAAATCATTACGTCTTGATTGCACCGTTTATCCTCTGTTTGAGCTCGATCAGCGGAAAGCTTTTCCTAAAAGCCCCAGTCGCGATGAGAATTGCGCTCAAGCCTAACGGTTGTTGCAAGCCAACTTGCTTATGGGGGCTTCCAAGTTTGTATTTAGTGTTGGTGCGATTTGTCAGATTCTGAAAAGTGGTTTCGCTTGCAGGATAACTGCGCAAACAATAGAAGGCTTAAAAGCTCAAAAAGCTTCATAGAGACTAAAATCAAACAAGCAAGATAAACAAGCAAGATAAACAAGCAAGATAAACGAGTTAGAAAAGATAGACGAATAGACTTAGCGGATGCAATCGCCCATAGAAAGCCTTAGTAAGTCGCCGTTAGCACTACAGCGGCTTTCGGGGAGCGCTTTCAAGCATACGAGCATGCATGTGGGCATAAGAGCATAAGAGCATAAGAGCATAAGAATTCGGAACCTAATTTTGAACATTTCAAGTGAGAGAGCGTGATGAAAACATTGACTAAGTTGATATCCACTGTGGATAGCCCATTTTTAAATGCCCAAAGGGCAGTAAGAGCCGTTATGAGCTGTCTGCTAGTCGTTTTGGCTTGCACCAGCCAGCAGGCCGTGGCCGCGGCTGCAGAGACCGCCGAGGGCGGTTCGAGCTCTTCTGCTGGAGCAGGCGGTGGCGCTGGAGCAGGTGCAGGTGCTGGAGCAGGCGCCATAGGTGGTATAGGTTTAGGTACGGCGGTCGCTATTGGTGTTGTTGGTGCAGCACTTATTGGTGTGGCGGTTGACAACTCTAACGATTCCAGTTCTCCTGTGGATGAGCCAAATACTCCCACGACTCCAAGCACCACTTCAACTACGAGTACAACGACAACTACTAGTACTACCGCTACTACTGGCACATAAACCAAGTAGTGTATTTGAGGCTCAAGTTTACTTTTGCCCCATTAAGTTGATCTTCGAAATGCCTGTGCTACCGCAGGCATTTTTTTTTGGTCTGACGAATACCTAGAGTTTGATTAAGGCTAGCTGCCTAACCTAGTCGCTGTTAGAGGTATCACTCGCGAAACTCGCCAGACAGATAACTTGTCATTGCGAAGCATCTGGAGACCATTTCAGGTGGATATCTCTTGGCCATTTCTGCTTGGGTCTTCCAGCACTGCTCTGAAAAACACGAACAGATTTAGTTCAGCGTTCATTCAAATGTCCTAACCTAATGCTAACTTACTGGCGTCGCCGGTAAGCCCTAGCTAATTGCACGTCTCATTGTGTGTGCGGATTTATAGTTTTCCCCGCGATTTGCATGCGGGTAGGTAGATTTCTTCTAGACCAATTCTAGTTAGGATAATGGTAGCTAAATCGTTTACGAGCGCAGTAGCGAATACCCTTTTGCTAAGGTCTTTTGCTGCGCCTCTACCGCTTGTAACGAGAACGCGATTCGCTTCAAACGTATTCCAGAAAAACCGTTTATCGTTACCAGTAAAAAACAAAATGTGCCTGTTGCAGCGAACTCTGACTCATTAGCGGGGCGTAAAAGTTATGGGATTGATCTCTGCGCTCGAGTCTTGTTCAATATTTTAATGTATGTTCCGTAAAGTATTGTTTTAGAGAGTATTGTTTTAGATAGCATTGCGAATCGGTGCAAGGTGCACGAAGGCAGGGGAGCCATTATGGTAAGCGACGAGCAGATCCAACATTACAAAGATCACGGTTTTGTCATTTTGGAGAATTTTCTTTCTCCAGAGGAGTTAGCAGGCGCTCGTGAAGAAGTAGAGGTCTTTATTCCCGGTTGGTTGGACTACGCCGCAGACCCTAAAAGACCAAAACCTGCAAACTGGGATGAAACATTAGTCTCCAGAAGGTCTAGGAGATTTCCGTTTAAGGGAACCCACTTGAATACTATTACAATGCATCCAGAGTTGCGGCGTTTTGCTTCTATGATGGCGGGCGGTGGTGATATTTTTTGTGAGCAATCAGATTTGATCTATAAGTGTAAGGGGCATTACGCTGACAACGATCAAGTAATGCACCTAGATTATGTAAACCATACGTTGGCCTATCCACCTGAAGATCCAGCGTATTGGCAAACAGCCTTCCTAATTTACTACACAGATGTAGCTGCTCATGAAGCGCCCACGGCTGTGTGCTCATGGCAGAACTATAAGGATGAAATCCTTTGGCCGCCCGTACACACCAAAGCGGATCGCCCTTCGTTGTACGAAAATGAGGTGAAAGCTACCGTGTCCGCCGGGTCGGTCCTTGCCTATAGCATGCGTACGTTTCATCGCGGCACAGCATTTTTAGAGGAAGGGGCTCGGGTTGCTCACTTTGTCTCATACGCACCGGCAAAGCCTCGTTGGATGGGCATTATTGGATGGCCAGAACAGGGCATATATCCCAGTTTCTCGGCGTGGATGGAAAAGGCGACGCCCCAAGAGCGTGAACTCATTGGTTTCCCTGCGCCAAACGATCCCTATTGGAGTGATGAAACGGTAGCTGGTGTATCCGCTCGATACCCTGAAATGGATATGACACCTTATAAAAAGTAGTTTGCTCGGAGTTTTGTCTTATATATATTCGTAAAGAGGGGTATTTCTTTAGCATTGACGTCCCGAAGGTATTGGTAGCGGAAAAGGAGTAGTAGTGGGCGAACATAATATGGCGCAAGGGCGTCCCAATGTGGTGGTGCTCTTTCCGGATCAACTCCGTGCTCAATCCCTACCCCTATATAGTCAGCGTTACGGTGCACAGCAGATCGCTACGCCCAACATCGATCGGTTAGCCAGTGAAGGAGTAACTTTAGATAACGCCATCTCAAATTGCCCGGTATGTACTCCGGCTAGGGCAATGCTTGTGACTGGTCGTTATCCTCAGACTACCGGCCATTTGATTAATACCACCCGTACTAGGCACTCAGAGATTTCAATCGCTGATGCGTTTGCCAATGCAAACTATAAAACCGCTTGGATTGGTAAGTGGCATTTACATACAGGGCTGTGGCCGGCTCTTGACCGTATGCCTCAACACCCAGATTGGGTGCCCGAAGGTCGTGATCGTTTGGGCTTCGAATATTGGCGGGCCTATAACCAGCATATGGTCTACTTTAACGGTTTTGTGCATAAAGATGATTGGAATTATGAACGCTGGGAGGGTTACGAAACAGATGGTCTGTTTAATTATGCCCAGGAGTTTTTAGACGGTTGCGTAGATGATCCATTTCTTATGTTTCTGTCACCCCATCAACCGCATTACACTCCGTTTGAATTTGCACCAGAAAAATACTACGAGGCGCTGCCTAACGATTTAGTGTTGCCTGAAAATGTTCCCAGCGAACAGGTTGAAAACACTATGGTGATGATGCGTCATTATCTGGCTATGATCTTGGCTGTTGATGAAATGTTGGGCAAATTGCTGGACGACTTGGAGCGGCGAGGCTTGGTAGAAAATACCATCGTGGTATTGGCTTCAGATCATGGCACGCAAGGAGGCTCTCAGGGCGTAAACCCATGGTCCAAGAAAAATCCCTACGACGCTTCTATTCATGTACCGGGTATTATTCGTTTTCCTGGCGTTATCAAGGCCGGCAGTCGTATTGATACTGTGACTAGTATGGTTGATTGGTTTCCAAGTATTTGTGGCTTGGCAGGAGTTACACCGCCTCGCTCTATCGAAGGCAAAGACCTATCTGATCAGTGGCGCGGTGGTGCGCAACACGCACAGTCAGATAGTGCCTTTATTATGAACTTTTCTAAGTACTTTGATTGGTTCAAGAATGGTGCTGAATGGCGGGGCGTTCGTAGCAAAACTCATACGTATGCTATGTGGTTAGGCGGCAAAGAAGAATTGTATGACCTTGAAGCGGATCCGCTGCAAATGAAAGATCTGAGTGCTGAGCCTTCGGCCCAAGAATTGCTCATACAAATGCGAACTCTTCTAATTGAACACCAGCGGCGCCGGCAAGATCATTTGGGTCCGTGTGAAGATGCCAAGGATTGGCTAGATGACCAGCGGCGAGTTGTAAAAAATGCTTTTGGTGAGCTGAGTCATCCTGAGTCGGTGCCGGATTGGTCGTTACTTAGTGGGTAGCTTACATCTGCGGATAGGGCAAAGTTTAGTCCTAGCTGTGAAAAATTTGTGCGGAGAAGTTCAATGAGCGAACAAAAAATTGCATACCCATATTCGGTAAATGAAGAGGTAGTGGCTGAGTTTCAGAGCAAAGGTTTTGTGGTCACAGATGATGTATTTGCCTCTTCAACCCTAGAGCGTTATTCCCGTGCGGTAGATGCGGAGGTTGAACTACGTACTGCAGCGGATTTTCGAGATGTTGCTGAGAAAAGTACGTATGAGCAGTCTTTTATCCAGTGTATGCGGCTGTGGGAGACTAGTGATGTGGTCAGGGAGTTGTCCTGTAGTTCCGTTTTAGCCGGCATTGGCGCTCAATTGCTCGGCGTTGATGGACTGCATTTATGGCAAGATCAAGCGCTGTATAAGGAACCTCAGGGGCGGGAAACCGATCCGCATCAGGACCAAACTTTTTGGCCGGTAGGGGACGCGAAGTTAGTCAGCGCGTGGATTCCCTTCGACCCTGTGAGTTTTGCAAATGGTGCAATGGCTTACGTACCCGGCTCTCACAAAGCGGGCGGTTTGAAGCCGGTGGATATAACTCATAGTACTGAGCCGTACGACATTCTATCCGACCCAGCATTGAACGGAGCTGCGCCGGAATGGGTGTCAGTAAACCCTGGCAGCATTGTCTGGCACCACGGTTTTACCGTACATCAAGCAGCGGCAAATACAGCTTCCGCAACCCGACGAGTTTTTACCGTTGTGTTTATTGCAGCAGGAAGTAAGCGCACAAAGCCATGGCCAACGTTTCCATTGGATCGTGCCAAAGTTCCCGTTGGAGGTTTGATTCAGGGCGATGGCCTGCCTGTCGTATGGCCTGCCTCAATGCTATTGCCGCCAGTTCCAACGGTAACAGGCGAGTCTGTTGGCCCACAGTTTAATTCTATTGGTAAGCCATAGCGGTATATTTGTCAGTTTGAACTCGAACTATAACTTTTAATATGCGTTAGTTCTCAGTTAATGGCCCCATTCCCTAGTTATTGAGCCGTCTTAGCGTCTTCTTTTTCTTTTTGTAGGCAACGCCGTCTACTGAGCTTGGGTTCAATTGATTAAAGAAGCGGCTTTGATCGAAGCTGATATCAATATTTATTTCAACATTTTCGGTCACTTGCAAGTTTTCGGTTAGATTCAGTGTTGGGTAGGCACCGCAGGCTTCTCCTGCATCACAAATAAAGTTGTCGTTATCCATATCTGAACCAATAAACAGTTGGTATTCGCCTGCGGGGATAGAGCTGAAATTGAGAGAGTAACTACCATCTACAGGCGCAATTAAGTTTTCTTGGAATAGAGTGTCGCCGGTACTTGGGTCGCCTAATATCGCAAAAAGGGTGCCAGAATTGGCGGCAAAATTTGTTGCACTAACTCTTACATTTACCGTTAATAGGCTTTGCCCGAGGTCGGACTGGATCGTGATGTTGGTGTTTTGATCTCCAGTGGTGAGAACGCTTCGGTCCACAGTTGCTGTATAAGAACCAAGGTTGCTGGCATTGTTTGAGTCTTTTGTAACAGTTAACCAGTTAGCATTCTCGGTAACACTGCTCACCGTTAACGTGCCACCACCTGAATTGGAAAGATTGAAGCTCTGCTGATTTTGTGTGAAGCCAAAGTCAATTACTGGCGGTGTGATTCTCAGCTGGGTTGGCAAGGGCGCTAGCGAGCCGCTGGCGAGTTCTTGCGCGGTATTCACAGCTTTCATAGCATTTATTAGGCCATAGCCAAAGTCGTCGTCTCGGCCTTGATTGCCCAAGTCATCGCTGATTCTGCCTTCGCTAAGTACTTGGTCAAACTCTGCAGGTGTAAGGTTTGGAGCTATTGCTTTCATAAGCGCGGCGACTCCAGCTACGTGCGGTGCAGACATGGATGTGCCTTGATAATAGCGATAACCGTAAGTGGTAGTTGCGCCTCGGTCGTTACCTATAGTGCTGAGAACGCCGTCAGGTGTTCCGTCTTGATTTGCATCTTGATCAAGGTCGCCCCCGGGTGCCGTTATGTCTATGTTTGCCCCGAAATTGGAATAGCTGGCTCGACTATTTGCTTGGTTCACAGCGGCCACTGAAACTACGCCGTCATAGGAAGCAGGATATTCAGAGTTGGCATTGCCACTATTGCCTGCTGCGGCTATAACAATCACGCCGGCATCGCGTGCCGCGCTTATAGCACTGGCTTCGCTTGAGGAAAATCCACCACCGCCCAAGCTCATGTTAATAATGTCGGCACGTTGATTTGGAAGTTGTCCGCTGGCATTTTCTAGGCCAGCGGCGTAGAGAATGCCCTGAATAAGATCGAAACTTGTTCCTCCATCTCTGCCTAAGACTCTTATCGGCATAATTCTACTCTGCCAGGCAACACCTGCGACTCCAGAATTATTGTTGGTGGATGCAGCAATTGTGCCGGCCACGTGGGTGCCGTGGAAGGAGCTACTGCCATCGCCTAGCTCTCTATCGCCGGGGTCCTCTGGGTTGCTATCGACGCCGTCTCCATCGCCTGCGTTATTTATATTACTGATCATGTCATACCCTTGAACAAGTTTGCCTTGGAAGTCAGGGTGGTTGGCAAGAATGCCGCTATCGATCACAGCGACAATAACGTTTGGGTTGCCGGTAGTTACATCCCATGCATCAGGGAGCCCTATGTGCGGGTAGTGCCATTGTTCGTTATAGAGCGTGTCGTTGGGTGTTGCGCTGCTTCGGCGTAAAAAATTAGGTTGCGCGTTTTTAACACCAGTCTTATTGCGCAGAGCTTTGATCGCCCAAATAGTTTCCTGTTTGTTTTTCTGAGTAATATTGTTGAGTACTCTTTTTGAATTCAGTTGATGATTAATCGTATTGATCATACCGTCGCGTTGTTCGACGCTGCCGAAATTCATGAACTGCGGTCTGTCCAGTGCGATATCAGATAGGATTAAAGCCCTGGTTTTTAGCTGGTCTAGATTAGCTCGCATTTGCGTTTCAGATTTTTTTTCGTCTAGTTCGAAGACTGCCTGGTTCGGAACGAATTTATCAAAGCTAGACATGTTGTTAGCAGTAACGGCAGATGTTCTTACCTGCCCAATACTTAAGACATAGTTGGACGCGCCAGAGAAAGCGAATACTCGAATATAGTAGTCGCCTGGGCCGTTTACTTCGATTACTTCGGTATTACCTACCCCCAGAGAATCATCAACGAGCACTTGCGCGCTGCTATACAGCTCGATATCTAAATCAGCGCTATCGTCTCCAATGGTTAAGACAATTTGATCGTTATTAGCCAGCTGTAGGAAAAAGAAATCTTCATCGCCAGAAACGTCTAAATTGCCACTCTCTCCAGTGTTGGGCTGATTTACGTAACCCCCCAGCATGCCTGGCGCAAATATTTCCTGAGCGTCAGTGAAGTTGTTGTTGGCAATCACAGTGGTCGTTACATCATTGATATCCGAGTCTATTTGGGTTCCCGGGGAAATAAGTACAGAGCCTGTGATGTTGAATGGACCTAAGTTACCAGTTTTTATAAGAGCTAAAGTAAAGGGTGGGGAACTATTACCTGCTGTATCAGTAAGCACCAGTGTTCCGGCGACCTGACCATCGCTAAAGCCAGAAAAATCTAATTGAAGAGTAGTTGATGGCGCGTTAACAATTGTTCCTGTTCTTACTAATTCCGCTGTATTAGTGTCAGAGTCGTTGAAGACAATTCTATAATTTGTACCGAGCTCTGCGTTTTCGATACTCACCGGAAAGCTTGCTTCATTGTTTGCACTAATCACTGTTGTGGCACTGACTAACGCATGGTTCGCTGGCGCAACCGTATCTATTAAATAGGTTTCCACGCCAATGGAGCTGCGTAGGCCGGTGCTACCGATGGCTATAAAACTCAATACTGTATCGGTCGTAATTATTATGGCGCCGGTATAACGCGTTGATACATTGCTGGGTGTGGATGAGTCCGTTGTGAAATATATGGGGGCGTTAGATGTGAGTGTTACAGATTGAGCTGCATTAAACGTGCCGCTAGGAATTGACGCGGTAACTGTTGGCGGCGTAACTGGCGCTGGCGGCGCCACTGGAGTAGCAGCCGCGTTGCTAGATCCTCCGCCTCCGCCACCACCGCAAGCGGTTACCGTTAGGGCAACTGAGATAGTAAAAATACGCGTTAAGAATTTCATGTTAGACATCTCTCTTGCCCGTATCACATGGCACCTATTTATTCAGTTTTGGTGTGTTAGCTGATTTTTTAAATTTTCATCCTAAGAAAAACCGCGCTACCTAGAAGGCATTACTTAGAAAGCCTTAGCGTGCCCAAGTCTGTCAAGACAACTGCTACTAAACGGTTATTTTCCTAGACCAAGCGTTTGCTTGGGTGAGGAAATCTTTCCACCAGCGGGATAACTTGTGGCACGTAAACTTCAACAAATTGTTTTGCTGACTTGTGTCTGTCAAGGTCTTCTTGAGTTTCCCACCACTCGATAAGAATGAAGGTTTGAGCGTCGCTCTCTGATTGGTAAACTTCAAAGCGCCTACATCCTTGCTCGGTTAATGAAACCTCAGCTTGGGTAGTTAGTAGGTGGCTAATGGTACCGATATCTTCCAGGTGTTTTGCCCGCAAGATAACATTGTTATGAATCATGAAAAGTCCTTGTTAAGGCTGCTGCAAATTCTTTGCCGCCCTCTCTTTATTGTTCTGCGCTAAATCGCTTGTTGATCTTTGAGGTCCTTTAACTCCGCCTCTGTGATGCCAATTTCTTTGAGAATCTCGTCAGTATGCTCACCTAACTCGGGTGCCCAACCTGCAGGGTTAAGCGGGGTCGCACTCATAGCTATAGGGTTGCCGACAATTTGCACCGATTCACCTTGCTGGTTAGTGACTTCCTGGAAGTAGCCGTTTTCCCATGCCCCAGGGTCCTGCGTAACTTGGCGATAGTTGCGCACGGGTGCGTAACGCACACCGGCTTCGCGGAAAGCTTGCTCCCAGTGTGCGGTGGGGTGTTCACGAACTATGGGTTCTATTTCCGACCATAAAAATGCCAATGCTTGACTACTTAAGATTGGTCCCTCAAATCTTGGGTCAACACTCAACTCGGGTTTTCCAAGGCTAATAAAGAATCCATCCTTGGCAGCAGGCGGCACGCCAATAATACCAATCCAGCCGTCTGCGGTTTGTAATATTCGGTAAATGCCGTTGATCAGGGGGTGTCCGTAGTTTGCTCGACTAGGCATCTCGCCGCTAATCAGGAAGTGAGAATATTCCGCCGCTTGTGCCCAGATTTGACCGCCTAGTAGTGATACTTCCACCTTCTGGCCCATGTTAGTGGTGCCGCGATGGACTAGGGCGGCGAGAACACCCGCCGTTAAATTTTGTGAAGCAATGTGATCTGCAATGGTTACACCAACGGGTGAGGGCACTTGTCCGTCAGCGCCGATTGTACTGATTAAACCTCCCGCAGCTTGGCCGGCAAGATCTGCTCCTTCGCGATCTGCATCAGGCCCAATGGGTCCAAATGCGCTGCCTGCCGCCCAGATAAGGCCGGGGTTGAGTACTTTGAGTTGCTCGTATCCTAGGCCCCATTCGTCCATGGTGCCGGGTTTAAAGTTGCTGATTATGATATCGGCTTCTTTTGCTAGGCGGCGAAAAATGTCCGCCCCTGCTGGGATGCGTAAATCTAATGTAAGCCCACGCTTACCTCTGTTACAGGCGGTAAAGTAGGCGCTGCGAAAATCGTCTTCGGCAATAAACACAAATCGAGAATGATCACCTAAACCAGGCAGCTCAATTTTGATCACCTCTGCGCCCATGTCTGCGAGGGTAGCCGCAGCTTGCGGTCCTTGGACCAATAAACCTACATCTATGACTTTAATACCTGCTAAAGGTCCAGACATTTCTCTACTCACTTTGCAATTTGTGTCTTTAGTCTGCCATAGAAAACTAATCTCAGTGTTAATGATTTGCACTTGATTTAGCCATTACAATGACCGATCAAGTTCAATTCTTTTTGGGTTCTATCATTACCCTCGTAGCGTTTTGCTTGGTTATATCTTGGTTATATATAGACAGTGTTTGGGAGGGATTTTGGAAGATATTGAAAGTCTTCTGACAAAGTTAGGGTTGCCCATGGTCGTGGGTGACAGTTTGTTGACGGCTAACGTGCGGCTTTGGCCGGGTATTGCGCCGGGCTTCGTTGCAGGTGATGAGGGAGTGGGTGAGGAGATTATCGATCAACCCATGGTCAGCATCCATTTGGCGAAAGACGGTAATGGCTGCGGTGTAGTGGTCTGTCCTGGCGGCGGGTACCGTAGCTTGGCATCTGACCATGAGGGTTTACAGGTAGCTCATTGGCTAAACGCTCAAGGCGTACACGCTTTTGTATTGCGCTATCGGTTAGGGCCTAAATACCACTCAAGCATTTCGCTTATTGATGGCTTGCGCTGCCTGCGCCTAGTTCGTTATTACGCCTCAGAGTTGACTTTAGACCCAAGGAGAATAGGCATGCTGGGGTTTTCGGCAGGGGGTCATTTAGCGTTAGCTGTAGGTAATCATCAACCTTATGTGGCAGTCGTTGATGGTGCTGAGGGCGTTGGTGATCCAATCGATGCTGTCAGTAGTCGCCCCGATTTTGTTGTACCTGTGTATGCGGTGACCAATGGTGCAGTGCGTGGTCGTAAGGCGGATGAGTATTTGCCTACGGATACATCGGTAACAGCAAATACACCGCCAACGTTTATAGTGCATACCCATCAAGACAGCGTAGTGCCAGCCAGTCAATCAACCTTGGTATACGATGCTTTGTTAAAAGCGGGAGTAGCTGCTGAGTTACATATCTTTAATCATGGCGATCATGGACTTGGCTTGGCTGTGGATGAACCCGATGTAGGGCAGTGGACTGAGCTATTGCTGCGATGGTTGCGTAGGCATGGCTACTTTGCAGCGCAAGATAGAGTCGCAATTCAAGGGCAGCTGCTAGCTGAAGATAAATCGCTTGGTATCGCCGCTGTGACATTTATCCCAGAAAATCAAGATCACCCGATAGCCCATGCACGTATTGTCTCAAGCGCAGGAGGGGAATTTTCCATACCGCTGAACAGTGGTCCTGTGCTTGCCGACTATAGGGTAGTGGTGCACTTGCTCTCCGCGCAATACCCGCCAGCAACTACTGGGTTGTACACCCAAGAGCAACCTACGGTTTACCAAGCACAATTAGATTTGGCCGCTGGCTTGGGCTCTGCCATAGATAATAAATTGTTGTTGAAGATAAACGCTGACGAGCTAGTGGTCAGCGTTATCTAGCAATTCGCATTCGTTTAAAATGATTTTGAATCGTTAGTCTCCGCAGCCTCCCTCGAATGTGAGTTAGGGAGGTTGCGTGCTAGACGGTACTTGGATTCAGCTCAGTTCTAGGCCTTCCAGATCACCCTGCGCTCGCCATTGCTCAAGAATTTTGAAGAACCTCACTGGCCCTGCGCCGTGCATATCTGAGAAAAAGCCAGCGGTATTGCCGCGCTGACCTTCGCTGTTGTAATAACCCGGAGTACACTCAGCGTAAAACCGCGAACCCGTGCTCGCAGTTTTGCGGATTTCCGCGACGTATTCTTCCTCAGCCATGCCAGTGGCCTCAATAGTGTGAGTGTTCTGAGATTTAGCTTTACCAATAATATGCGCCAGATGTTTGGCTTGCTCATTCAGTGCATGGGGCACATTTACAGTAATCGCGGTTTGAGTGAACCCTAGGAAGAAACAGTTGGGGAACCCATGGCTGGTCAAGCCTTGGAATGTGCGCAAGCCCTCGGACCAATGATCACTTAGACTCTGCCCGCCCCGGCCGATAATATCGTAACCAGCACGGCGAGTATAAGAAGTACCCACTTCAAATCCGGTGGCGAAGATCAAGCAGTCAATTTCATATTCCTTACCGTTAGCTATGAGTCCATTGCTGGTGATTTCATCTACACCCTTGCCCTGAGTGTCTACTAAGGTGACGTTTTCGCGATTATAGGTATGCAAATATTCATCATGGAAACATGGGCGTTTGCAGAACTGTCGATACCAAGGCTTGAGCTTTTCGGCAACGCTAGGGTCGTTCACAACTTCCTCGGCACGCTGTCGAATAAAGTTCATTTTCTTATAGTCAGATAACTCCATCAACTCAGCACGCTCACCCTTGGTCAGTTTGCGCCCTAGTTTACGACTGGCGATTTTTGCTGCTATGCCCGTGAGGTTACGCATAATGTCAGTCCATCCGTCGGCAACCAAATCTACTTCTTGGTCGCCACCGCTGACTAATGTATTAAAGTTATCCATGCGCTCTTTTTGCCATCCGGGCTGCAGTGTGGCTGCCCAGTTTGGATCTGTCTCGCCATTGTTGCGTACATCAATGGATGACGGTGTGCGCTGAAAAACGTAGAGCTCTTTGGCCCATTCACCAAGATGCGGTATGCACTGTACGCCGGTGGCGCCGGTGCCAATAATACCCACCCGCTTATCTTTTAGGTTGGTTAAATTGCCGTAGGAGTTGCCGCCGGTATAGTTGTAGTCCCAACGACTGGTGTGAAATGTATGGCCCTTATAGTCATTGATACCTTTTATACCTGGAAGCTTGGGTCTGCTTAAGGGGCCGTTCGCCATAGCCACGTATCTGGCGCGCATCTTGTCGCCGCGATCTGTTTCAATAATCCATTTTTGACTAGAAGGTTCCCAAGTCATATTAGTAATGCTGGTTTGCAGGCAGGCGTTGTCATAGAGGTTGTAATGGCGAGCTATATTTTTACTGTGCTCGAGTATTTCCGGTGCAAAAGAATATTTGTTCTTAGGCATGTAGTTGAGTTCCTCTAACAGAGGAAGGTAGCAGTAGGACTCTACATCACACATTGCGCCCGGGTAGCGATTCCAATACCAGGTGCCGCCAAAATCTCCAGCTTTCTCGATCATGCGAATATCATCGAAGCCGGCTTCTTTCATTCTTGCAGCCATTAACAAGCCGCCAAAGCCACCGCCGATAATTGCAACTTCTACCTCGTCAAAGAGTGGGTCGCGAGTGAACCCCGGATCCACATAGGGGTCGTCAATGTAACGAGAAAACTCAGCGGTTACTTCCACGTATTGTTGATTACCGTCGTCGCGAATGCGCTTGTCTCTTTCGCTGAGATATTTTTCTTTTAGTGCGGTTGGATCAAAATCTAAGTCGCCGAGCAATTCGGCCATATTTGCTGCTTGCATGGATATCCTTCGTAACTTCCCCTTGTCGTGTACTTGTTATACAAAGGTTTTATTAGAATTAAAAGCCGACTATTTGCAGGCCACTTTACGTTCAGCTACCGAAGGGTTTGTACTCGACACTATCGTTGACAACTTTTACTCGGTAATGATGCTTAGACCGAGTGTGAGCAAAACAGCGTTCGCGGTGACCCCGAAAAGAACGGCACCCTCATTTGGAATATAAAACGAGCAAATTGAAAGACCGAAAAACGGTTTTAAAAGGCCAAAAAAAAGGCAGATTAAAAGGAATAAAAATGACAGAACAACTCAATGCCCAGTGGCGATTAGCCGCCACACCTAAGGGTGGTTTGCCCAGCACCGAGGATTTTCTTTGGGTTACAAATGAACTACCTGAGCCGGAAGACAACCAAATGCTTACGCAAACACTGTATTTGTCATTAGATCCTTATCAGTGGGGGCGTCGGCGTTCTGGTGTGGAGCTACCTGGCGAGGTTTGTCATGGTAGAACAGTGTCGCGAGTGGTTAAAAGTCGCATTTCAGGTTATGCAGAAGGCGATTACCTTTTTAACACCAATGGTTGGCAGCAATATGGTCTGAGTGGCGAGGGCGTTGGGATTTTCGGTTACATGCACCCGCGCAAGCTAGATCCTGCAACCGCGCCTATCTCTACGGCGATAGGTGTACTTGGTATGTTGGGACTCACTGCCTATTCCGGTTTAATGGTGCAATGCCAGCCTCAGGCTGGAGAAACCGTGGTGGTATCTGCGGCCTCGGGTGGTGTGGGGCAAGTCGCCGTACAGTTGGCTCGGCTAGCCGGGTGTCGGGTAGTGGGCATTGCTGGTGCACAGCACAAGGTGGATTATTTGCAGGCTCTGGGTGTAGATAGTGTGGTTTCCCACTTAGATCCTGATTTTTCAGAACAGCTCAAAACGGCTTGTCCTGATGGTTGTGATGTCTACTTTGAGAATGTTGGCGGCAAAGTCTTTGATGCTGTGCTACCACTGCTCAACAAAAATGCTCGAATTACCCTGTGTGGTGTGGTGTCGCAATACGGCAATACTGATGGCAAAGACCCTCGAGCGGTTTGGCAGGCAGTTGGTGAGCCCACTTTTCAGCGTCAGCAGGTAACAGTTCACGATTTGTTTGTGGGCAACTTTGTTGACCAATACCAAGATGTGTTTTTACAGGAAATGGCTGAGTATGTGCGCAGTGGCGAGGTGAAATACAAAGAAGACTTACGCCAAGGGCTGGACTGCGCGCCCCGAGCTTTTTATGACATGCTGACAGGGGATAACTTTGGTAAAACACTGCTGGCGGTTGGCGACGATCCGACCCGTTAAACAATGCGTTTTATTTGGCGATGGGGTAACTTGAGTACAAGCAAACAGAATTAAATTAGCTTTTCGTTCGTAAATAGCAGGTGAGTGTCAGATAAACGCAAGATAAACGAAAGATAAACGAAAGATAAACGCCGGCCAATGCTCTACCGCAGACCGCAAGGCACCGGTTTTTAGGGGTACGGGTTTTAGAAGTTGGTTTGTACCCTGGGGAGGGAGTTGTGGCAGACGTTGCGCAGGACAAAGAAGGCTTTTGGAAAAGCCGCTACTCCGTTATCACCATGTGCTTTTTTGCGACCTTTGTTTGTTACATAGATCGCGTCAATATTTCCGTTGCAATTATTCCGATGGCCCAAGAGTTTGGTTGGGATGTTGAAACCCAAGGCTATATCTTGTCGTCCTTTTACTTGGGCTACCTGTGTATGCAAATCGGCGGTGGGCGCCTAGCCGACAAGTTCGGTGGTAAAGTGGTGCTTGGTTTGGGTGTACTGATCTGGTCACTGTTTACCATCATTACCCCTTGGGCAGCTCTTGGGGGGTTGTTCGCTCTATATCTTGCACGCATAGGTATGGGGCTTGGTGAAGCAGTAACTTTTCCCTCAGTTTACAGCCTTATTACCCGTTGGTTCCCTGCGGATGAGAAAGCTAAGGCCGTGGCATTTAATGCTAGTGGTATTCCTTTGGGTACCGTGTTTGCGCTCATTGTGACGCCCATTATCGTTTCAGTATTAAGTTGGCAATGGGCATTTTACTTGTTCGGCCTAGTCGGAGTGATTTGGTTTGTGGCCTGGCAAATTTTGGTCACCACAAATCCTGCAGCGCATCCGCGTATCTCGCAATCAGAACTAGACTACATTTCCGCTAACGCACCCGCTTCGGGTACCGTTGAAGACGCGCCACCACTGAACAGTTTCCTTAGGAACAAAGCACTTTGGGCCATTATTGTTGCGCACTTTTGCAATAATTGGACGTTGTACGTGATTCTTTCTTGGCTTCCTAAGTATGTAAACGACGGTTTAGGAGTGCCTTTTGCAGCCGTTGGTATAGTCGCTATGTTGCCGCACATCACACACTTTTTTAGTCTCAACCTCGCGGGCAATATTGCAGACCGAATGATCCGAAGTGGTATGGATGTTACCTATGTCCGTAAGCTGATGCAGACCATTGCCTTTGGTGGCTTGGCCGCCTGCTTACTACTCATTGCTCAGGTAGATGATGTATGGACCGCCATGGCACTGCTGTGTCTGGGTAAGTTTTTTGGTTCTGCAGGTATTGGTGGTCACAGTGTAAACCATATGGACATCGGTCCCCGCCATGCAGGTACGCTGATGGGCATAACCAATACCGCTGGTACTATTCCCGGTATAGTTGGGGTTTCGATCACTGGGCTAATCTTACAGTACACGGGGTCCTGGGCCTTGGTGTTTCAAGTCACAGCAGGTGTGACGTTATTTGGCATGGTTTTCTATCTGTTGTTTGCTAGCGGTGAAAAACAGTTTGACTAAATTAGAGCGTGTTTGGATAGATAAGTTTGCAAATTGAGAGGGGCAAATGAGCGAAAATAGTAATAAGCCAAAGTTGGGTGGTGCATACGCGCACTACGTATTGTTCGTGTTATTGATCGTTTACGTATTCAATTTTATAGACCGCAACATTTTATCTATTCTCTCCCAAGAGATTCAGGCGGACCTTGGCGTATCAGATGCTGATATGGGATTTCTTTATGGCACGGTGTTCGCCGTATTTTATGCAGTCTTTGGCATTCCGTTGGCACGCTTTGCCGATGTGTGGGTGCGTCGCAGCCTGATCTCTATCGGCTTACTATTTTGGAGTGCGATGACGGCGCTGTCTGGCTTTGCCAGATCTTATCCGGTCCTCGCAATTTTTCGTATTGGTGTGGGGATTGGAGAGGCCAGTGCGAGTCCGGCGGCCTACTCCATGCTTTCTGATTACTACTCGCCAAAATTACGCGCCACGGTATTAGCCATTTACTCTTCCGGTGTTTATATCGGCGGTGGTATCGGCTTGTTTTTGGGCGGCTTTATTATGGAGACTTGGAATACCAGTTACCCAGATCCGTTAGCTGCACCGTTAGGTTTGAAAGGTTGGCACGCAGCATTTTTGGCCGTAGGTATTCCGGGTATTCTTATGGCCATTTGGGTGCGTACTCTGCGTGAGCCTACCAGAGGCATATCTGAGGGGTTAGTTACGGAAAAACATCCGGCGCCGTTTAGTGTATTAATGATCGAGCTCATGGCCATGGTGCCGATATTTAATCTGATCGCATTGAAGCGCGAGGGCGCGTCACTCAAGGCCAATTTGTTTGCAGCCATAGCGATCACAGTTGTAGCCTTGGCTTTGATGGTGCTTACTAACAATATACCTCAATGGTTGGCCTTGGGTATTGGAATTTACGTTGTGTTTTCTTGGGTGCAGTCACTTAAAGCACGTGACCCAGTTACCTATCATATGATCTTTGAATCTAAGGCTATGATTTATACCATGTTGGCCTTCCCAACAATTTCCTTTGTCACTTATGGCATAGGTTATTGGACGGCACCATTGCTTATTCGTATGCACGATGTGTCTGCAACTGAAGTGGGTATGTATATTGGCTTAGGTAATGCTTTGGGTGGTCTTATTGGGGTCACAATGGGCGGCATTTTAGGCGACAAGTTTCGTCAATGGCATCCGGCTGGTAGATTGATTATTGGCTACATTGCTGTGTTTGGTACAGCGCCATTGGTGCTTTGGATGGTATATACCGAAAGTCTCTATATGGCGTTTTTCCTTAATTTTGCGCACCATCTGTTCAGTGCATGTTGGCCTGGGATTCCCCCTACCACCGCCGCGGACCTGGTGTTACCGCGTATGCGCGCGGTAGCAGGCGCTTACTATATTTTGATTAATACCATGTTAGGTTTGGCGCTAGGGCCATATATGATGGGGCAGTTGTCAGATACCTTTGCGGCAACTGGAATGGATGGCGCTGAATCGCTGCGCACTGCTATCGCCTGTACAATGTTGATATTCATTCTTACTTTTATATTTTTGACCTTGGCGTGGAAGCATTTGCCCAAGGATGAAGCGAGTCGTTTAGACCGTGCCAGAGCCCTAGGCGAAGAAGTAAAAGAAGCGACCTAATTCTCGGTTTTCGATCAGACGGATAAAATATGCACAGCTTGCTAAAAGGTCTACGTGTAGTAGACCTGTCAACTATTGTACTTGGACCATATGCCACGCAATTTTTGGGCGATTTTGGTGCCGATGTAATCAAAGTGGAAGCTCAAGGCGGTGACGTTTTTCGTGCTGTGAGACCTGGGCGTACCGAGGATCTAGGGGCTGGGTTTTTAAACTTCAATCGCAACAAGCGATCGCTGGCTGTGGACCTCAAGCAGCCCCAAGGCCGAGAAATTCTGCATAAGCTAGTGGCTCAGGCGGATGTTCTGGTGCACAACATGCGCGGCAAATCTGCTCAAGACCTAGGCGCTGACTTTGCCACCTTGAAGATGATCAACCCCAAGCTCGTATATTGTGCAGCACCTGGTTTTGCCAGCGTGGGGCCGGATGCTCAGTCGCCCGCTTACGACGATATTATTCAAGCAAGATCTGGGCTGGCAGCACTAAATGCTGACGCAGATGGTGCCCCACAATTCGTTCGTACTATTGCCTGTGACAAAGTCGTTGGCCTGCACTTAGCATTGGCTGTTGTGTCTGGCGTGGTTCAGCAACAGCGCACTGGTGAGGGCTGCAATATAGAAGTGCCTATGTTGGAAAGCATGGCCGCTTTTGTCATGGCTGAGCATTTAGCCGGGCATACACTGCAGCCGGTCGAGGGCGAGCTGGGCTATGACCGGTTGATGTCCAAGCATAGAAAACCGTATAAAACCCAAAACGGCTATATCGCGATCATGCCTTACAACAGCAAACACTGGCAGCGTTTCTTTACATTAGTGGGCCGTGAAGACTTGGCCGAGGCAGCGTGGGTGACGGATTCCGTACAGCGCTCTCAGCACATAGATGAGCTGTATAAGTTGCTGGCAGATATAGCGCCTAGTCGTTCCTCTGAAGAATGGTTGGCGCGTTTGGCAGAGTTGGATATTCCTTGCTCGCCTATAAATAACCTTGGGGATTTAGCACAGGATCCTCAGCTACAAGCGTCGAACTGGCTGCAAGCTCATAAAGACGATGTGCGCGGTGAATACCAATCACTGAAATCGCCGTTTCTTGTACACAGTGATTTAGCCGCCGAAGACGATGTGCCTGCCCCTCAGTTGAGTGAACACTGTAATGCCATTCTTAGCGAGCTAGGTTACGCACAAGAACAAATTCAGTCGCTTGTGCAGAGCAAGGTCGTAGTAGGTTCGTGAGCCCAGCTAGGGGTACTATGGGTCACCTGCAGCACATTGGCTAATTATTTTTTAGCCAATATGCTAGTGGCAACACTTATCTTGCTGCCTAGAAAAAACTTAGCGTTTAAAAGTAACGGTATCTTCTAGTGCAGCGCGTTCGGTGTGCGCTGAATTCACTTTCATAGAAGTATCTTCATAGCCAAAGCTGAGGCCGAACAATACCTTCACCTCAGAACCAAGACCGAAAGCCTCACGTACCAATTCTGGGTGATGCCCCATAGTGCCTTGGGCGCAGGAAGCTAAACCGTTGGCGGTCATGGCTAACATTAATGTTTGCGCGTACATGCCTACATCCCAAGCACTACCTAAGCCAAAGGCTTCATCCATGCACAAGAACGCTACATGGGGTGCATCAAATAGCTCGAAGTTTCTGAATGACGCCGCACCGCGAGCTTCTTTGTCGTCCCAAGAAATGTCCATGGCGCGATAAAGCACTGCCGCACATTCTCGTCGGCGATCTTTCCACACCGGACCAATGGGTTTTCTAGGTTCTTTATGATCATTGTTGGGCTTTTCACCTGCTCTAACCGCAGCCATCATTTGCTCGCGCAAATTGTCGCGAACAGCACCTGAAGCAACATAGGTTTGCCAAGGTTGAATGTTGGTTCCTGAAGGTGCCCAACGAGCTATATCGAATACTTTATTGAGTACATCTTGGGGTACTTCTTTGTCCTGAAATCCGCGCACTGAGCGACGCGACATAACAGCTGTTTCAAAGGACATTTCTGACATTTTTTACCTACATATAATGAGTGAGTTGAAGAAAGTTTTTGTCTGCTAGTGAGCTGCTCGCTCAATCTTTTAAATAAAATCTCGTGCCGCAAATATCAACACGCTCATCGCTAACGTAACAGTTGCGGATATGGGCTTGCTTGAGTATTGCCTCGCGGTCTTTCACCTTAAGGTCTAAGCCGCCAAGCCCTGGGCCGCGACCATCCTCGATAGGCACAAAGCGTAGATTAACGTTGTTGAAGTCTATGCTTGGATGACCGGCTTGTTCGCCGATAGGACAGTCGGTTACTGAGGCCCAATGAGCCGCCAGCGCAAGTGGGTCGTCGCCCTGTAACTCCACACCTAAGAAGTCCTCAGTAATATCTTGTTTTACTTTGTCTTCCCAGCCGTCACCGCCCACGGGATTCCAGTGCCCGTTAAAGTCTTCTTTGGAGTCGTATTCTAATTCTAGGAACGCAGCACGCATATCTGCGGGGTGTAATTGGCAGAGGTTCCAACCCTCGCGTTGGGACTCGTGGGCAATGCGCACGCCATTATCTAAGGCCCGTTGTCGCAACAACTGTTGGTTTGCAAAAGTATCTATCTGAGTGATGACCATATAACCGCCATCGCCGCCACGCCGCTCTAAGTAACGTCCGCCGGCAGTATTGGGCTGGGTTGGGGCAACCACTTCGAGAAAGTTGCGTCCCACAGCCATTAAGTTGTTTTCTAAACCAAACACGCCAACACCTGGGTCGACATAACAACTATTGATCCCAAGGATAGTTGTCAGGTCATCTATTACCGGTGCTAAGTTTTCTGCCACTAGGCAAATTTGTCGTAGTTGAATAGTCATCTTTACTCTCCCAGCTCGATGGTTTCTTTTCTTCGTATCAATGTTGCTCTGGAGCGCATTTTAGTCGCGCCCTTATGAGCCAAGACAGGGTCATTTTTCAGTCTTTGCACGAATTCACAGTTACGCGGTTCTACTGTGTTTAGCGAAAGCTGAAGTTTGGCGCACGCTTTGGCAATTCAACAAAGTCGCCCGGACGCTTCTCCATGTTAGATTGCATCGCTTCCTGCATTTCCTGTGATTGCAGCATTGAAGCATTCCAAATGGCAATGTAGTCAAGCGTATCGGCTGTGGTGTGATCTTTGGAGTAGTTAATCATGCGTTTGCAGCCATAAACAGCTAGTGGTGCTTTTGCCGCAATGTCATGGGCAATGGCAAACACGCCTGCCAACATTTCCTCTTGTGTGTCGAATACTTGGTTAACAAGTCCAGCTGACTTGGCCTCAGCAGCACCCATGCGGCGTCCTGTGTATGCAAGTTCGCGGACCAAGCCTTCGGGGATCTGCTGCACTAAGCGAGGAAAGGTGCCGACATCCGCAGTCATGCCAATGACGGTTTCAAAAATAGTGAAGAACGCGTCCGCCGTTGCGTAACGCATATCGCAGGCTGTTGCCATATCAACGCCGCCGCCAACACAGCCACCTTGTATGGCGACAAGTATGGGCATTCTGCAAGCTTCTAATGCATTGAATGCCGCTTGAGTTTTGCGGGCTGTGTCGTAAAAGGCCGCACCGTGGCGGATTTTGTTGCGACGCGATTCTTCTGGATCGCTAGCTTTGTGTGGTGCAAAGGCATTTAGGTCCATACCTGCGGAAAATACCGGGCCAGTGGAGGAGATCACTATGACTCTGGCCTTGGCCTGAGCATCTATTTCTTCAATGACTTGGGGTAGTTCCTGCCAAAATGAAGGGATCATACTGTTGCGCTTTTCAGGTCTATTGAGCTGAATATGGGCGACATTATTTTCAATTGTCAGGTCAAAGCACTCGTAAGTCATATGTCTCTCCAAAAGATGTTCTTAGAAATAAGTTACTATTTTTTTGCTGATTATAGCGATGACGCAGGCAAAAGGGATGCACATTATATGATTGGCGCACTGAGGCGCCCAACTTAGAGTAAAAACCAAGTATGCAGCAGTCTTCCTGGGGTCAATGTGAATGCGCCTGCAATAAGCACCGCGCCGAAGTACAACGACAACATGGTGAATTTATGATTCTTAATGTCGTGTTTGCGGGCTGCGAAATAGGCTTTCGGCACGCTGTAGATGACGAGTAGGCTCAACAAGTGAATAAGACCAAAGTGACTAAAAAGCGTTGGGCCTACCTCTGAGGATATAAACAATGTGATAAACGCAGTGATCATCATCAGCACCATGTAAATCTTGCCTAGCAACCTGTGTGCGGGCGTGCCTTTTTGCCTCAGTAGAAGGTAGCCGCCAATTAGCGCTGCAGGCACTATGGTGGCGAGGTGGGCATAAATTATGGTCAGATTGGCCATTGGCGATTACTCTTTTTTTCTCAGTTTGCGCTCGAGTTTAGAGCGTTCGGTTGACGCTATAGGCGACCAATAAGTTTTCAACACAGCTTGTAGCATAACTGCTGCTAATTGCCCAATAGCGGAGTTAGGCCATGATATAGCCTAAGTTACGTCTCAGGTAAGTTGCGGTCTGTACAATAGTTTCATTGATGAGTTGTCATGGCAGACTAGACAATGCGAAAGTTTCGGTGGAAGACTGCAAAGCAAAATTATGAGCGCTAGGTTAGGTAGGTCAAATTACCGGCAAATTAAGCCTGGCAAATAGGTAGGGTAATTATGCGAAGCATGAATTATCCAAAGCCAATCAATCTTAGGAGAGGGAAATGTCGAATAAAGTAGAGACAGGTACAGATGATCTTTTAGCTGACTTAACGGATGGTGTTCTGACACTGACGATGAATCGTCCAGAAGCACGCAACGCAATGTCAGATGCAATGACTGGTGCGCTAGCGCAGCAGCTAGAACATGCCGAACTCAATAGTGCTGTGAAGGTCATCGTTTTGACCGGAGCAGGTAAAGGCTTTTGTGCAGGTGGCGATGTGAAGGGCATGGCTGCAAGCGGTGACGGCACCGTTGGTGACAATACCATAGACGCGGCAATTCACAGGCAGCGGCTTAATCAGCGCGGTACTGCAGGGCGGCTATATTCCATGCCCAAGCCAACTATTGCTGCGCTGCCCGGAGCTGCAGCTGGTGCGGGTCTATCCTTAGCGCTTGCCTGCGATATGCGCATTATGGCTAGCAGCGCAATGATGACTACCGCGTTCGCTAAGGTAGGTTTCTCCGGCGATTACGGCGGCACCTTTTTTATGTCCCAGCTTGTTGGCACAGCCAAGGCTAGGGAACTTTACTTTTTATCGGATCGTGTGAATGCAGAACAAGCACTAGATTTAGGCTTAACCAATTGGGTTTGTGAGGCGGACGAGCTAACTGCTAAGGCCAATGAAATTGCCCTACGTCTAGCCAGTGGCCCTTCAGTAGCTTATCGCTATATGAAAGAAAACTTTGCTCGTGCATTGTCCTCCGGTGATGTAAACGACTGTTTAGATTTGGAAGCCACTCACCACGTACATTGTGGTCAAACAGAAGATCATAAAAATGCCACCAAGGCATTCGTTGAGAAGCGTGATCCAGTGTTTGTAGGCCGCTAAACGGTAACTACTTTGAGCGATTTAAGACTGCGAGAGTTTGCTCTTAAGGTCTTAGATTCGCCTCATTGGTATTCAGGTCAGTCGCAAAACCCGAACTGGAAATAATCTTTTGTGCTCTAGCACTCGCCAAGTAGTGCATAAAATCTGTGGCTGCTTGGTTGTCGGCGCCCAACTTTAACTGTACGGCATCTTGCCGAATCGGCGAGTGCATTGACTTGGGTATGTTCAGATAGGTATTGGCAGGCTGTTCTTGCTCAAGCATTTGCGCTGCTGCGACAAAACCTAGCGTGGCATTGCCCGTGGCTACTAATGCAAATGTTTGCCCAATGTTTTCAGCAGTCACTCTTCGCTGGGACACCCCCAGCGTTATTTTCAAATTGTCTAACACTTCTTGAGCTGCAAAGCCGTAGGGTGCAAGGCGTGGGTTGGCTAAAGCAATACTGGGCGCACTGCTAAGCCAGTGTTCAATACTCTGCGTCGTTGCTTGGCTCTCATGGTTGCCAGTGCTAGATGACTGCGCCCTGTTGGGCGACCAAAGCACCAGCCCACCACCTGCGTAGGTGAAGCGACTTTTAGCCACAGTTAAACCAGATTGTTCTAATAGCTTAGGTCGCTGTTGGTCTGCGGCGAGGAAAATATCATAAGGCGCGCCGCGACGAATTTGCGCATACAGTTTGCCTGTAGAGCCTGCGCTTATTCTGAGTTTGCTGGTGTTGAAGGACTCAAAATCTACTTTTAGAGATTTCAGCGTGGTGACAAAATTTGTTGCTACGGCGACACCCACGATAGCACTGCTGTCGTGAGTTTGGCTCTTATTCTGGGCTTGTGCTGGGCTTTGCGCTGCAAGGAAACTCAATAACGTGGTCAGCGCATAGATTTGTAATCGTTTTGACAAAATAGAGTGCATTGCGTTTGCCGGCCTACCGCGGCAGGCGCATGTCGGGCAGTGTCGGCGTTGGAACCTTATTCAAGGTAGCGCCTGTAGCTGTATAGGTTATGATGTCGATCTTCATTGGGGTAGGCATTGCGTAGCACTTGGCTGTAAGAGGCAGCCATGATGTTAATTTTCTGCGCCGTTAACAAGGTTTAAGAGATAGTTTTGAGGGCTGTGTTTAAGGTAACAGTTGGGTAAGCGCGGTGACGTGCGACAATATTATTTGCGCGCGCGCACCTTAAAAACTGTCAACAAAACTATATATTTCAGCGAGTACGAGGGGTACTAATGGTAGCTTCCGAAAAATCTATGCGCAAAGTTGCGCTTACTTCACTGGGTGGAACCAGTATTGAATGGTATGACTTCTTTATCTACGGCACTGCTGCGGTTTTGATCTTTCCTACTCTGTTCTTCCCACCTGACATACCTGCATATGTTGGGCTTATAGCTTCCTTTGGTACTTTTGCTGTAGGTTTTATCGCGCGCCCAGTGGGTGGCATGTTGTTTGGTCACTTCGGTGATCGAATGGGGCGCAAGGCCGCCTTAGTCACGGCTTTGGTGATGATGGGAGTGGCTACAACGCTTATTGGTCTATTGCCCGGTTACGAAACAATTGGGCCGTTCGCGCCACTTTTGCTTATTTTGCTGCGCTTTGTTCAAGGTCTTGCCGTCGGCGGGCAATGGGGCGGCGCAATGCTTTTAGTCACTGAGAGTGCCCCGGCAGAGAAACGTGGGTTTTATGGTGCCTTCGCGCAAGCGGGAGCGCCGTTAGGCGTAATCTTGGCGAACGTAGCGTTTCTAATTGTCACTGCGTCGGTATCCACCGAAGCACTGCTAGATTGGGGTTGGAGAATTCCATTTTTGGCCAGCATCATTTTGATCGGCCTGAGTATGTATGTGCAGTTAACCCTTGAAGATACACCAGCCTTTAAGGAGTTGATCGAAACTTCTGAACCAAGAGAAGCCAAACCACGTTCGCCTGTTATCCAAGCAATAAAGAGTTACCCAAAGGAAATTACTCTGGCTGCGGGTGCTTTCCTGGGAGTTCAAGTGACTTTCTATATTCTTATAGTCTTTGTTATTTCTTATGGTACGGACCCGGAAGGTTTGGCTTTGAGTCGATCAGATATGTTGTTCGCAGTTTTGGTGAGCACGATGGCCCAAGTGCCAGCACTCTTTTTCTTTGCTTCTTGGTCGGATCGTCATGGACGCCGGGGCATTTACAAAATGGGTGCCATTGTCACTGGGTTATGGGCCTTTGTCATGTTTCCGCTTATCGACACCGGTTCTCTACCGCTGATTATTCTCGCCTTAGCTGGCGGCCAAATTGCCATCGCTATGATGTACGGGCCACAAGCTGCGCTGCTCACTGAGTTGTTCAGTACTGAAGTAAGATATTCGGGTGCTTCGTTGGGTTATCAGTTGGGCGCCATTGTGGGCGGTGGGTTTGCGCCTATTATCGCAACCACGCTACTGGTTGCTTTCGGCAGTACGGTTTGGGTATCTGGCTATATTGCATTGGCCTGTGCGTTAACTTACCTCTCGCTTGTCTTACTTAAAGAGACCCCGGTTACGGACTTAGACAAGGTTACTTAAACAAGGTCACTTAAACGGCTACAACGACTCGTTCTTTGCCTGAGCAATATGCTCGGGCATCGGACCTTTAGCATATAGGCTTGAACCCAATCAAAATTGCAACCTCGTAAATAGGCCGGTCGCCTCTATTTGCCCTGCGAGTTGCAATAATTTTCCTTCCTCACCTGTGCCAGCTATCAGCTGAGTACCTATCGGTAAACCATTTTCTGCCAATCCCATAGGTACACTGATTGCCGGATGACCGGTGTCGTTAAATAAAGCCGTAAAGCCTAGAGTTTGGAAGAGCAGGGGGGCGTACGTGCTAGGGTCTTCTGCCAGCATATTTATCCTCCCGTGGGCTAATGGTAGGCATGCCATGGTTGGCGTCATTAGGTAATCGAATTTTTCCAGCAATAGATCTATGGCGCGCCCGTGTTGATGAATCATCGCCACAGCCGCCGCGTAGTTTGTTGCTGTAATCTCCTTAGCGTACTGGTAGTTTTGCCAGCTGCCCAATTCAATATCATGCTCAGTAAGTGGTCTACCAATTTCCGCTGCCTTGGCGTTGAGCATGGCACCTAAATGGCTGATGGCAATCATACCGTGTGCTTCTCGAACATTGTCTGGGTTCAGATCAACTGTAATTAGCTCAACCCGGTGCCCAAGATCTTCCAGCTTGTGAGCGTTAGCCTGTGTTGCTTGAGTCACCTCTGGGTCAACTGCTGCGCCGTTAAAAGTGTTTAAGCACAAACCGATGGTTTGTTTGCTAACGGGTTTGTTTACCCAACTTTGAAACGGCTCGATGGCGGTGGCGGTATGGTACGGGCTTCCTAATTCTGGACCTGCGCTGATATCTAGGAGTGCGGCGCTATCGCGTACAGATTTTGTAATGGCGTGGGTTGTAGATAGTCCTCCCCAGCCTTCTAGTTGGATAGGGCCCAAGGGTACTCTGCCTCTGGAAGGTTTTAAGCCAACCAAGCCGCAGCAACTGGCCGGGATGCGAATTGAGCCGCCGCCATCGGAGGCATGAGCCATGGGTATAATTCCTGCGGCTACCAAGGCCGAAGCGCCACCACTAGAACCGCCACTGGAGTAACCGTGCTTCCATGGGTTATGAGTCGGCCCAAAGAGCGCAGGTTCCGTAGTCGTTGCCAAGCCAAATTCAGGCGTATTGGATTTGCCGAATATGACTAAACCAGCGTCCTTGTAACGGCTCACTAACGTTGAATCTTCAACCGCGACATTGTCCCGAAACAGCTGCGAGCCGTTGCTGGTGACAACGCCCTTGTATTGCATGCCAAGGTCTTTTAGTGCGAAGGGCACACCCGTGAATAAACCCTGAGGTAAACCTGCATCAATTGCCTGCAATGCATGTTCGTCCATAGTTAATACCATGGCATTGAGGGATGGGTTTTTATCTGCTAGCAAGCTTTGTGCCGTAGCCAAAATCTCGGTGGCGGTTACTTCACCTCGCGCAATAAGTTGGGCTAAACCTAACCCGTCTAGTGCACTGTATTCGTTTTTGCTGATCATAACTTGTTACCCCGCAGGCGGTTTCTGCGTTTTTAACTAATTGCTGCCCAATGCTTGAATCAGGCTGATCAGTGCATACTGATCGAAACTTGGTACCTCAGTGCCTTGTGCGCCGGGGCATGTGTTGCGGGCAGTACAGGTGTTTGGGAAGTTGGTTACGCTACCTTGTGTATCCAGTACGTAGCCTTGGTTGGCCGAGTGGGAATACTTGGTTAACACCACAATAACGATATCTTGTTCTGGCCAGATATAGATTTTCTGACCGTTTAAGCCCAGCGCGGCAGTAATATCAATGGGGACTTGACGTCCATTCCAGTAAGCGGAGTTAAGTACCCACCATTGATAACCGTATGCACCATTTGCGGTCATACTTTGGCTTACATAGTTTGGTGAGATAATTTGCTCGCCGTCCCAAGCGCCCCCTCTGGCGAAAAGCAAACCAAAGCGAGCAAAGTCATCTGGTCGCATATCTAGGCAGCAATAAGTTATGGGGTTGGTGCCGGTAGAGTCTAACCAAAAACCTACGTTGTTTATGTTAATTCCAATTGGCGCAAGAACTTTGTTTGCCAGATATTGATGGGCAGTTAACCCGGTTGCACGGGCGAGAATGGGTTCAAATAGTTGGCTATTAGCGTTGGAATAGCTGAATTGTGTTCCTGGTGTGCTTGCTAAGGGAAAGCTAATTGCGTGTGCGGTTTGATCCGAGGTGTTGAATATATTGTCTCGATTAGAATAACCCCCGCGCATTTGCAGCACTTGTTTCAGGGTGATGTCTGCTTTATCTGTATTTTGCCACTCGGTGATTGTATCGCTGACTTTGTCATCCACTGAGCCAATCAAGCCCTCATCTATTGCTACCCCAATAGCAGCGCTATAAAAGCTTTTGGCCACTGACCAACTTGTACCGTAGCTGTCTTTGTCGTAACCGGTGGCATAGCGCTCGCCAATCGTTAAACCATTTTTGCTGACTAAAACTGATTGCACAGCTTGGTCGGTAAAGATGTGATCTAGTACTGCGTTTACATTAGCTTGGCTAGTGTTCGCAGCACTTGGGTTAACCCGCCGTAGGTCCCAACTTTGTGTCGCCGTTGGCGTATTGTTGGTAGGAGTAGTTGCCGTGTTGCTAGCCGTGGTCGCGATGGGATTTGTTTGTAACTGTGCTGTCGAAGAGCCTCCGCCTCCGCCTCCACATGCAAATGCGGCGAGGGACATTGTCACTAGTATTATTATTTTTTTCACTTTCAACCCTCAAATTGTCTAAGAGGCTAGGCGATGACTATTTTTCAATTATTGCCTAACGTTTGCATTTTTATTTAGTCGAAACAAATAAAACCTTTGCTGATGGCAGTCTCGCCCTCTGCGTTAAGCACTTGGAAGCTCAAGTGGCCTTCTACACTGTCGCTAAGCTGTAAAATTACCGTAGATGGCATCAATACCATTGCCGCAAACCTGCCGCCGATACGCCGTACACGTGTTGAATCACCGCCTAGTCTTTCATTAACGATACGAGTTACTGCCAACGCTAGCGTGGCAGTACCATGCAATATGATATCTGGTAATCCAGCAGCCAGCGCTACGGCCCGATCCGTATGAATGGGGTTCCAGATATGTGCGCACTCTGTATAGGTGTGGGCCAAATTTGCGGGTATATCAATGTGGTGGTTGTGCGTTGAACTGATAGGCAGGGCAGGTGGCAGAGCGGGTGCAATAGCGGTTTGCGCAGCGTTGCCTGCGGCTCCATCGATAACTTCTACGCCTCGATAAATACTCAATTGGTAGGTCGTACAGACCAGCTTTTGCTCAGCATCAAAGGTGTCTAGGCGCATGGTATATGCGGCCCCGGGTTTGATCGCCGCAATGCCAGTCATGGTTGCTTGGGTGGTCAATTTCTCTCCCGCGACAATTGGGCGAAAAACATGTAAATCATGTGCTGCGTGGACCCCTCGTTGAGACTCCTCATCGGTCAGAGTGTCAGCTGCGGAAAGCTTGCGCGTATCGAGAATTGGAGGCCACTCTAGGCAAACGGGAAATACGGGGTGAGCTATAACATTACCTGCCTGTGTATCCATATAAGCTGGGTTCAGGTCACCAAGACAGGCGGCGTAACCCATTAACCAACGTTCATCTACCCAATGCTCTATACCTTGGGTTTGGCAGCCAATCATCTTCTTATCTAGGGGCATAGGCCCTCCTATCGTAATTTTTGCTCCGTCAGGTGTCTAAGGGTTTTTGTTGCGCATTAGACCATGCGAAGTTTGCAGCAGGTGCCTGCAACCCCAAATCTTACGCTAAATTTATCCGCCGTTAACTCAGTTTCAGGCGTTTAAGTTGGCTACTAAATTGAGCAGATAACTAAAACACAAGGCCATTAACCAACAGTAAACGTGACTATGAACCTTCAAGTGCTAAATAAATTCATCCGCGTTGGCGAGCTCTCTGTGCTTGATCATCAAGGTGAGATTCACGTTTTTGGCAGCGGCATGCCGCAAAGCCAAATTCGCTTTAATCGCGCTAATACGCTGTCTTATATTATGCGGAATCCAGCTTTGAATATTGGTGAGGCGTATATCCAAGGTATGTGGGATGTGCCGCCAGGCCACACACTACATGAGCTGATGACACTGCTGCGAATGAATTTTGATGCTCGTTTAAAGCCGCGAAAATCTCTGCGGTGGCTGCAAATTTTGCCAATTATGCTTAGCACTTGGAATTCCTTGAATGCAAGCCGAAGAAATATCGCTCACCATTATGATCTGGATGAAGATTTGTTTCGGGTCTGTTTAGACCAAGAAATGCACTATTCCTGCGCCTACTTCACACGCTCGGATAAGTCGCTAGAAGAGGCCCAGCTTGCAAAGTCAGCACATATAGCGGCTAAACTTAATCTGCAGCCGGGCCAGCGAGTTTTAGATATTGGCTGTGGTTGGGGCAGTATGGCCATGTATTTAGCCCGCCATTACGACGTGGAGGTGACTGGGCTAACCTTGTCTGTTGAGCAGTTGCGTGTAGCCGAGCAAACGGCCAAAGTGCGAGGTTTACAGGGCAAGGTGCACTTTATTTTGCAAGATTATCGTAAGCATCAATCGACCTACGACCGAGTTGTCTCCATAGGGATGTTGGAACACGTAGGGCGCAAAAATTTACCCAGGTTCTTTTCCTGTGTACGAGATTTTTTATCTTCCGATGGCGTTGCCTTAATCCACACCGTTGGCTCCATTCATAAGCCAGGAATGGTCAACCCTTGGATTCGTCGTCATGTATTTCCTGGCGGCTATATTCCTGGCTTAGCTGACGTTGCAAAAGCTGTTGAGTCCGCAGATTTGCCCGCCACCGATGTAGAGGTGTTGCGTAATCACTATGCACTGACTCTGGCTCACTGGCTTAAAAGATTCACCGCACAACGCAGTAATTTTGTTGTGAGCAAAGGTGAAGAGTTTTGCCGTATGTGGGAGTTCTACCTGATTTTGTGCCAAACAGGGTTTGAGATGGGCGGGCTGGTGGTGCACCAGTGGCAGCTGGCTAAAATCAATCAGGCTCTACCGCTGACGCGAGATTACTTATATGGACAGGGGGTGCTTGAACACGCAGGCCCCACGGACGTAAACGGTTAGTAGGCGTTACAGTTCATCAGTTTTTAACGCACATCTGTTGACAAAGCATCTCTCCCCAAACAGAACTGTTATCCGACAGAACTGTTCTTGAACATTAGTTGGCCTAAGTGCGGGCATGCAACTTGTGCCAAGTTAGTTGCCCTGTAACCAGTGGCATACAAACTAGGATCCAGATTAAGATGGGCTCGAGTAGGGAGAAAAATATGCAAGTAGTACCGATGTCTGCGCCTTTAGGCGCCATTGTTGAAGATCTTGACGTGCGCAGTGTTGACGAAAGGCTATGGCCAACGCTGAATGATCTATTTAATAAACACCACGTTCTGGTTTTTCCAAATCAGGATTTAACGCCGGCAGACCATATGGCCTTTGCCCAGCACTGGGGTGACTTGGTGCCCTTTCCCTATGGCGGCATCGACGGCTATCCAAATATTATTGAACTGCGTAATAGCGGCAAAAAGCGTGATGTGAATCAGCATTGGCATTCGGATATGACTTACGATCCTAAACCCCCCAAACTCACCATGCTCTACGCCCTTGAAGCGCCAGCATTAGGTGGTGAAACCGCGTTTTCCAATCAAATTTTAGCCTATCAAGAGCTTTCTCAAGGATTGCGCGATGTAGTGGATGAGCTCGTCGCCCTACATTCTGCGGAAGACTTGGCGCGACTTTATGGCGCGGACCCTGCAGATGCATCTAAGGCTGAACATCCAGTAGTGCGTACCCATGACGAAAATGGTCAGCGGGGGCTTTATGTGTGCAGAGCATTTACTCAGAGGTTTGCAAATTGGTCTCGAGAGGAGAGTAGGTCGTTGCTGGAGTATCTCTACCAGCATAGTGTACGCGCTGAGTTTCAGGCCCGGCATCAATGGCGCCCGGGAGATTTAGTTATGTGGGACAACCGCTGCTTGCTGCACTACGCTGTGCACGATCACGCTGATGAACCACGAGTTATTCATCGTCTACAGATAAAGGGCGGGGTGCCGGAGTAGCTGCCTAAATTGGTGAGGTGCCAGCGCTGCACTAACCCACTGCATCGCGTTAGGTAAAATGCGCGATTAGTACTTTGTGGGCCTCTTTCCGGCATGGCTTATTCCGTTGTCTGAAGATTCTGGGCTATCTTCATTTTGGCAGATTATCTGTTAGATATTGGTAAAGGGCTCTCCTCGGTACTTTTTCTCCGGCACTTTTTTCCAGCAGATGGTGAAGAATAATCTATACTTAAAAAAGGCTAGGAAATAGAATTTCGGCCCAACGTCATACGTCAGCAAAAAGGTAGCGAACCATGCATACGCTAGTAGACCCACTAAAAAGAGCATTACAGATAAGAGCCAATGAAATTGCGGTGATTGATGGTGAGAAAGCCTTTACTTATTCACAGTTATGGGAACGTTGCACGAGGCTTGTCGGTGCGCTGAAGCAGTTAGGTTCGGCAAAAGGCGACCGTGTCGCCATTCTTTCCAATAACAGTCACCAATATTTTGAAGCCTATGTTGGCATACCCGCCGGCGGTATGGTTATTGTGCCTCTCAACACACGCCATGCCCTGCCCGAGCTAATGTATGCTCTGGAAGACTCTGGTGCCAAAATACTGCTCACCGACCGCGAGGATATTGGACCATTAAGAGGCATTGTTGATCACGTCATTGCGTTGAACGGAGATTATGAAAAGGCTCTTGCCAACGCGCCTCAAGCGCCTTTGGGGGAAGATGTTGATGAAGACGATTTAGCGGGTTTGTTTTATACCGGCGGCACAACCGGCGCCAGTAAGGGGGTCATGTTGACTCACCGGAACTTAATCGCTAACGCTTTCAATTGGTTGGCAGCGGTTGCGCAAAGCCCAAGCGATCGATCTTTAGTTATGGCGCCAATGTTTCACGCCGCTGGATCCAATGGCATTTTGGCTGCTATCTGGCAGGGATCTTGCCAAGTTGCACTTGGTACATTCGACCCAAAGATGGTTTTGCAGTTGATCGAAAAACACAAAATCAACATTACCTTAGGCGTTCCCTCCATGCTTGCAGCCATTGCGGAAGAGCAGCATGTGAACCCTAAGGACGTTTCAAGTTTGAGAATTTTGGCCCACGGCGGATCCCCGATAGCGACCGAGGTTATTAAGCGGACGAGCCAAGCATTTGCCGCTGCTCAAATGGTTGAGGTGTATGGGGCGACAGAAACATCCCCGCTGGCAACTCTACTGGGTAATGAAGAACAGCTTATTGACGACCCTAAGTCACGCTCATGTGGTCGTTCGGTTGTTGGTTGCTCAATAACGATCTGTGCACCGCAGGGCCAAGTACTTGGGGTTGGCGAGGTCGGAGAGGTGGTGGTGTCCGGAGCCAATATTATGAAGGGCTATTGGAACAAGGCTGAGCAAACTGCTGCGGTAATTAAAGACGGTGGTTATTGGACAGGCGATTTGGGTTATTTAGATGAGGCCGGTTATCTGTTTTTGGTTGATCGCTCCAAAGATATGATCGTTAGCGGCGGAGAAAATGTCTATTCCACTGAGGTTGAGGATATTTTGTATAAGTACCCTGGTGTTCTCGAAGCGGCTGTATTTGGCGTGCCGGACGATAAATGGGGTGAAGCGGTGTATGCAGTAGTAGTGCCAAGGGCGGAAGCAACAGATGTTACGGCCGAAGCGCTTATTGCCTTTTGTCGCGAGCACATCGGTGGGTACAAGGTCCCCAAGGGCATCGACATACAGTTAGAGCCGCTGCCCAAGTCCGGGCCAGGTAAAGTATTAAAGCGCGAATTGCGTGCGCCATTCTGGGCTGGTACTGATAGAAGCGTGAACTAATTCGATGCCCAAGCTCATTCTGCTGAGTATGCTGTTTGCTGCTAATTTTGCGTTCAGCCAAAGTTTGATTGAGCACAGGCTGCTAACACAAGGTATTGATGGCGATGAGGTTGCTAGAAACTATCGCCTCTTTGTGCCCGCTAATCTGGCGGAATCTCCAGCTTTAGTTATTGTTATGCATGGTTATTCTGGAGACAGCGAATCAATCATGCAGTATTCGGGAATGAACGATCTCGCTGAAGATCACGGTTTCATCGTCGCTTACCCACAGGGCACGATAGATGACGAGGGCAATGCGTTTTTT
Source organism: marine gamma proteobacterium HTCC2089 (assembly GCA_905182905.1). Lineage (GTDB taxonomy): Bacteria > Pseudomonadota > Gammaproteobacteria > Pseudomonadales > Azotimanducaceae > UBA4421. The sequence goes on along the minus strand of CAJJDH010000013.1, from coordinate 42,742 downwards.
AATGTTGGCTATGACTTCCACCAAGGCCGCACGGTAGATGACGTGGCGTTTGTAGAAGCTATAGTGGCCGAAATAGTCCTAGAGTATTCGGTGGGGTTAAACAAAGTTTTTGCCACAGGCATGTCTAATGGCGGTGAAATGAGCTACCTGCTTGCCTGTCGTTCAAGCGAAGTTTTTCGTGCGGTTGCACCTGTAGCTGGTTCAATGATGAAGGCCATGGTCGATCAGTGTGCGCCAGATCGAATGCTGCCTATTCTGGCGATCAGTGGTACAGCAGATCCGGTAACTCTGTACGCGGGAGATATGCAAAACAGCGGTGGTTGGGGAGCCTATATTAGTCAGGAAGCGACCAAAGACTTTTGGGTTGCTAGACATGGCCTCAGCGAAACCTCAATTGTTGACCTCAATGATTCCCATAGACCAATAGTTGTCGTTAACAGTAAGGTTCAGCTGCGGCGCTATTCTAGTAGCGAAGGCAAAACAGAAGTTTGGTTTTATCGTGTGGACAATGGTGGCCACGACTGGCCCGGTGCAAAATCAGATGCGTGGTGGAAACCTACCCAATACTTAGCCCTTTATGGATTTGGTTTCGGCAAAAATAAAGACATAGATGCCAGTGAAGAAATTTGGCAGTTCTTCTCACATTGGATTGTCAAAGATGAAAACTCTGGTCTATAAATTCCACCTGTAATTTGTTGTTGTTTTTCGTACTGCGGTCCTTTGCACAATGAGCGAGCGCGCAGAGAATGACCATGTATAACGCCCAGTTTCTGCACCCCTCAGTCCGTTGCATTTGTGATGGTATCAGCTTGTCCAGTCTTGTTTGGCCTCCATAAACACTGCAATAATGATTTGAATATTTAGCATTCGGAGAAAATGATGCGCGCAGTAGGTTTAATGGAACACGGTGGGCCTGAGGTTTTACAGGTGGTAGATGTGCCTGAAGTGCAGGCCGGTCCAGGACAGGTGCGCATACGTAATTATGCCGCAGCAGTGAATCCTACGGATGTAGTGGGCAGGAACGGCATGCGTGCAGCGTTGCAGAAAAAAGATCCGCCCCCCTATGTGCCGGGCATGGATGCCGCAGGCATTGTCGACCAAGTGGGAGAAGGTGTAACTACTGGGGTGAAAGTTGGCGATCGAGTTATGGCAATGGTGGTACCCGATGCCACTCACGGAGCATATCGCGAGCAGATTGTCTTGGACCAGATGGCGGTTGTTCCTGCGCCTGCAGGTACTACTCATGCACAAGCATGCACGCTGCCGATGAATGCGCTCACCGCAAGAATGTCGTTAGATTTTTTGGATCTAAAACCAGGCCAGGTGATTGCCGTAACCGGTGGCCCCGGAGCCTATGGTGGTTACGTTATACAGCTTGCCAAAGCAGACGGTTTGCAGGTGATCGCAGATTGCGCAGAGTCAGACAAAGCTCTGCTGCAGTCTCTTGGCGCGGACATTATTGTAAGTCGTGGCGATGGCTACGCGGAAAAGATACGCCAACACTTTCCGCAAGGTGTGGATGGTCTTGCAGATGGTGCATTGCTCAATGAACTTGCTGTCGATGCGGTGAAAGATGGTGGCAGTTTCACCGCCATTCGCGGGTTTAAGGGTGAGGCCCAAAGAGATATTCAGTTCACCGCCACTTGGGTGACGGGGTACGACGGCGAGTACGAAAAACTTGATTTGCTCAGGCAGCAGGTTGAGGCGGGAGTTCTGACCCTGCGGTTAGCAGACACGGTGACGCCAGAAAACGCCAGCATCGCTCACACACGGTTGGAGCAGGGTGGTACGCGTGGTCGTATGGTGATTGAGTTTTAGCTTGATATTTTCCGCTCTGTCGATGTGCCAGATGTGATTTATCGTTTGCAAATAAAAGGAAATTTTTCCGAATGAGTTTAGTTGTTAATGCTTGGGGCGATATCGTCGACTTTGCAGAAGTTTTGTCCATTCCATCGCCAGCGAGTATTTGCGCTACGGAAGCCGAATACCTTGAGTTGTGGCGAAAACACGTTGCCGTACAAACTCAAGGAGATTTTTTGGCGATGGCGGTGGCAGGTGGTTTGCTTGCAGATCGTATGGCTTGGGTCTTTGTTGGTGGTTACCAAAGTGCCATCCGGCATACCTTTGTTAACGAAAAATTCTCTGGTTGGGGTGCCTTTGCAGTCTCAGAAGATCGCAAGGGCCAACCGCCGCTTCCCGGTGTGACGCGTCAGATGACAGCTCAAGGTGAAATAGTATCCGGCTATAAAACTTGGGTGGCATGTAGTGATAGCGTGGAGCACGTGGTGATTAAGGCGGGTTCTGGCGCTCACGCGGGCTATTTCAATATCCCTCGTTCTACATTGGGGTTAGCAGTTTCTAGTAAACATACGTCGCCTAAGTCGGGTAGTTTTTTAGCCGAAATGAGTCAAGGTATTGCCCACATGCAAGATGTGTTGGTTGGCTCAGAGTTAGATGACAGCGAAGTGGTGCGTTTCGGTATTCGCGAGACGCTCTATATTTACTGTGCGTTTTGCACCTACGCAGGCCAGTTTTATGCAAGCCAGGTGGCGCAAGAGGACTGCGCTCTGCTTGTGCAGCGACTAGGTGCGTTACTGGAAGATTTACCTACCGACCAAGTCGGCCTTGATGAATTAAAGGCGGTAGATGTTGGTGTGCAAAATTTGCTTAGACAGATTAGCCCTGATGCTTGCGATGTTAGTTGGGCCAAAGACAGTCGCTTAATTGCCATGTATTCGCCGGGCATTCAAAAGCGTGAAATGACCTAGGATTAACAGGGCAACCTTGGTGCATTTATAATTTCACCAAGGTTGCTCGTTTCTAGCTAGATTTTCATCTAGGTTGCGATCCAACTTTTTGCTTTAAGAAACCACAGAGCCGCCATCACAGGTGATAACGTCGCCGACTGTGAAACCACATGCTCGTGAGCTCAAGAATATGGCTAAGCCCGCAATGTCCTCGGCGGTACCCACGCGCCCCCTTGGGTTGCTGTCGCTTATAGCCGTCCAATCTGTATTTTCCGCATCACCGCCGCCGCCAACGCCCGCACTGAGCATAGAAGTAGGGAAAGGTCCCGGAGCAATGCCGTTGACTATAATATTGCGCTTGATCAGATGCGCGGCTAAAACCCTTGTTAAGTGGTGTACCGCGGCTTTCGATGGCCCGTAAGAAAAGTTCTCGAAAATCGGTGTCTTAATGCCGTCAACAGAACCGATATTGACCACATGAGAAGGTGTGTCGGTATGGGCATTTTTCTCAAGTAATGGTAAGAGTTTTTGGGTGAGAAAAAATACACCTTTAACATTAGTATCCATTACCTTGTCCCAGCCAACTTCTGGGAAGTCATCTAGTGGTGCACCCCACGCAACCCCAGCGTTGTTAACTAGAATGTCCAAATGCTCTTCGCGTTCGTTGAACGCAGCGGTGAAGGCCTCTATGCCTGCTAGATTAGACATATCTGCTGGCAACGAAATACATTCTGCGCCGTAGGTGTCGCTCAGGCGGGCTGCTGTGGCATCGCACACTGCAGCCTTGCGCGAGCTGATGTAGACCTTTGCGCCATTGGCTAAATAGCCTGCAGCGATCATCTCGCCTATACCTCGTGAGCCGCCAGTAACAATGGCAACTTTGCCTTCAACAGAAAATAAATTTTTCAATGTGCTCTCTCCATAAATGTAAAAACCGCCTGAGTTGTGTTCAAGCTTAGGACAATGCTAAGGATAAACTAATTGGTCGCAGACTCGGCTGTGTTTTTCGGTTTACTATAGTTTGCAAATTTTACCCTCAGGAGAGCTGTATGAGCGACGCACACCAAGACGACCACGCCGGAATGCTAGTTGGTGAGTTTAGGCACCCAAGGCAAATGCTTGGTCATCAGGAGTATGACGGTCATTTATCTATTCATGACGACAAAATGGCCGCTGACCTAGGTTTTGCCGGTGCACCTATTGAGGGGCCAACCCATTTCAGCCAGTTTGTGCCGTTACTACATGAAGTATTTGGCGATGCTTGGTTCGAGCGCGGATGTGTGAGCGCACACTACCAAACTATGGTTGTTGAGGGCGAAGAGGTCCGGGTAATGGTTGAGCAGGTGTCTGATGTAAATCAGGTGGCGAGAATTTCCGCGGAGAAACGTGACGGTACGCCAGTGTTAACGGGAACAGCCTCGCTCGGCCCTGATTATGGCGAAACCGAGTTAGACTTGCGCCGCAGTCGGCTGCGCCCTTCAGAACAATTAGTGATTTTGAGCGATGTCGAAGTAGGCCAACTTGGGGCCGGTAACCCAGAGCAGGCAAGAATGGCAATGGACCAGCATATGGGTGACATGTACCCATTTAGCCTTGCGCAGAAGCTCGCGAAGATTACTGAGCAACATGCCTATTACAGTGCAGACAATCCTTGGGGCAAGGCGGTTATGCCTTTAGAAATGATTAGTGTTTTGACTCAATATACCAGTGGTCAATCTGGCTTTCGCACAAAAGGGCCTGCGGTAGGGCTGTTTGCTAGCCAGGAAATCAAGATGATCAACGGGCCTTTGTTTGTTGATCATGACTATGTGCTTGAACGTGAAATCATAGCGTTGAGCGAGAGCCGCAGAACCGAGTCTAATTGGATCATGACGCGTGTGCTTGATGCTGAAACCAAAACACTGGTTGCCGAGGTAATTTTGAATTCAGCTACGCTGAAAGATTCCTACGCCAAGTACGCTGAGGACGCACAGGCGTTGGGTAAAGTGTTAAGTTCTTAGACCTCGGCTTTGAGGTCGCTTGGCTCTGGTTAACGCTGTTAGCCTGCTGGAATTTCTGCAGGCGTTCAGGCGTTCAGAGACAGAGGTTGCTCGTCTATCGCATTGTTAGTTCGGTTCATAGTTTCCCCAGCAGGCAGTGGCGCTTTGGCATTTTGTCGTGTCAGATGAGAGATCATGCTGAGCATTTCTTGCCGCTCTAACCCCGCCTGAATACGCGCTTTAGCATTACGCTTTCTACCTCTGAGCATGTAGCGAAAAATGGTATTGCGAATTTTTGGGTCTTTAAGAAATTCACCGGGTTTTTCTACCAAGTTGACCGTGCGCATAATGCCTCTATGCACGTGTAATTGATAACGTGCCGCAGCAACAAGCGCATCGCCGAAGGCTAAGGTAAACCACTTTTTCAGCGACTTCGCCTTGTCTAAGGCCTCACCTTTTCTAGTGGCATTGGCGCGTCTGATACCGCGCTTGTCTTCAGTTAGGCTAGCGTCAAAGATAGGCCTAATCTCAGCTTCAGTACGTTGCTTAAATGCCAGCGCACGCTGCCACGGATCTTCGTTTGCCGCCAGCACATCGGCCAAAATATGCGCGTGTAATGTACCGGTGCTGCACCCTCTTCCATACAAAGGGTTGGTGCGTGAAGCGGCATCTCCAACGGCGAAAAAGTTCAACAGCTTGGGCCCATCGTTATGCACATAGTCACGCCAAACCGCGTGGATTTGACCTATGCCAAATGGGTCAGTTGTCGCGTCTGCATTGTCCTTGCTGATCCAAGGTTTGATCCCGGGTATGCTGTTACAAATGGCGTCGAAGAGCCCAGGCTCTTTAACCGCTTGGCGAAGCTCTAGTTCGTCATTATGGATGCAGATAATTAGCGCAAAGTGACCATTGTCACCAGGAAAAACGCCGTACTTAAGATAACCTAAGTCACCTGCAGAAGGGTTATCGCTGTCACGCTTGGGTTCTTCAACCCCAGGTTTAAGCCGATAGTGTCTCGTGTAATAGACAATTTCAGCATCATCGCGTTCTTCTGTAACTTTGGCACCTTTAGCACCAAGCCAGCTATTAAACTTACCGGCTCGTCCAGTTGCATCAATAATGATGTCGGCAAGATGCTGGGACTTTTTGTTTGCGTCCTGCCGGTCCGTGAGTTCTAAACCAATGGTAGTAAGCGTATTGGCTGGTTGGGCATCTTTTTCTTCGACTAATACATCAGTGACATAGGTTGTATTGGCGATGGTTAAGGTAGCTTCGCGCTCTACGTAGCGGCGTAGGACGGTTTCTATGGTGGCTCGCCTGCACATCAAAACCCATAATTGATCATCGTTGGGTTCAGGTTGGTACTGACTAAGCAGATGCCCCGGCACCATATCTTCAAAACCCACCTTGCGCGCGCCGGCGGTTAAGAGTTCTTGCAGCAGGTCGGGATAGTTTTTCTCCAGCAGATTGCACATAAGACCCAAAAAAGCATGGGGGTGCCTAAACTGCGCTGCGCCGCGGCGCTGCCAGTTGAAGAACGCTTGTTCAGCATCACCCTCTGGTGGTGGACCGTCACGTTCGAACAAGGTCACAGAAAAGCCTCTTCGTGATAGGGCAAGTCCAGTAAACATGCCGCATATTCCAGCGCCGACTACAGCAATCGATTGATTCATAATTGAACTTATATAAGCAAAGCAAATGATTTAGTGCATAAATTAGCACTAAATTCGTAATTATAGGGACTGTTTTTAAAGAAAAAATATCAGTGCAGGTAGGGTTATTATCTGCGCAGCCTTCTTTCTGCCGCTTTATGGTTTAATATATTTTCGTAGCAAAAAGAATTATGCAGAGGGGATCTTAATGTTGAAATCAGTGCAATTGGGTAATAGCGGCTTACGTGTTTCCCAACTTTGTTTGGGGACTATGAACTTTGGTATTCCTGGTCGAGGCCACCAAGGGGATTGGACCTTAACTACCGATGAAGCACGCCCAATCTTTCAGGCGGCCATCGAACACGGACTCAACTATTTTGATTGTGCCGATATTTATGGTCTTGGTGCCTCTGAGGAAGTGGTGGGTGCATTGCTTAGAGAGCTACTGCCCAGAGATGAATATGTCTTAGCGACAAAAGTTTCCATGCCCATGGGGCGCGGTGCTAATCAAGGTGGCTTATCGCGCAAACACATTATTGAAGGGGTTGAGGGAAGTCTGAAGCGGCTGGGTCTAGACTACATTGATCACTTGGTGATTCACCGTCATCCACATGGTATTCCAGGTCAAGCCCAGGCACCTATTGAAGAGACCCTTGAGGCATTACATGACCTGGTTAAAGCCGGCAAGGTTATGTACCTAGGTGGCTCGTCTATGTTTGCTTGGCAGTTCGCAGAACTGCAGCTAACCGCTCAGATGAATAACTGGACAAAATTCGTTTCAATGCAAAATCACTACAACTTGGTGTATCGCGAAGAAGAGCGCGAGATGAATCCCTATTGCGCAAAAACTGGCGTAGCGTTAACGCCATGGTCACCACTGGCGCGTGGCATTCTAGCCGGCACTTATCAAGGCGGTTTTGGGGGCGGCAGTACTAACCGGTCTCAAGGCCAAGATGTAAAGAGAACCGAAAGTCTATATCACGGCGACCACGTCTTTCCCGTGGCAGAACGTGTTATTGAAATAGCAGCCAAATATGAAAAAACACCAGCTCAGATTGCAGTTGCGTGGCTGATGAATAAACCAGAAGTAACCGCGCCAATAGTTGGAGTGTCTAAGGTTGCCCAACTAACAGATCTGGTCGCTGCTGCAGAAGTGGTTATTGAGGCAGAGGATATGGCTTATTTGGAAGCTTTGTATCAGCCAGTGGATAATTTGCTGTCTATCGGTAGCTCTTAAATAGCGAATGCTTGCGCAGGCTTCAGGAGATTGCTGTGCGTGCAACGTTCGCGCAGATTATGCTTAATGCGCTTAATGCGCTTAATGCGCTTAATGCGCTTAATGCGCTTTATGCGAAAGCGGGCTAAAGCACCTATAACAACGCGGTAACTTGTATAAAGTGGAGGCGGAAAGGGACCATGAGTATTCATATAGAACCAAGTGATTCTAGTTTAGGTGCTGTGATTACCGGTGTAGATCTTAATGCACTAGATGATCAAAGCTGGCTCGCTGTGGAAGCAGCTTGGCATAAGTATGCTGTGCTAATATTCCCACAACAACACATAAACGAAGCGCAACATGTGGCGCTGGGTCAGCGCATTGGCCCTATCGAAATTTTGGCTGCAGATCGCAAAGCGGTGGCGATTAGCAATCAAAAACCCGACGGTGGGCTGCTTGGTCCAGACAGCGGCTACTATCAAATCCTGCGCGGCAATGAAGGCTGGCATACCGACAGTTCGTATATGCCCGTTTCTGCAAGAGCTTCAATTTTGGCGGCTGAAGTTTTGCCGGACGCCGGTGGCGAAACGCAGTGGGCGGATATGCGCGCAGCTTACCAAGCTCTATCTGGGGAGCTGCGCCAACGTATCGACGGTCTTGCGGCTTATCACTCTTTGTATCACTCCCAAGCTAAAATTGGTCATCAAGCAGGCACAGGATCCAGTTACGGCTTGGGCGATCAACCTCCGCCATTACGCCCTTTGGTGAAAATACATCCCGCCACAAATGTACCCAGTTTATATATTGGTCGTCATGCCTACGGCATTCCCGGATTAAGCGAAGCGGACTCAGAGGCGCTTTTGACACAACTAGTGGAAGACGCCTGCCAGTCACCAAGGGTGCTTACGCATAGTTGGACGCCAGGAGATGTGGTGATGTGGGACAACCGCTGTGTGCTGCACCGAGCGCGACCCTACGACTATAACCAGCCTCGAGTTATGCGCCATGTGCGGGTGACCGGCGACCCCGCCACTGAGTTGGGCCTGCAGTCATAGCTATTTCATTACTTATCTGATTTGTTTGTGGCAGTAGATGCTGCGGACATGGCTTTTATGGCACTGACACTGGCATACAGTGCTACGCAATAGGGTACAGTGTAGGTGAGTAAAATTTTCACTATTGCACCGCTATCTAAAGTGCCAGCCAAAATATATTCGCCGTGATTGATACCGGCAAGAATCGACCCAACGAGTAAGCTGGTACGCAGAGCTCTAGCTTGTACGCCCGGTGCAAAGACTAAGGTTTTAAAGGTCATTTGATGGCAGTTCTAGCTACTTATTTTTCTAGTTATTCTATTGAGCCATCTTATCTAGCTGTCGTTTTAGCTTAATGCAGCCAAAGCAAATAACCCACCCACGGTGCCCGCGATGGTTGCCTGCTGAAATGTTTTTGCGGTTAGCTGATTTAAAGTCTCTTTCGGGTCAGCGCCGCTTAAAGTCTGGCGCAAAATACCAGTTTCGATAAATGTGGCGTAAACGATGAAGCCAAATACTGAGCTGACTAAGGCAATGCGCCCAAGGCTGTCAAAAGGAATAGCAATGACTAATAGCAGCAGTAGCGCCCAATGCATCACCCAGCCGCCAAAACTCATCCAGTGAAATTGACGCTGGTCGTTCACTGACATATCAAAGTTAAAACGGAACAAGGAAATCCCTTTGGGCTTTACCCTTGGTGCTTGGGCGCCGGATAATTTTGCGCCAGAGTAGTGACCCCATTCGTGGAATAAGGCCCCAAGCACATAGCCGACAAAAATGGCATCACCAATGCTCAAAAGTTGCGCAAACCAAAGGCCAGAAAGTAGGTACCAAGTATCAGCTGCAGCCCAAACCGAAAGAGCGATAAGGGCGATACCAATGTCTCGGGACATCATTGAGAACATGCTAGGTTCCGGTCTAGTGCGTGTATTGCTTTCTTCGGCCATGATGCCTCTCCCTTTTAGGTTTTTGTTGGCAGTTTTTTGCTATTGATTTTTATTGGTGTTTATTGATCTTGGTAGATTTTCATCGTTTTAGAGTATACATCTGCAATCTCAATATTGGTCTTTTCAACCGGCTTTTCAAGTTGATAATTGACTAACTCGAACATTATTTCTGTTTTGGAAGACAGCATTTGACTGCGACCAAGATTGTCCGCCCTCGAACCTAGGTCCGCTAAGCAGTAATTTCGACCCTAACGCCGCCAATGCCAACGCTGAAATCACCGCGGAAATTCCCAGGTGCAAAAGGCGTTTTGCCATAAGCACCGGTAATAATGTATTGATTCGGAGCCAGTGTATGGCCAAAGCGGTGTAAGCGATTGGCTAAAATGCTCAACGATTCAAAGTGATCGTCGATATGTCCTTGGCTAGGCACGCTTTCCACCAATTGCTCGCCTTTCCCGGTATCACCATAGAGCGCAACTTCAAGTTCAGCTAAATCTGCAGTGGTATTGGCTAGAGGAACTGTGGCGCCCACAACAATGCCCCAGTTTGATAAGTTGTCGGCTACCCGAAGGCCTGCCGAGCAGCCCGGCGGTAGGCGTTTTTGATTGATTTCAAAAGCCGCAGTTACACCGGCGATAGCGCCCTTAGCCAGCGCAGGGGTGGCCCCTTCACCCAAATAATCTGCCATTACAAAACATAGCTCATTCTCAACGCCACCTTTATATAAGTCTTTGCGCGGAATACTCGCGCCACTGTGAAGCGTGCGACTGCGTAAAACAAAACCAGATGGACGAATTCCATCGCCTAATGCATTGCGCGATTCTCCAGAAGTCATGCCAATTTTCCAGCCAGCTAATTCTTCCCCCTGCTCTAGCCAGCGCTCCAATAGCTGCAGCTGCACAAGTTGCCCCTCGTCGGCGCTGAGTTCACTAGCTTCACGTAAGGGTGTTGGGTCCAAGTCCGGGTTTTGGTGTAAGGCCCAAAGGGTGTCGAGAATATTCTGCATGGTGACTCTAAGTTGCTCTAAATCGTGTGGCATAAGGTTAGCGCATTTTGGCGCTAGAAGAGAAATACACCATTGATTAGGTTGTTAGCACGGCTGATTGATGGGGTGTGGTTGAACGGTTAGGTGAACGGGGCTTGATAATGTAATTTGGTGGTGTGTGATGCCCCGGGCTCTATATTCACGATAATACAAACTAAGAGCATTCAACTCTTCTAAGTAGGTACTCACCTATGTTCAAGATTCATAGGTTGCCATTTACGGCCCATTACCGGTAAGTTTGGACCTTATAGATTTCGCATGGGTAATAAGGCTCAGCGGCAAAAGTTGTTAACTGGAGAATGAATATGGCCTATGCACCGCAACAACGTGCTTATTACGACGCGGACAGTCACATTATGGAACTGCCGGACTTTCTGAAAGCCTACGCTGACCCTGAAATTCGTGACGAAATTCCCTCAGTAAGCTATAGCGCGTCGGTAGTAACCGAGGACGAAGTGGCAGTGATCATGGATCAGGGTGGTAAGCACTCGGCCGAACACGTGGCGGCTCAGCTTGCCATGGGCGATGCACTGATTGAGAACTCTAAAGAAATTCAGGCGCTTGGTGCATTTAACGGCCCTGATCGCTCAGCGGCATTAGACTTGCTTGGTTTCAAGAAGCAGTTGGTGTTTGCAACGCATTCTGTCGCATTTCCATTTCACCCTAGCTCTAAGAAAGACCCCAAGCTGCGCTACGGTGCCACCCGTGCGCATAACAGACACATGTTAGATTTTTGCTCAGCCGATGATCGCTTAATGGGCGTGGGTATTGTGCCTTTGGACAATCCTGAGCTGGCTATTCAAGAAGTGGAGTGGGCGATTAAAGAAGGTTTGCAATCTATCTGGATACCTCACCGTGCGCCGATTGGTCATTCGCCAGGTCACGTAGATTTAGAAGGTTTTTGGGCAAGATTAGCCGAAGCAAATGTACCTTTTGTATTGCACGTAGGTGGCGCACCTTTGCAGGTATCTAAAGATTGGGGCAACAATGGCCGCGCACCGGTTAAAGATTGGCTCGGTGGCGGAGAAAACGTACGTACAAAAGACGCTGCTGTACTGCATCAGACACCTGAAATGTTCCTCAGCGTGATGTTGTTAGATGGCGTATTTGACCGTCACCCCGGACTTCGCGGTGCCGCGGTGGAATTGGGCGCTGGCTGGGTGCCAGAGATGTGCCGTCGCTTGGATTGGGTAACACGCATTTATGGTCGCTCTGACAAATCAGTGCGGTTTGAACGTGCACCTTCACAGCAGCTCATAGAGCAAATGGCCTTTACGCCGTTTTCTCATGAAGACGTAGCTTACTTAATGCAAGACTCGCACCCAGATCTATATCTGTTTTCCAGCGACTATCCGCATTTGGAAGGCACCAAAGATCCAATCGGTCGTTTTGAGCGATTTTTGGAAGATTCAGAACCCGCCATCCGCGATGCATTTTACTCGGAGAATTTCCTGCGTCTCTGGCCCAGTGCACGCGTAGATTAGGGTTAAAGGATAGAGCTAAGTTTTAGATCATCCGGGCCAGAGTATCGGGCCCCTCTTTAAAAAAGAGGCACGCGTAGATTAGGGTTAAAGGATAAAGCTAAGTTTTAGATCAGTTCCGATTGATCCACCTCTTTAGATCCGATCTAAAGAAAATGGCTAAAAAACGACCATTTGTTTGGTCGTTTTTAGTTTGCAGCTGTTAGAAGTCTTTATTCAAAGTTTAGCGGAGCGGCTATGAATGGAATCAAAAAAGTACTCACTCGTGTTGTAGCGCCACTTGCTGTGCTAAGCCTTTTGGTTGGCGGACTAGTATTTTGGTTTAGCTGCCCCTGTGACCGCTTGCCGGGTGGTCCAATACAAGGTGAGCTTGTCAGCAAACCTGTTACTGATTGGTCTTTTGCCAATGACGACCCTCTCTGCCAAGTCCAGGTAAACGCCATTATTCCTTGGTCAATAAACCTTAACTGTATGTCTGACAGCGGCAAACTTTATGTCAGTTGTTCGCGTTGCGAGGGGAAATTTTGGTCCTCCACGGCATTGCGCAATCCCAATGGCTATATCGGCATTAGCGGTCGAGTTTATCCGGTTGCTATCAATCGAGTTTTGGATGCGCAGGAGTTAGACATTGCTTGGCGCAGTCGAGGGCAAAAAGTGGGTAGAGGTCTGGGGACAACTAGAGCCGATCATTGGTGGTCGTTTAGTTTGACCAGTCGAATGCCTGAATAGACGAGTGAGCAGATAGCTCGGTCTTTATCCAATTAGCCGATGCCCTTTTTTATGCAGTACTGCATTCAGGACATCGGCAATCCGATTGAATATGGCTAGCTAGGTTCAAAGAACATGGAAGTGCGGCCACCGTCTACGACGAGGTCGTGGCAAGTGACAAAGCGTCCAGCGTCACTGGCTAGGTATAGGGCAGCTTCAGCAATATCTAATGCAAAACCAGTTTTCTCTAGCGGCACAGATGCGGCCAAGCTTTTTTCAAGTTTTGCCATTTTACGCGCATTGTCTTCATCAGACAGGGTATTGGCTCGGCCTGATCCGCCCCAGAAAATGGGTGTGGCAATAGCGCCAGGCGAAATTGAGTTCACTCTGATGCCGTGACTACCTAGTTCAATACCCGACATTTTGGTGAAATGAGTAACGCCAGCTTTTAGCGAAGAATAAAGAGGGTCACCTTGGCGGTGGCGCAGTGCGGCAATACTTGAATTGTTAATAATGCAGCCGCCGCCATTGGCCTTCATGGGTTCAATGGCATAACGGGTGCCCAGAATAACGCTGGAGAGCAATAGTCGAACGCCGTAGTCGATATGCTCTTGGCCAATCTCATCGATGGGCGCACCTACTGGGCCACCGGCGTTATTGAACAAAATATCCAGTTTGCCAAACTTAGCTACCGTGAATTCGACACTTTTGCGGATATCGTCCTCCTGCGTCACATCGGCTTCAATATACAAAGTGCCATTACCAATAGTGTCTGCCAGTGCCTGACCCTTTTCCTTCGAACGACCGCTGATAACCACTTTTGCGCCTTCAGCCACAAAAAGCTTTGCGGTTTCTGCGCCAATGCCACTGGTGCCTCCGGTAATAAGAGCAACTTTGCCTTCTAATCGATCCGCCATAATGTTTCCTATTTAGATGCTGGTTGGGTCTAGGTCAGCGTTTTTAATGACCTAGATTACTGGTTTGCATAACCAATGCGGGCTGGCAAGTTTCAGCCTGCGGGTAAGTTTTGTAGAGCTTACCTCAAACAAATGGTGCTAGCAGCCAACGACTGGAATCTAGAAAGTTTGGGGCCGGCGGTCGATTGAAAAAGCTAGAAGACAACCACATATCTTTGTTCATACCCCGCATATCAGAAATTTGCACTCTGCCCTATAAAGCTCTTGTACAGACAGTTTATTGATTGCCTACGCATTACCGCCATTAGCGCGCAAGGGCAATCATCCTAATTGGATACTCTGACTGGAAAAAGGGAGAAGCGAGAATGTCTGAGGAAAGTAAAGAGCCAGCTACAGGCGTAGAGCATGAGGTTGGCCATGAGGCAGATGTATTGGTTAATCAAACAGGTCGCTGCCTATGCGGTGCAATTTCATTCACCGCAAAGCAAGTAGACTCGGGTATGCACGCTTGTCATTGCAGTAATTGTCGTCGTTGGACCGGCGGGCCTGCTATAGCAGCAAATGCTAGCGATGTGGTTTTTGAGGGCGCTGCCTATCTCAGTGTCTACCAGTCTTCGGATTGGGGAGAACGTGGATTTTGCCGCAAATGTGGCAGCAGTTTGTTTTTCCGTCTTCAAGGCAGTAATGGCTACATATTGAATCACGGATCGTTTGATAACCCAGACTTGCTAAAAATTGTTGGCGAAATCTATATCGATGAAAAACCCAGTAGCTACGATTTTCAGGGTGACCAGCCTAAGCAAACGGGCGAAGAGTTTTTGGCCTCTATGGGTGTATCGACATAACCGGGATTGTTTTTACTACTCCATCGAATCGATGTACTCATAGATTGCCAGTTTTTAGGAAAACGGCTAAAAACAGATTTGTGTTGTTAGAATTCTATTGCCCCATCCCACGTGTCCCCAAGGGTGACGTTCAGTCATTCTGCCTTTGTCGCGCCAAAATTTTTTGTCCGCGTAGCATCGTGGATGCCCTGCCTCTTAACCCTTTATTTTCGATTTTATTTCTAGTTCTAGTTCTTATTTACGTTGGCATATATATGTCTTTTAGCATGCCGTTCTTTGTACCCCCATGTTAACTTCAGAGACCAACAACTCATCTAAGCGCTCATATGATCTAGGCCCAGGCCGCCGGTTAATCTCCTCCCCACAGCAGTGCAATACTGTATTACTGAGTATGGGCATTAATCCTGCACATGCCCTGGTGCCAGGATCTATACAACCCAATCCTCTGCGAGGTTGATTTTATCCTCCTTGATGTCTTATACCGAGCTAAATGCTCCCGAGCGTGCGCGGCTTACCTGAATACTAGTAAATTCACAATTCAGAAGTGGGAGCAAGGCGCTAAAAGGCCTAGTGGACCGTCACTCAAGTAGCTTAACCTAGTGGCGGAAAAGGGCTTGGAAGTTCTGGCCTAACACAATAACAAATTGCTGCGGGCCACTAAACGTTTACGTGCTGCCAGGCCATTTGCTCTGGCAGTTTCCTCTTGAAAGAAAAAGACGCCTTCGTCTTACCCTTAATTTTAAGGTTGTAACTCTCGTTAGCGTGCGCGAATTTACCAACTACTTGGCATTGCACGCGCTTCTTCCGCGAATTAGTGCAATTTTGGGTGCCACGTAGTTTCTGCTATATGCGCTATATTTCCACGCTATAGCTTTGGCCGTTCACACAACCTGATTTATCTCTTTGATTCTTCCAAGCGTCTGCTCTTGCATTGAACCGCTAATCTGGTGATCCTAAGTCATTATATTTCAAGCAAGGACTAGGCTGTGGCTTTTCAGATTTACAATGCACCCGCTACCAACTATGGCGAGCACGATGAGGCTATGCAGGCCTATCAGCAAGAGGGCACCGAGCGTGCTTTGGCTATGGATAATCGTGGTCCCGTGCGCTTTACCCAGAGCGGTGAATTACATCCTGATATTTTGCAGGCTTATACAAAGTATGGGTTTTATATTTTAACCGGCGTCATGGGTGAGGCAGAACTAGCAGATCTTGAGGCCGATGTTCAAGACATGTGGGAACGTAGTCCTGTAACTAAAGACGCTGATGTTGATGCTCAAGGTCGGCCTGCATTGGGCCACGACTGTCAGTCGCGTTCGCTGTCTTGGGTAAGGCCGTTAAGTGATCCATTGGGGGGGACAGCGCATTCAAATGGTCGTCATCCAGCAAAAATGATTGAACCCGAAGCACCTGATGGTGCGCCAAAACACGTTTTGCAATTGGTCCTAGGCTCACTGCAATTTTCTGAAGCCTGTTTGCGTGCTTATGGTCATCCAGACTTGTTGCGCGTTGCCGCTGGGATTAACGGCGATGACTTTGTGCCTTTTAATGAAGCCGTTTGGGTTAAGCACCCGCGTTTGGGCGGTTCTGTAGCTTGGCACCAAGATGCATTTACCCACTGGCAAAGCCCTGATTTAGATGCGCACACCCATGGTTTTAACTTTATGGCCCAGCTTTATGGCTGTAATGCTGCCAATGGTTTGTGGGTTGTTCCGGGTTCTCATGTGCTAGGGAAAGTAGACATAAAGGCCATGGTCGACAAGGTAGGATCCGACCGGTTGCCTGATGCCGTGCCTGTTATTTGTGCGCCTGGAGATGTGGCGATATGTAACCGCCAAGCTATTCACGGCTCGTTTGCCAATACCAGCGATGATATGCGCGTAACTATCAATATGGGGTTTCACCGAAGGGCCAGTGTGGTGGATGTATTTGGTGGTGGTGTACATAACGATCCGGAACAATATACCGCTGAGCGGGTTGATCATCGTGCACGAGTGATCAGCTATGGTATTGATGCCCGCAGCCAGCGCTTTCCTGATGAAACGCCTTATGTATATCAACCACTAAGCTACTTAGGCTATCGTTGGGATGCTCAAGCAAAGCTAGATATCAAAGATTATAACAATGAGGATCTAGGCATTTAGCTAGACAAAATTTAGTGGCATGACCTGTATTTATAGTTATGCTTTGGTTTGTATTGTGATTCTGTGGAGGGGTCTAGTATGCGCTTACTATCTGTTTCTTTTATAACGCGGTTTTTCACCGCGTTGCTGTCTTTGTGTTCGACAATGCTCTTTGCAACGTCTTCATTTGCTCTTGCTTCAGGCGAGCGGGTAGATAACTTTCGTTTGTTAGATGCAGCGGGTAGCTCCCACGAGCTTTACTATTTTGCTGATACCAAAGCCTTGGTGTTGATGGCGCATAATAGTAGCTGCCAATCTATGCAGCAAAGTGTGGAGGCGCTGGCTTCTATGCAAGCCAGTTACGCCGACCAAGGCGTAGAATTTATGCTAATCAATTCAGATCTGCGTGATGATCGTGCAGCCATTCAAAGCTCTATTTCTGCAACTAGTATTGCGGCACCAGTGTTAATGGACTCTACCCAAATTATTGGTGAGTCTCTTGGCGCTATGAACGCTGGCGATACTTTAGTTATAAACCCCAATAATTGGCAGGTGGCCTATCGCGGTAGCGCTCAGAGTGCAGGTCAAGCGGTTGCCAGTTTGGTTGCGGGCCAGTCACCTGTGATGACATCAGATACAACCACTGTTGAACAAAATTGTGCCGTTGATTATCCCGAGATTGCTAATCGCGCAGCCCACGCAAATATTTCTTATGCAGACACCATTGCGCCAATGCTTGCGGAAAACTGTGTGACCTGTCACAGAGCCGGGGGTATCGGTCCATTTGCTATGAATGACTATAATGTTGTGCGCGGTTTCTCATTGATGATTCGCGAAGTTGTGCGCACTCAGCGTATGCCGCCGTGGCACGCTGACCCGCACTTTGGTGAATTCAGCAACAACCGCTCGTTGTCAAATGCAGAGATCAGGACCTTAGTGCATTGGATAGAGGCTGGCGCACCCCGTGGCGAAGGTGCAGATTTGTTGGCGGAGCAACGTCGCAGTTGGCCTAAATGGGCTATGGGTGAACCCGATGTTATTGTCGAAATACCTACTGAAAATATCCCTGCCAGCGGTGTTGTAGACTACAAATACAAGATGGTTGAGAACCCTTTAGACAGAGATGTTTGGGTTAAAGCCACTGAAATTATTCCTGGTGATCGGGCGGTATTGCACCATGTAATTACCAGCTTTGGTGAGTTGGAGACTGAAGGTCGTCGCGCGGGTCGACTTAAGCGCGGTACGGGCGGTGGCTTAGGCGGGTATGTACCCGGTGCCGAAGGCTCACCTTATCCAGATAATGCTGGTGTGTTTTTGCCCGCTGACGCGACTATTGAATTTCAAATGCACTACACCACGTCTGGCCTAGCTACATCGGATACTTCCTATATGGGCATTTATCTGCATAACGAAAAGCCTGAGTATGAGTTGGAAAGCATGGTCTTGCTGAATCCTCGCATACGCATTCCTGCTGGGGATGCAAATCATATGGAGCTTGCACGGCGTACTTTAGACAAAGATATTCTGGTTTATAGCCTTTTACCTCATGCTCATTTTCGTGGCAAAGCCTCTGAGTTTGTGGCCCGCTATGCGGATGGTACTGAAGAAAAGTTGTTATCAGTGCCGCGTTACGACTTTAACTGGCAGACCACGTATTCTTTGGATCAGCCCAAAGTGCTGCCTGCGGGGACGGAGATTGTGCACAGAACTTGGTGGGACAATTCAGCACGCAACCCAGCCAATCCAGATGCTACTCGCGTAGTGCCGTGGGGGCAGCAGTCATGGGACGAAATGCTCTTTGGTGCAATACGTTATCGTACTCTTGATGAGGTCGAAGCGGAGCAAATTGCGGCAAGTGCAGGTGGGGAATAAATACCACCTAATAGTTCTGCCTAATTGTTGTTCAGTTTAGCGGCGGCTTATGGTCCGAGAGAAAGACCTTAATACGCAGAACTAATTGCAGAATTTGCTTGGTTGTTTACCTAAAGGCAACCTAAAGAGGCTTTGGGGTTGCTTATCCAGGCAGTTGCCCTTGATTGAGTAGTGACTCAAAGGGGTCGATATCAGCCTCTTGATGCCACTGGTACTCTGAGTAGTTCACAACATTCTGGGCAGCCTCTGCTCCGAATAAGCGTTGTATTACAGCCAGAGCCATGTCTGTGCCAGCTGAGACGCCGGAGGAGGTGACATAACGCCCCGCGTCAACCCAGCGAGCTGATTCTTGCCACTGCACTTGGTCATTTTGGCTACGCGCCAAGTCAAAGAACATTTTGTTTGATGTGGCGGCTAAGCCATCTAATAGACCAGCCTTGGCTAAAAGTGCTGAGCCGGTGCAAACACTCATGGTGATTTGGCTTCTTGGTCCCCGGCTTTTGAGAAAGTCCAGCATGGCCTCATTATTAAGTTCTGGAATAGTGCCGATACCTCCGGGTAACAATATTAGGTCTAACTCTGGGGCATTGTTGAAAGCGTAATCGGCTATTGTTTTAGGCCCGGCTGAGGAGCTGACTGGCCCGGCATGCTCGGCAATAGTGACAATTTCAATGGCGTTACCCAATGCACCGAACATTTCTAGTGGTCCGTAGGCATCTAGTAACTCAAAGTCATTATAAAAAATTGCCCCTAATCGCATATTACTCTCCCCACTTTGTTTTTTTCTGATGTGTTGTATTTACCAAAGGCAGTCAATAAGACTGCCGTGAAAGCTAACTCTAAAGCTGTTTTTCTACCGTCTTTTGTACTGAACTAGGCTTGCCAAGAATTGGTTTCGCTTTGAATCAGATCTACGGCTTCCTCCAGCGCAGCAGTACGCTCTTTCCAGCTTACGCCACCAGTTCCTAAGCGGAAGGTATCAACACCTGCATCGCGAAAGGCACGAAGACGGGCGCGAATCATATCTTCGGT
Organism: marine gamma proteobacterium HTCC2089; assembly: GCA_905182905.1. GTDB lineage: Bacteria > Pseudomonadota > Gammaproteobacteria > Pseudomonadales > Azotimanducaceae > UBA4421. The sequence continues at coordinate 23,144 of CAJJDH010000013.1, read as the reverse complement.
GCCGATCAGGTTGGTCAGTAGGACCATTTCGTCCGGTACTCTTGCCACAGCTTGGTCACGTTTGCCGTCGATCCATAGCTGCTGTACTGCCTTGGCGTCATCCTCATAACCGGCGCGGCAATAGGCGTCATTGTAGAAATTCGTTTTTGCTGAACCCATGCCACCCAAGGTGAAGGCCATAGCAGGTTTGCGCTCGGCGATTAGTCGTTCAACGTCGTCGCTCATTTCAAAGAAGCCACCGGTCTGAATATCTATTTCTTTAAAGTCTCTGCCAGCGGTCTTGGCGCCAGCTTTTAGGTCGTCCAAAAATACATGGCCTTGTTCCGGTAAGAAACATGTACCCAACCAGCCATCGGCAATCTCTCCGGTCATTTGTAGTGACTTAGGTCCAAGGGTGGCTAAATAAATGGGTAGATCTGGTCTTGGCGGCTGAGACAAGCGAATAGGTTTACCTTCGCCGCCAGGTCGTGGCAGGTGGTAGTGCTCGCCCTCGTACTGCAGCTTGTCGCCTTTAAGGGCCATGCGCAAAATTGCCATACACTCGCGCATACGCGACAGTGGTTTGGCAAAAGCTGCACCGTGCAGTCCTTCCACTACTTGAGGGCCACTAACGCCTAGGCCGAGGTTAAATCGCCCTTTAGATACGGTGTCTAGGCTTTGTGCGGTCATTGCGATCATGGATGGTACGCGGGCGCTAATTTGTAAAATCCCCGTGCCTAGGCGGATATTCTCAGTTTTAGCTGCTAGAAAAGCCAGTGGCACAATTGCGTCCATGCCCCATGCTTCGGCGGACCAGGCTTCATTCACACCCATACGGTCTGCGGCCATGGTGTAGTCGACTAAGCTATCCCATTCTTCGCCATTGTAATAAGCGGAGCCTATTGAAATTGAAATACGCATAAATTTTCTCCTTGGGTTAGCTCGTATAAAGCTTCGATAGTTCGCCCAAAGCAAATTGTCTTTTGCTTTGCTGGCGGTTTATCTTCATTGTTCTAGTAGCGGGTTTAGGCTGCTAGTTTTCATCGAAACTTGTTCATGTGGTGACAACTTCTATTGCTGCGGCGGTTTTGTCAATATTGACGAAGGTGCCTAGAATTGGGTCAAATCCAAACAGTACTTTTTGGTTACAGATTTTTTTATTTTGAGGGGAGAGAAATGGCTGAGTTGAAAACAGGTGGTCGCTTGAAGAGCGCGGTTTGCGCTGGCGAAATTATGGTGGTCTCTGCACCCGCAGGCGACATAGACCTTACCTGCGGCGGCGTGGCTATGTTGGACAGCGCAAGTGATGCACCTGCTGCTGGTGAAATCCATCCTGATCACGCAGTAGGCCTTGCCATAGGTAAGCGCTATATCAACGAAGAAGAAACCCTTGAAGTGCTGTGTGTGAAGAATGGCGACGGTGGTTTGGCGGTGGCAGGGCAATTGCTGCTGCAAAAGGATACCAAGAAACTTCCTAAGACAGACTAGGCTGGGCTATGAATGTAATGATGTTGCTGGAAATGGCCAATGCGGCCTTTCCTGAACGCACTGCTTTCACTGATGGCAGTAGTGGCGAGAGTTTTACGTATTCTGAGTTGTTTGAAGCGGCCCGTCACAGAGCCGCCAGCGTGCGTGCCAGCGGTGCTAGCCGTCTGGTTAAACTCGATGTGAGTAACTTGGCGACCCCCTTGAGTTTGTTTACCAGCGCGTGGGCGGGAGTGCCATTTGTGCCTTTAAATTATCGGTTAACCGACACTGAGATCGAGGCATTGCTGAAACGGGTTACCCCCGCTTACTTGGTCACCCAAGAAGATCGCGTAGTGAGCCTAGGCGGTGTGGATCAGGTAAACGCTGTTGCCTCAGCGGATTTCTTAGATCCTAGCCAGCATAGCCAAGTGGTTGACGGCGAATGGTCAATGGACCCGGATGAAATTGCTGTACTACTGTTCACCAGTGGTACAACCGGAGAGCCCAAGGCCGCTGTTTTGCGGCATAAGCACTTGGTTAGCTACATCCTTAGTTCTGTAGAGTTTGCCAGTGCACCGGAAGAAGATGCCTCGCTGGTGTGCGTGCCGCCTTATCATATCGCTGGCATTGCTGCAGTTATGAGTTCTGTCTACTCAGGACGCCATGTTATCCAACTGCCAAACTTTACTGCAGAGGCTTGGGTGCAATTGGCACGAGAACATAAAGTCACCACAGCGTTTGTTGTGCCTACTATGCTCGCCAGAATTGTTGAGCTACTAGAGGCCGAGGGTGAAGAAACGGCGAATATGCCCCACCTTAATAGCCTTGCATATGGTGGTGGCAAGATGCCGTTGAGTGTTATTCAAAAAGCAATGCAGTTTTTTCCTAACACTGATTTTTCTAATGCTTATGGACTGACGGAAACCAGTTCTACAATTTGCGTATTGGGGCCGGACGAACATAGAGAAACCGCCTCTAGCTCTGATCCAAAGGTGCAGCGCAGGCTTGTGTCCGTTGGTCGTGGTTTGCCAGGCGTAGAAATAGAGATTCGCGACGATGAGGGTAAATTGCTGGGGCCTGGTGAACGTGGCGAGATTTACGTACGTGGTGAACAGGTCTCCGGTGAGTACGAGGGTCGAGGCGCTGTGACAGATGCGCAAGGTTGGTTCCCTACCCGTGATGCCGGCAGTATGGATGATGAAGGTTATCTGTTTCTTGAAGGCCGCGCCGATGATGTGATTGTTCGTGGTGGTGAAAATCTTTCGCCGGGTGAAATAGAGGATGTAATGCTCACTCACCCAAGTGTGGCAGATGCCGCGGTAGTGGGTATTCCAGACGAGCAGTGGGGCGAGGCAGTGGCCGCAGTAGTGGTGGCTAAAGCCGGCTCTTCAGTTGACTTAGATGCATTGAAAGCAATGATCCAAGAGCAATTACGTAGTTCTCGCGTGCCACAGGTGATCGAAATATGGAAAGAATTACCCTACAACGAAACAGGTAAGTTGTTGCGCCGGGTGGTTAAGGCAGACCTGTCTAAAGCCTAATGCCTAAAGCCTAGGTCTAAGTTTAAGTCTAAGTCTAGGTCTAAGTCTAAGAGCGAATGCCCAGAGACTATTCTTAACTCAGAATCGTGTCGATCAAGCCCCATTCTAGGGCTTGTTCGGCATGGATTGATTCTCTGCTCAAACCTAGCTTGGCAGTATTTTGCCTACCAATGCGGCGAGGAATGCTCACCGTGCCACCCGCGCCCGGGATTAGTCCAAAGCCAACTTCTGGTAGTGCAAAAATACTGTCCGGCCTAGCACTTATCAGGCCCGCAAATGCTGGTAGTTCAATGCCTGCGCCAATACATGCGCCATGCACTTGTACACAAGTTTTCTCCGTGAGGCTGGCTATTAAACTGGCAGGGCTGCGGGTGAGGCGAGTTAGGTGGGCTAACGCTGCGTCCTTAGCTTGTCCGAATTCGGTTAAATCGCCGCCTGCACAAAATGAAGAGCCATTGCCCTTGATCAATATTTGTTCCACTGAGTTATCAGCCGCCGCTAACTGTAGGGCTGTGGCTAACTCATCGCGCATGGCGGATGAAAATGCATTGTGCTTTTCAGGCCGGTTAAGGGTGAGGGTTAGCGTATCTACACTATCGGTATTAGCCGCATTTTGCCGTTCGACTAAAACTACCGGGGTTTGTGCGGCGTTATTCGCGTTGGGCGGATGATTTACGGTATTAGATACTTGGTCTTGCAGCCACGCTCTAAATCCATGGCTATTTTGTAGCGTACTGTAGGCGAGGGATTCCAGCATTAGACCCTCACCGATAGAAATATTCTCGGAAGCTCTGAGCACTGTGATAAAAGTTGCCGCTGCTAAAGGCTGGTCGGTAATTGTTTGAATAATCTGGTTTAGTAGCAATTGTTCTGTGGGTAGGTGTATTACTAGATCCACCCATTTAGTGAGGGCAACATCTGTAGAGTTTTTTGCAGATTTTGTGGCGGAGGGTATTTGGCTCAGGCCGATTACTGGGCAATTGGGCTTTGTGCTGGGCACCATTTCTGGGCTGGAACTGTCTAGATCTAGCAAAAGATAATTCTGACCGCTGACAACGCTCTGATCTTCCGCCACCATAGGCGGCGTGAGTAACGCAAACAGTTCTGCAGGCGAGAAAATTTTGAGTGATGCTGATTGGGAAAATGTATTAGACATAGGCAGTAGTATACCCGCCTCGGGTATCAACGCTTGTGCTGATCAAGCCTTGGAAAGCCTGCGTCATTGGCGTAAGGATCTTTTACCCAACGTTCAGGGTAGAGATTTGCTTTGGGAACGCGCAGGAGAGTTGGGCCTGGGTCCTAGTGGTCAGATTTCAGCTAATGGTAGTTGCCGCCTTATGCCGACCCGTAATGGCTGGCTGGCACTTAATTTAGCCAGAGACGAGGACTGGGCATTAGTAAACCCATGGCTTGAGCAAGAAGGAGATTTCTCAAGTTGGGTATTCATTGAGAAGGCGTTGTCCCAGCGCGATGGGGTGGATTTGCTGCAGCGCGGAAGGTTAATGGGTTTGCCCGTTGCGCTAGTGCCTTTCTTTCTAGGAGAAGGTTCTGCAAAAGAAGACTCTGATAAAAGAGCTCTCGGGCCTACAAAGGATCTGGGTTGGTTTACCTTTACGCCCAGTTTGGTGCCTGCCCAATCATTGAGTGATCGCAAACCGATGTCTTCGATGAAGGTGGTAGACCTTTCTGCGCTATGGGCCGGACCACTTTGCGCGCACCTTCTGCATCAATGCGGCATGCAGGTCACTAGTGTCGCAAGTCTTCAACGGCCTGATGGAGCACGCATAGGCAGCCCTAAATTGTTTGAGGTATTGCATGAAGGGCATACCCATCTAAGTTTAGATTTTACTCTGAAGAGCGATCTGCAACGGTTGGCTACTTTGCTCTGCCAGGCTGATGTGGTTATAGAAGGTTCAAGGCCTAGGGCATTGCAGGCATTGGGCCTAGATAGGGATACGCTTGCCCCAAATGGCAGGCAGCTATGGTTGTCTCTCACAGCCTATGGGCGCAGTGCGCCGTTTGGTGATTGGGTTGGGTTTGGCGATGATGTTGCCATTGCCGGAGGATTGTTGAGTGTTGACGAACGCGGTTGCCCTGAATTTGTCGCAGATGCCGTAGCCGACCCGCTCACAGGGATATATGCCGCGTTAGCTGTAGCTACTCTAGCTAAACAGGAACAAAGCGGCCTATTAGATTTGTCGCTTTTTGGTGTGGCGCGCCACTGTTTAGAAAAAATTCGCTTAGGTGGTGTGGTGGCAACTGAAATGTATAGGCCTACATTAAGATGCTAATTAAGGCCGCGCTTGTAGCTGGTGTGCAAAGAGATATTCGTTGTCATGATGGCTTTATCAGCGCAATTGCTGATGATCTGCGACCTGTTGCTGATGAGAGAGTTATTCAAGCGCATGGGGGTTCATTGATTCCAGGGCTGCATGACCATCATATGCACTTCTTTGCTACCGCAGCGTTGCAACGCTCTGTGGACTGTGGATCAAGGGAGGTTTTATCTCCCTCTGGAAAATCTGTGAGCACAAATCATGACACTCGATCTCTGCGGCGGTTGTTTAATGAACTACCGGCGGACGGGTGGCTACGTGGGGTCAACTATCACGAAAGTATTGCTGGGAATCTAGATGGCCTGCAGTTGGATAAACTTGTTAGTGATCGACCTGCGCGAATTCAGCATCGCAGCGGTAAGGTGTGGATACTTAATAGTCTAGCAATGGCTGCGTTAGATTTGACTGCGCAGAAAAATTTACCCGGCGTTGAGTTAGATGGACAAGGGCAGCCAACGGGACGTCTGTTTCGTTTAGATGCATGGCTGCGTGAACAGTTGGGTCAGCAGGACCCAATTGACGTTTCAGTGTTGTCCCGGCAAATGGCCAGCTACGGTATTACCGGATTCACGGATACTTCGGCAACTAATAGCCAAGCCACGGTGACCCAGTTTGAGTTGATGTGCGCGCGTGGCGAAATTCTACAAAACGCTCATTTGATGGGTGACGACAGCCTTAGTCCTAGTAGTGGTTCTGGCTTCGGTCATTTGAAGATCCTCTTAGATGAGGACAATTTGCCGTCTTTGGCTGATTTAGAAGTGCGTATAAGAGCTGCTCGAGAAAAAGGCAGAGGTATTGCATTTCATTGTGTGAGTCATGTGGAGACATTGTTTGCCATAGCTGCGCTGGATGCCTGCGAAGATATTGACGCGCAAAAGGACTTCGCGGATCGGATCGAACATGGCTCGATGATCTTTGATGACGTGCTGCCAATGCTGCAAAAGCTAAATCTCAGCGTGGTTACCCAGCCAGGTTTTTTGCTGCATCGTGGTGACCAGTATCAACAAAATTTAACTGCTCACGAACTCGCTCACTTGTACCGTTATCGCACATTGCTCGATGCTGGCATTAAAGTTGGGCTGAGTAGCGATGCACCTTATGGTCCTCTTAATCCTTGGCAGGTTATGCACTGTGCGGTCAGCCGCCAAACAATAGCAGGCGATGTTATAGGTGCAGCAGACTGTGTCACGCCTGAACAGGCTTTGGCCGGATATTTGTCCCACGCCAATGATCCTGGCGGGGTAGGGCGCGATGTAGCGGTGGGTGAGCGCGCGGATTTATGTTTACTCAAGAGCCCTTGGGGTGATGTAAGGCAGCGCTTGGGAACAACCGAGGTAGCTTATACCGTGATTTCTGGGAAGGTCGTTTACGCTTGTTAAATCATATTTTTAGAGCAAAAAAGGCCAACGTTGTCAGCAAAATCTGCTGAACAACGCCGGCCAGTTTTATTAGTGCCTTATTATCTCTTCGTAAGAGCAGGACTACAGGAAATGAGGTGGCCCTCTATTTCTTCTTTTGTGTTTCCTCTATGGCTTTAACCGTACCTTCCACTCTTCTATTTGCACGACGTTCTGCAAAGGTTTCGTTGCCCATCTTGTGTCGTCGTTCGCCAAAGCCTTCGGTTGAGATTTTGTTCTTCGCAATGCGTGTATTCATCTCTACTAGCTTAGCTACCGCTGACACTCGGGCTTTGGATAGTGCTTCGTTATATGCCGATGCGCCAACGCTGTCTGTATGACCTGATAGCTCAACAGACGCGTCCGAGTGCTTTCTAGCAAATGAGACAATCTTTTTCACTTCATTATTGTGCTCAGGTTTGATGGCGGCGGAGTCGAAATCAAAATTAAATAATATGTTGAGTTCAACGGGTTTACGCACTGCTACATAACAACCCCTGCTATCAATGACGTTAGCGGTGTTGGTGGTATTTGGGCACCTGTCATTTGCGTCGGCTATGCCATCTTTGTCCTGATCGGCAAAACAACCTACCTTATTCACCACTTGTCCAATAGGGCTATTCGGGCATTGATCTCGAGCATCTGATATACCGTCTCGATCACCATCAGTGCTAGGAGTAACGAGAGATGCAACTTGTTTAGACTTTTTCGAACCGCCATGAATGACGTGATGAATGCCAAGGTTGAGTGTTGATCGCACATCATTGTTTTCACGGCCGTTGTAGACGTTGACGCCGGCTCGGAAATCCGTGTTCGTCCAACCTGACCATTTGATACCTAGCCCAGCGTTGTACTGTTTTTCCGTATTTCTATCCGTATTGGAAATACTGTAGTCAGCCTCACCAAAACCAAGGGATATAAATGGTCTGATCTTTTCTGATTCGTAAAAGTGATACAGCGCGTTGAGGTGTACCTGATAAACCTCAACGTCACTTTGAGTGGCATCAGATATTGTAGAATCACTCTTTAAGTAGGTTAGTTCCAATGCCCAAGGGTTGGCAAATTGATAACCCACACCGATTCCATAATTTGGATCTACATCTATTTCGCTGGAGTCAGAAAAAGTGGTTACACCAATTTGTGGGTACACGGTAACGCCAGCCGGACTGTCCGCGAAGCTTGAAAGGGACAGCACGGATAACATAATAATAAAAAATATTTGAATAGAACGCATCGTATTTGCCTAATAGAACAATTGAATAAGTGCAATAATAGGCAAGTAATTGACGGTTTCGACTTTACGAAATTCTCAACGGTAGCCTTTTCCTTATACAAGGTAGTGCTGGCCGCTAATGCTTAGACTGTTGGAGAGGAAATACATCGACTTGGCAGCCTTTTAGGTAGACCGAGCCAAGTCATGTGCATGCAGATTATCTTGAACTGACCTAGTCAGGTAGGCCAAGTACTCGCTTAGCAATAATATTTTGCTGAACTTCGTTAGTGCCACCGTAAATGGTTACCGCGCGGTCGCGCAACCAGCTGCGAGTTGATTCAAGTTCATCCTCGGAGAAGTCGCCGCTGTCCCAAACTAAACCAGCTGTTCCGCGTAGACGGGACTTCAGCTCAGATCCAGAGCGGCTCAATGAAGAGCCGACTAATTTGAAGATTGATGTAGCTGCGCCTGGTGCTCCTGAAGATTTACTCTCTTCAACCACTCTTTGGGTGGTTAGCGATAACGCCTTTTCTTGCATCACTTGGTCAAGTACATCCGCTCTAGCGGTCTCATCCGCAATGCGGCCTTGGCTGTCTTCACCGGCATATGCTTTTGCTACAGCTGCATAAGGATTGAGTTTTGGCTTGCCAACGGATTTTGGCTTTGTGCGTGTTGTTGCATTGCGCTCATACTGAAGTAGGCGCTTGCCTACATTCCAGCCTTTGTTCATTTCGCCGATAAGGTCTTCACGTTTGGCTACGGCATTGTCGAAAAAGGTTTCGCAGAAAGGCGATGAGCCTGAAATAAGTTTAATTGGTTTCACCGTAACGCCGGGCTGATCCATTGATAGCACCACAAAGCTGATGCCCTCGTGCTTGGGTGCGCTTGGATCTGTACGTACTAGCGCGAACATCCAATTGGCGTATTGGGCACCGCTGGTCCAAATCTTCTGCCCATTGATAATGAACTCATCGCCATCAAGTACCGCTTTAGTTTGCAGACCTGCAAGGTCAGAACCTGCGCCCGGTTCAGAATAACCTTGGCACCACTGGGCTTCGCCTGTGATGATTTTTGGAATATGTCTTTGTCTTTGTTCCTCGGTACCCATCTCGAGAATTGTCGGCCCGATCATAGCCAACCCCATACCAGTAGCAGGTGGAAGTGCCTTAATCCGCGCCATTTCTTGGGCTAATACCTGATGCTGTTCTTTCGCTAAACCGCCACCGCCGTATTGTGTAGGCCAAGCTGGAGCAGTCCAGCCTCTAGCCGCTGCACGATCACGCCACTCAATAGCTGCATCGGTTCTATAAACCTCATACGCATCTTCAAAATGTACTGCGCCTAGGCGCATGTCTTGTGGGCAGTTGGCCTCAAGCCAATCTCGAGTTTCTTCGCGGAATACATTCAGATCCATGCCGTAATTCTCATATTTTTATTCAGAGCAGATTATGCTGTGAACCTGGGCAATTGCCAATGCTTGGCGCTGTTTTCCTAACTCAAGAGGCCGCGAGCTGGATAAATGTCTATGTATTGTCGATCAAATTGCCAAGCACATTGGCGCGGTGCATAAAACTCAACACAGAATTTTCCAGGCGACTGATCTTTTTTTCGATATCTAAAGTTTCAGGCAGATAGGTTGGCGGATCAGAAGGTAGGTTTCTGATCCTAAGGCTGCAATCGAGGTTGGCACAAATGTGGTTGCCTATGAAACGCCTGTCATCTGATCCTCTAACGGTGGCGCTGAACAACGCCGTACCTTTGCTGCGGTAGACATGGTGGCACCAAGAGCACATTCGGGTTCTTGGTTTTGCGGAGTGATTGATGCTGCGTCTTAGACTCAGAGAAAACAACCTTTCGGGACCGGGTAAGACAACAAAACCTTTATGCCCTGCAGGGTGAATCCAACCAAAATAGTCGAGTACTCCCCAATCTACAGGGGTTAGGTCGGGTATGCCTAGTTCAGAACTCGATAAGTCTGGGAAGAGAGAGCGAATTTCTGTGCGTTCTATAGGTTGCATTGATTGATCGAAGTAGCTTTAGTTCTAGCGGCAGTCACTAGAGATTTTACCACCGAGCGGCTAAAAAGGCACATTCGTCAAAGAATGACGACGAATTGGGTGTGAGTAGATATCCTCAAAAGGATCTAATTCTCGGTGAGCAAAGGAGCGTTTCTGTTCAGTCGCGTTTTCAATGACTGTTTGGTACCAGTTTTTACTTGAAGTTTGAGGTTGAAGTTGACGTTGAAGGTGAAGATGAAGTTGAAGTTGAAGGTGAAGAGCCAACAATTGTGTCAACGGTCTATTAGTCAACGGTCTATTAGTCAACGAAAGAGATTCCTATGCGCAAGAAAAATAGTGTACAAGAAAATTAGCCGCACCTTACAAGTGAAAAATGTAACAACAATATTATCGACCTTTCTCTCAAGAGGACTTCTGGGATTATTGTTTTGGCTTGCGGCTGGTCTTTATGCGCCTATCTTTATAGAACAGGCCGGCGCTGACGCGGCGAAAGTGAATTCTAGTACCTCAGGTCCACGGTTACGCCTTGATAAAAAGGTGTCATCGGACGAAAGTTTTCCTGAAGAAAAGCGTTACCAAAAGATATCTAAAACAGGTCGTCTGCTGTCCGATCATTTCACTGATTGGAGCTGTGTGCGAGATATTCAAACAAATTTGTTCTGGGAGAAAAAGTTCCTCGGCAAAACTATTCACAATAAGGATATTGAGTTTCGTTGGGGCGGTGAGGCCGGCGTTCAGGGTTGGCTTGGTAAATATGTTGGTGAAAATATTCGAGTGTCTCGCGAAAAAAAGGTGCCACCTGAATTTTTCTTTAACGATTGGGACTATTTGATTGAACAAAGCAATAAGGAAAAACTCTGCGGTTTTGATGATTGGAGGGTCCCCAGCCTTTATGAGCTTGCAAGCTTGGTGGAATGTGAAAGTGGGGTTGCCGATCTCGACCTTGGCTGCAACGAAGAGCGTCGTTCCAAACCTACTATAAATCAGGTTTTTTTCCCAAATAGCATGCCCGATACCTATTGGACATCTTCGCTTTCATCACTGAGCGAAACCGGTAATCACGCTTGGACGATACATTTTTCCAGCGGTAGTGACGTAACGATGTATCGCGGTTCGTATAATCTAGTCAGGCTTGTTAGAGGTCCGGTTCTTCGTGTTCCGCTTTGTCCGGTGTGTAGTTGGCAATGATGCATCGGAAAAGTTGTCTGATAAAACTTTGATCATAATCAACCCATAGTCTAGCCATTGGTAAAAAATTCCGCGCCGCGATTTCACTCTGTGCCTATGTTTACTCCTCTCTTTTTGCCTTACTTTTTATCTTATTTTTTTGCCTCATCTTTTGCCTCATCTTTCGTCTTATCTTTGGCATCCATCAGGTCCGTCAATGGTGCCACTTATGTACGGCTAACTGTCGCTGCTCGGATTACTCTGGGTTATAGTATCTGACTTCAAAATTTAAGGGACAACGATGAGTACATTACCTGAAACTGGGTTACAACTTTTATCCTGTGTTACTTCTACAGGCACATTACAACTTTCACTAGCCGATTGCCCAGTGGCTGCCCCCGGGGATAGCGAAGTGGTTGTCCAAATACAGGCCTCGCCAATTAACCCTTCAGACTTAGGTTTGTTACTGGGCATGGCAGATGTGTCTACTGCCAGATCTGTTGCTGATGGCGCTCATCCGAAAGTAGAAGCCGATGTACCTGCAGGAATATTGCCCCACTTGAGTGCTCGATTTGACGAGGCTATGCCGGTAGGCAATGAAGGGTCTGGTGTGGTTGTTGCAGCCGGTGCTAGTGCTGAAGCCCAAGCTCTACTTGGTAAAACTGTAGGCGTTTTGGGTGGGGCTATGTATTCCCAATATCGCACATTGCATGTCTCTCAGTGCCTGGCTATGCACGATGGGGTAACCGCGAAAGAAAGCGCCTCTTGCTTTGTTAATCCGCTAACTGCACTGGGTATGGTTGAGACTATGCGCAGCGAAGGTTACAAGGCGCTAATTCATACGGCAGCTGCCTCAAATTTAGGTCAGATGTTACAAAAGATCTGCATCGCTGATGGCGTTGATCTAATTAACATTGTACGTAAGCCCGAACAAGCTCAGCTACTTAGAGATATCGGTGCAAAGTATGTGTGCGACACAAGCTTGCCAACATTTGCTAGTGATCTGAAAGCAGCAATTGTCGCAACTGGCGCTTATCTAGCCTTCGATGCAACGGGTGGTGGTCAGCTTGCAAACCATATTTTGACTGCAATGGAAGGTGCAGCCAATGAAACTGCTACCGAATATAGCCGCTATGGGTCAACTCAGTTCAAGCAGGTTTACATTTATGGCGGTCTTGAGCGCAGCCAAACTACATTGAGCCGTAGCTACGGTATGCAATGGGGTCTTGGCGGTTGGTTGTTGACACCGTTTTTGCAAAAGATCGGTAAAGAGCGTGCGAGCGAATTACGTCAGCGTGTGGCGGATGAAGTGCGAACTACTTTTGCCAGCAGTTATGCAGAAGAAATTTCGCTAGCTCAAGCGCTGGATCTTGATGTTTTAAAGACCTATGCGCTGCAGGCTACCGGCCAAAAGTACTTGGTTAATCCTAGTCTTTAGCTGGGCCGCGCTCATACGCGCGGTGCATTGCTAATCGATCCGGCTATTATATTTTTCTTAATGGCCGGGTTGTTTAAAACGCTTTAACACAATGGGGGAGATTATGTTGAACAAGAAAAATTCTATTCGCCTATGGGTGCCTTTGACCTTGGTCTTATTATTTGCGGGTTGCTCGGAAACTGCTAAGGACGTAGATGCTGTCGGCCTCAGTGATGCCGCTTCTGTTGCTGCACCCGCTGACCAGAAGGTTGACGTTAACCCTCTGAAGAACGCCTATTTTGGCGACACGCATATTCATACTGAACTATCTTTCGACGCCTTTTTGTTTGGCACTCGCCGTACACCCAATGACGCTTATCTTTTTGCTAAAGGCGCAGGCATAGAACATGCCAGTGGTTTTGAGATGAAGATGAAAAAGCCGTTAGATTTTCTGGCGGTTTCAGATCATGCCTTTTACCTAGGTATGATGCGGGAACTGGCCAGCGCCAATAGTCCCTATTCAGAAGAAGAAATGGCTGATGCAGTCCGCGGCGCAACCACACCTGAAGGGTCTCAAGCGGGTTTTGCTGCTGTACTTGGGCATATGCGTCGCCAATCTGCGGACACGGTTGATCCAATAGATGATCGTAGTGTGGCGCGTTCGGCATGGCAGGAGATAATAGAGGCGGCCCAGCGTCACAACGACCCCGGTAACTTCACCACATTTATTGCCTACGAATATACAAGCTCCGGATCTGCATTTGAAAACCTGCACCGCAACGTTATTTTCCGTGGCAGCGAAGTGCCCCTGCAGCCGTACAGTCGATTTGATTCAATAAATCCAGAAGGTCTTTGGGCATGGATGGACGAACAACGTGCATTAGGTCGCGAGGCATTGGCTATCCCCCATAACTCGAATGGTTCCAATGGCTGGATGTTCCCAATGAATAATTGGGCCGGTGAGCCAATTGATGTTGAGTACGCACAAACGCGTATGCGTAATGAGCCATTGGTTGAAAATACACAAGTGAAAGGTACTTCTGACACCCATCCCTTGCTTTCACCTAACGATGAATGGGCGGACTTTGAAATCATGCCTCTGCGCATTGCGACGGATATTGCATCTAAGCCCAGTGGCAGCTACGTGCGCGAAGCCTATTTGAATGGTCTTATGATCGAGTCAAAGATTGGCGCCAACCCTTACAAATTTGGTGTTATTGGCGCATCCGATACGCATAACGCTGCGGGCTCTTTTGAAGAAGATAATTACTGGAGCAAAACCGGCGTTTTAGATTTTGAGCCTTATCGCAGAGGCAGTGTGCCAACTCCAACCTCTTCGCCTGCAAACCCTGAGTATCTGGACCCAGCGTCGAAATATTGGGGCGCCTCAGGATTGGCCGGTGTTTGGGCAGAGTCGAATACTCGTGAGGCCATATATGATGCTATGCGCAGAAAGGAAACATTCTCAACCAGTGGTCCGCATATCAAATTGCGTTTCTTTGCTGGGTTCGATTTTGACCAATCTTTGCTTAACTCGACAAATAGCCTAGAGCAAGCCTATGCCAATGGCGTGCCGATGGGTTCTGATTTAGCAGTACAGGGTGAGAACAGTCCGAGCTTTTACGTTTGGGCATCTCAAGATCCAGACACCCAGCCATTGCAGCGTTTGCAAATCGTGAAGGGTTGGGTTGAAGGTGGTAAAACTCAAGAAGTCGTAGTGGATATTGCCTGCTCTGACGGTCAGGCAGTCAATGCAGAGACTGGTCGCTGTGGTGATAATGGTGCTCGAGTCGATATCACTGATTGCACAGTGACCCCAAACAAGGGCGACAGTGAGCTTGCCGCAGTGTGGCAAGACCCAAATTACGATCCTGCTCAAAAGGCTTTTTACTATGTACGAGTGCTTGAGAATCCAACTTGTCGCTGGTCAACCTACGATGCTATTGCCGCAGGGGTAGCACCTAGGCCTGATATGCATGCCACCATTCAAGACCGCGCTTGGTCCTCGCCTATTTGGTTGACTCAATAGGTTATTCATAAGAATGGTTTTTTAAGCATCGAATCAGAAACACAAAAGCCCAGAATTATCTGGGCTTTTTTTTGCGTTACTTTTTGCGGTTTTTATCCGCCAGCCTATTAGCCTATGCTTCTTAGGGGGCCTAAAGGTCGGCGCATGCTTGATAAGCCAGCTCGTAGCTTTTACAACGCGCATCGTGGTCATGGATTTGCGCAACAATAATTAGTTCGTCTGCGCCTGTTTTTGTCAGGAATTCGGCGGTTTGAGCCCTTACTTGATCAGGAGTGCCCACGGCTGCGGCGGAACTTACCTGAGCCATCAAGCCCTTTTCCATGTCGGTGAGGTTGTTCTCAAAATCCTCTTCAGGCTTAGGTAGTGGCCCAGCCTTGCCTTGGCGCAAGTTCAGAAACGCCCGCAGCCCAGAGCTGCGCAGTAGCATTGCTTCGTCTTCAGTGTCAGCGGCGCAGATATTGAAACCCAAAATAACGTGGGGCTTGCTGAGTTGTTCAGATGGCTCAAATTCTGCTCGGTATAAGGCGATAGCCCGCATCATTGCCTCCGGTGCGAAATGCGATGCAAAGGCAAAGGGCAGGCCCAGAATTGCCGCAAGTTGTGCGCCAAATAAACTTGAACCAAGAATGTACAGTGGAATATTACTGCCTTGTCCCGGTACTGCTGTAACGCGCTGGCTGGGGCTGGCTTGATCGCCAAGGTAACCTTTGAGCTCAATGACATCTTGGGGGAATTGATTTGGGTCGCTGTTGAGTGTTCTGCGTAATGCGTGAGCTGTGACACCATCAGTACCTGGTGCACGCCCAAGTCCGAGGTCTATGCGCCCCGGATGCAGGGCTTCTAGCGTGCCAAATTGTTCAGCCACCATCAGTGGCGAGTGATTTGGCAGCATAATGCCGCCAGAACCCACGCGGATCTTTGTTGTGCCGGCGGCAATGTGGCTTATGACAACAGAAGTCGCTGCGCTAGCTATACCGCGCATATTATGATGTTCAGCGACCCAGTAACGGTGATAGCCGGCAGCCTCAGTGTGTTGTGCCAGGGAGCGACTATTGTTTAGGGCTTGGCGAGCATCGCCACCTTCGGCAATTGGGGATAAATCTAATACGGATAAAACGGTCATGAATGCTACGCGGTGACTTTTAGTGAGCTAATAGTAGTCATTCTCCGAGCAAATTACATTTCCTACGAGACTTAATAGCCTAGATTATATTTGGCGCTGCCGGTGGTGCGTGCTTCAGCAAAAACCTACCGTTGATATGGGTCGCGGCATTTTTTATTCGCCAACTTTGATAAAAAGCTTGATCAATAGCTGCTGGACGGGCCTTTATTAGTGCGAAACAAGATCCCCGCACCCACTGATTGCTGCGAATAAATAGTCGGTAAAGTTCTTGCTAAAAGTACTTTGAACCCGAAAAATTTGCTCTAAATGAATTCATAGTAGCTAGCCGCCGGGCTAACACTCTAAAGAGGTGATATATGCGTATTTTTTTCTTTTTGCTAGTAGCAACGATAGGGCTAGCCGCCTGTCAGCAAACACCAGCCCCTGCTGATGAATTAACTCCACTGTCTGACCCCGTTGAGTTTTTACAAGACGTAGAAAGCCAGTCGCTGGAATTGGCTAAAGAAGCTGGCGCTGCCTATTGGGTTCGAGCAACGCACATTACTCCTGATACCGCAGTTTTGGCCTCCAAAGCCGGTGAGCGTCAGTTGGCGTTTCAGAGTAAGGTCATCGAGCAAGCGAGGCAATTGAAGGATCTGCCGATGGACGCTGAAAGCGCACGTGCCATTGAGCTGATATTACGTGGCTCTTCGTTGCCCGCTCCTGATGATGCCGCCAAACGCGCAGAACTTTCTACCTTAGCAACTGAACTAGAAGGCATATATGGAGCTGGTAAGTATTGTGATCCTAAAACTAATGTCTGCTCTACCTTGCCAGAGTTAGAGAATGTTTTAGCTAAATCTCGAGATTACGCGGAGCAGCTAAATGCTTGGGCTGGATGGCGGACAATTTCCCCACCTATGCGCCCCATGTATGAACGTTTCGTAGAGTTGGCGAACGAGGGCGCGCGCGAAGTGGGCGCCAAGGATTTGGGTGATTTGTGGAAGGGTGGCTATGACATGGGCGTGGCAGAGTTCGAGCAGGAAAGCGAGCGCCTGTGGAATCAAGTGGAACCCCTGTACGAAGAGCTTCATTGTCATGTGCGTGCTCAGCTTGGCGAAACCTATGGCGAAGACTTAGTGCCCAGTACTGGTTCTATTCCCGCGCACCTTTTGGGTAATATGTGGTCGCAATCTTGGGGCAACATTTATGATTTGTTAGAGCCCTATCCGGGTGTGGCTTCGCTAGATGTGAATAAAGCGTTGGTTGAGCAAAACTATGATGCTGTGCGGATGACTCAAACAGCCGAAGCATTTTTTACTTCCTTAGGCCTGCCTGAACTGCCAGATAGTTTTTGGACTAATTCCATGCTGACCAAGCCTGCTGACCGAGATGTGGTATGTCACGCCAGTGCTTGGGATTTAGACAACGGTAACGATCCGCGCATTAAACAGTGTGTGGAGGTCAATGAAGAACAGTTGTCGACCCTGCACCACGAGTTAGGCCATATTTACTATTACTTAATGTACAAAGAACAGCGACCACTATTTAAGGGCGGTGCCCATGATGGTTTCCACGAAGCCATTGGCGACACAATTGTTTTGTCTATGACGCCAGCCTATCTCAAAGCAAAAGGCTTAGTGCCGGAAGTGATTCAAAGTCAGCAGGCAACCATCAATGAGCAAATGAAATTAGCGTTAGATAAGATTGCCTTTTTGCCTTTCGGTAAGCTTATTGATCAGTGGCGTTGGCAGGTGTTTTCCGGAGCAATTAGCCCAGAAAGCTACAATGCCGGATGGTGGAATTTGCGTACTCGTTACCAAGGTATAGCGCCAGCTGTTGAGCGGACAGAAGCAGATTTTGATCCGGGTGCGAAATATCATATTCCTGGCAATACGCCGTATACCCGTTACTTCCTGTCCCATGTTATGCAGTTCCAGTTCCATAAAGCGCTATGCGAAGCGGCTGGATACGAGGGGCCGCTACATAACTGCTCCATTTACGATAGCAAGGCAGCTGGTGAAAAACTTGGGCAGATGCTGAGTATGGGGGCAAGTCAGCCCTGGCCAGAGGCGATGTATGCGCTCACTGGACAACGAGAAATGGATGCCTCGCCTATTATCGATTATTTCCAACCCCTGATGGGTTATTTGCAGGAGCAGAATAAAGACAGGCAGTGTGGTTGGTGATTGCCGTCAAGTGCTTGTTCATCGTAAGAGAGGAGCTAATCTGTTGAATAAATATCGCGTGTTTGGGGATATGTTGTCTGGCAATTGCTACAAAATAGCAATGTTGTTGGAGTTTATGGAGGCGCCCTATCAGTGGGAGGCGGTGGATGTGTTGTCTGGTTTCACCCAAAGTTTCGAATTCAAGCAACTAAACCCTAATGGCAAAATCCCGCTGCTAGAGATAACTGATGAGACAACGGGTGAACGGGCCTATTTGTCAGAATCTAATGCCATTTTGAACTATCTAGCCGAGGGATCTGAGTTTTTACCCGCTGCTGGACTAGCTCGGGGGCGCGTTTTGCAGTGGCAGTTTTTTGAGCAGTATAGTCACGAGCCGTATATTGCTGTGGCGCGTTTTATTAACCTCTTTCTGGGTTTGCCTGAAGAGCGAAAGGCCGAGTACGCGAGTAAGCAAGAGGGCGGTAACAAGGCGTTAGCGGTTATGCAGGAGCAGCTGAGTCAAACACCATATTTGGCTGGTGAAGTTCTGACTATTGCGGATATTTCTCTGTACGCCTATACCCATGTTGCTGCAGATGGCGGCTTTGATCTTGCCAGCTATCCGGCTATTTTAGCTTGGATGGCAAAGATCCAGGCTCGGCCCCATTATTTGCCCTTGTAAAGTGTCGGTGCTAACTGAGTAAAGGCTCAGCTTTTGTTGTGCTGTCAGGGCCAGCAATTTCCCGCAGCCTGCAGCAGCTAACGAGTCCAGCGATTTGGAATCATTTCTTCGACTAACTTGTTAATGCTAAAGGCGTGGAGATCTTTCTCCTCAGCCACTGACGCCGCAAACTTTGACTCAATATTGGAGCGGGTATAAACCAGTACCTTCGGATATTGTTGTTTGATCCATAGCGCAGTGCGCAGGTTGTCGCGCTCGTTACCCGTGCCCAATATCACCACAGTATTCCCAAGACTGAGATCAATTTCGGTAGAAACATTGCGCCAAACTTCAGGGTGGGAAATGTCTCCACGGAAGATAGAGCGTTGATAGTCTTTACCCAATCGCTGCTGCTCCTCAACCACCTGAATGCGCCGATCCGCGTCTTGATCGATTAATGCTACCCGGGAAAGTTCTCGGCCTGCCGTTCGTTCTAACTGCTCCAGTACCGATTGACCGAAGCGCCCAAACCCTGCGATGACAACATTGTCGCGGTTATGGGTGCGGCGAAAGTGCTCGACCAAGTTGTTGCGTACAAAGCCCAGAGCAGCAAGGTTGTAGGTGTTGAAGATAATGCAGTGACGCCCAAGCGAGGTGCGCAGCAAACTGCGCATAAAGCGCAAGTTTTGGCAGTGTACTATTACACGGAATTTCAAATTAGGTGCAACCTCTAATACGCGAGTTGCGGCCTCGAACGCCTGATAGTCATTGTCGCCCAGCAGCAATACTCGTCGGGCTTTAGTTAGATTTAGCTTTTTCAATGAAAAGCCTAGAGTCAGGTCGCCGACAATGGTCACAGCGCCATATCGCTGCTGTAATTCTTGCTCACGTATGGAACTAAAAGAGTCGTCTACTACTATCACTCGGTCATTAGGCGATTGTCTGCGTAGCATACGTAGGTAACTGGTGGTCAGGTCTCCTGAGCCAAAAATAACGATGTGATTTTCTAAGTTGCGTAGCAGCCACTGTTGTGGATTGATGACACGTATAACCGCTTCGATAACGGCTGACGCAGTTAGAAGAGGTGCGCCGAAGTAAGTAATCCATAATAGTCCACGGGCCCAGATGGGACCGCCAGTGGGTACACCAAGATCTAAGCCGCCGACAACGAACAAGCCTAAGATATAGTAAATTTGTACGGCAATGCCGTCGCCTTCGGCGAAGGGTCTTTCACTTAAAGTAACGCCAGCGGCGAAACTGCTCAGACCAATGACAAATAGCGAGGCGACTGCAATCCACCTCCAGCCTAAACTTTTGTTTGTTAATGTTTCCAGAGCCATGTGCTCAGACTAATCCTATTGCTACTATCAGGTCATTCTATTCTGGGGAGATGACAATGTCAGAGTTTTCGACAATTCAATACGAAATAAGTGCAAGTGTTGCGCGGATTACGCTGGACCGCGTAGATATGCGCAATGCGCAAAACAAGAAAATGCTTTACGAGTTGAATGATGCATTGGATTTGGCCGCTCGTGACGATGATGTGAAGGTTATAGTTTTGGCGGCTAATGGGCCGCATTTCTCTTCGGGTCACGACTTAGCGGATAAGGACAAGGTCACTGATTTTCCGCAAGTCAGCAATTGGGGCGGCTATGACCAACCTGGTGCGGAAGGTCATCAAGCGATAGAAGAAGAAATTTATCTGGGTCTTTGTTGGCGCTGGCGCAATTTGCCAAAACCGACCATCGCCGAAGTTCAAGGTAAGGTTATCGCTGGGGGGCTTATGTTGGTTTGGGTGTGCGACCTGATTATTGCCTCAGATGACGCAACATTTTCGGATCCTGTAGTTGCCTTTGGTGTGAACGGTGTCGAGTACTTTGCACACCCATGGGAGTTCGGCGTGCGTAAGGCCAAAGAGTTGTTGTTTACGGGTGGGCGCATTTCGGCGGCAGAAGCGAAATCTTGCGGCATGGTCAACCACGTGGTGCCGCGACCGGAGTTAACAAGTTTCACCCAGCAAATGGCCGCACGTATAGCTCAGCGACCCAGTATGGGGCTGAGGCTTGCCAAACAGAGTGTTAACCAAGCTCAGGATGCGCAGGGATTGTGGACTGCGTTACAGTCTGCCATGGGCTTACAACAGCTGGGGCATGCAAATAATCAAATAGTGCACGGTATGATTGTTGATCCCAGCGGTGCGGATATAATTCGCAAAGAGGCGAAGGAGAAGTGAGCTCTCTAACTCGGGTTGATACTTAAGTTACTACTGGGGCTGATATCTTGCATAAAGGCGCAGGCAGATTGCAGCGCCGCATCATCAATTTTGCTTATATTAGCGTCCTGTGAACTCAGGCTTACGCTTTTCTAAAAACGCTTTTAGACCTTCCTCGAAATCTTCGCTTTGAAATAAGCCGTGCAAATGCATCATCAAGTGGTCTACCGAGGTGTCATAAGACTCCTCTAGTCCCATGCGCATCATGCGTTTGGTGGTTTGTACCGCCACTGGTGCGTTGTCAGCAATTTCTTGGGCCCAAGTCATAGCAGTGGTCATTAGTTCGTCATGAGGTACCACGGTGTTCACCAGACCCAAAGACAGGCTTTCTTCTGCATCAACCGTGCGCCCGCGATAATAAAGTTCCGCTGCTTTAGCCCAGCCGACAAGTTTGGGTAACAGCCAAGTACCACCACTTTCTGGCACTACATTGCGCCTCGCTGTAATTGCAGCCATTTTACCCTTGTCGGACATTATTCGGATGTCACATAACAGTGTCATGTCCATGCCGTAACCTGCCGCAGCGCCGTTAACTGCGCAGACGATAGGTGTGTCGCAATGCCACATAACGTTAATTGGCGCATCGCGTAAATCAAACAGCTTGCGCTGCGGGCGATTGTTGCCTTTGTCGCCTTCGCCACCCGCATGCTCGCCCTCGCGTCGATCATTGGTGTCGATAAGGTCTAAACCAGAACAGAACCCTCTACCGTTGCCAGTTAACACGATGCAGCGAATTTCTGGGTCCTTGTCTGCTTCGACGACCTTGCGTGAGAGTTCGTCGAGCATGTCGCGGCTAATAGCATTGAGGCGGTCTGGTCTGTTCAGGGTTAAAACTAAGATGTGACCTTGCTGTTCTACAAGCAATTGTGGCGTGGTAGATGCTGATATGGCCATCTGGCTCTCTCCCTTATTCTGTGTTTTGTCATACTAAGTGTCTTTTCATTGGTATGAAAGTGCCTCAATATACGCGCGCTTATTTTTTGTATTGTTTTTTTGGGGAAAGATTATTCGCGCCTTTATTCTTATGGGTCTTTTGTTGGCCCAGTCCTGTATTTGTAGCTCAGCTCTCGCCGCACCCTCTCTTTCAGATCAACCTCAACTGGATCTTACAAGCGGGGTAGTCATTGGTAGTTTTTCCAACGAAAACAACGCACTTAGAGCGTCCCGCAATGCAGCGCTTAAGTTGCGTGATCAGGGTCTGATGATCGATACGACGACTGTGCCGGTGCAAAGCAATGGTCAGAATATGTTCAGAGTTGTAGTCACCCCTGCACTGGGCGCATCTAGCCGGCAGCTGTTGCTGCAACTGCGTGATAGCGGCTACTCGGGTGCATGGCACACTGATGGCGTACCAGTGCCCAGACAAATAGCTAGAACTAAGTTGGACGACTCCAGCCCAGTGCAAGCTCAGATTATTGACTATGCCCAAGACGATCAAAGTATTCAGCAAGCGGCGGCTGTAGATGATTTGAGAGCTGTACCGCCATTGCTTAATGCCAGCCCAGGAAAACAGACAGTGTATGGGTCCGAAGCCGGAATAGATTTACATAAATTAGATATGGCGACCTTTGTTGATGCAGAAGTCGGTATCGCCTTAGATGGCAAAATTGATGAGGCGGTTTGGCAGGATATTGCGTATTTCGACAATATGCGTGTGTCTATTCCTGATAAGGGCACACCGGGTACTTACGCGACCAAGATGCGCATGTTTGCTACCGAGAAAGGTATGTATATCAGTGCGGATATGGAACAGCCGCGAGACACTCTGGTGCGCCGTATGTCCAGGCGTGATGATTTCATTGACCGTGATGTCTTCGGTGTAACCCTTGATGTTTCAGGAACAGCAAAAATTGGCTACTGGTTCTTTATAGCTCTTGGTGATAGCCAGTCTGACGGCAAAGTTCTACCAGAGCGTCGTTACCAAAGAGACTGGGATGGTCCATGGATAGGTAAGTCTGCGGTGACCGATAATGGTTGGAGTATCGAAATGTTTTTGCCGTGGTCCATGATGAGCATGCCGCAAACCGCCGGTGCGCGGAATATTGGTTTTGCTGCGAGTAGAATTATTTCTCATGCTAACGAGCGATATCAATGGCCTGGCTATGGTGTGACCAGCGCGCGCTTTGTTTCTGCGCTGAATCAAATTGAAGTTCAGGGCGTTCAACCACGCACGCAAATGGCTATGATTCCCTTTGTCGCTGCCACATCCGATCAGGTGTATGGCGAGTCAGACGTTCGCGTTGGGGCAGACTTGTCGTGGAAGCCTTCGCCAAAGTTAGAGTTGTCTGCAACGGTGAATCCTGATTTCGGCGCCGTTGAAGCTGATGATGTAGTTTTGAATCTCACAGCCAGCGAAACATTTTTTCCCGAAAAACGG
>CAJJDH010000012.1 GCA_905182905.1 marine gamma proteobacterium HTCC2089 | reverse complement strand
GGCGTGTACACATGGACAGAGTCATGAGATAGGCTGAGTTCCAAAGAGCGCATAACCCTTGAGCGATACAGATCTTGCGCGTGATAAAGAGTTAAAAGGATAGAAAACCAATGTCGACTGAAAATGCTTTAGCGATGCTAAATACAATGGCGCAAATGCAAGATGAGCATAATGCTCTGGTCCACCCGCAGTGGCGTGATCAGGGGCACACCTACTACCGCGCCATTTGGGTTGAGTGCGCGGAGATGCTCGACCACTTTGGGTGGAAGTGGTGGAAGAAGCAGGATGCAGATTTAGATCAAGTTAAGTTGGAGTTGGTAGATATTTGGCATTTTGGACTCAGCGAAATGTTGCGCAGTGGCCCTGTAGATGCAGCGATTGCTGCGCAGCTGAGTGAAATTCAAGCGGCCCATACCGATTTGGAACAAGATGTAAGGGCCGAGAACTTTCGTTTAGCTATTGAGCAACTTGCGGCCTCGAGTCTAACCAGTAAGTCATTTGACCTGTCCGCTTTTAAATCTGCCATGGCAAGTTTGCCTATGCAATTGCCAGAACTTTACGGCATGTATATTGGCAAAAATATTCTTAACCGATTTCGCCAAAACAACGGTTATAAGAGTGGCGAATACCGCAAGCTGTGGCAGGGTCGAGAAGACAATGAACACTTGGTAGAGCTTTTGGAAGAATTATCTGGGGTGGTTGAAGGCCTACCAGAAAAGTTGTACGCCGGCTTGGAAGCACGTTACACAGCCTAATGAGTGTGGCCAAAGTTCCTACGCTTAAGATTGACACGCTGTGGGTTGCGCAGTGGCAACCTGAACTGATTGGCACTTTGCTGTTTGTCTTACGCGAGATTGATGGAATTGCCCAAGTATTGTTGATACATAAAAAGACTGGGCATGGTCAGGGCCGAGTTAATGGCCCCGGTGGTAAGTTAGATAGCAACGAAAGCCTTGCGGTCTGCGCGACTCGAGAAGTATTTGAAGAAGTTGGCTTGCAGGTGACCAACCCAGTGTGCCGAGCGGAACTTAGGTTTGTAGAGTTGGACGGACCACAGTGGTTGGGTTACGCCTTCACAGCTGATCAGTTCAGTGGTGAGCCGGTAGAAACACCAGAAGCGAAACCTTTTTGGTGTAACGTTGCGGACATTCCTTTTGCCGATATGTGGCCCGATGATCAGATTTGGTTGCCAAAGGTGTTGCAACAACATATTGAGGAACTTCTTGGCAAGGGGGCCAATGGTAAAAGTAAGCCGTTGGTAGGAGACTTTTTATTTGAAAAAGAACGCCTGTTGGAACACAGAATTTATTCAGATACGGCTCTTTCGGTGTCTTTAGATAAAGTTCTACACGCCCTCTAACGGCATTGGTAGGTAATTACCTACCGTATTGAATACAAGGAAAATGGCGATGCGCGTTGGTATATCTATTAGTTCCACTTACAGTGTCAGTGACCCAAGCGAGGGTGCAAGGAATATGATCGAGCGAGCGGCAACTGCTCGCCAGGCTGATTTAGACAGTCTATTTGTAGGCGATCATCATGTAACCACCCAACCCTATTATCAAAACTCGCCAATGTTGGGGCGTTTGCTTGCGGAGTGGAACAACAAGCCAGCAGGGGCGTTGTATCTTTTACCTTTATGGCACCCAGTATTATTGGCAGAGCAAATTGCTACGCTTGCGGCCATCATGCAGGGCCGGTTTATTTTGCAGTGTGCTTTGGGTGGCGAGCGTCCGCAAAGCGAGGGTATGGGCGTTGATATGAAGTATCGAGTGCCAATGTTTGAAGACAGCTTGGATATTATGCGAAGGCTCTGGGCCGGCGAAACCGTTACCCATGAACGTTTTTGGAATATAAAAAATGCCAGAATTGCACCGCTGCCGGCACAAAATATTGAGGTTTGGGTGGGTTCTTCTGCACCTGCGGCATTGAACAGAACAGCGCGGTTGGCTGAAGGTTGGTTGGCGCAACCCGGTTTGAGTTTGCAGGGGGCAACAGATCAGCTTAATCAATATCGTCAGGCCTGTGCCGAACACAATCGCCAGCCCAATGCTGTGGCAGTGCGGCGTGACATTTTTGTTGGTGCCAGCACCCAGGAAGCCGAAGCTTTTAAGAGCAAGGCGGTTGCTAAGGGCTATCGAGGGTTTGCTCCGGAATCTATGTTGGTCGGTAGTGTGGCTCAAGTAGCAGATGAATTAGCAAACTTTGTTGACGCTGGCTTTACTGATGTGATTATTCGCAGCATGTCCTCTAACCAGTCAGAGGCGTTGGCAGGTATAGAGCGCATGGCCGAAGTTAAAGCCCAGCTAGAGGGTTCTGTTTAGCGACAATTTGCCCCCTTCTTTATGCAAAAACTGGAGCAAAAATCTCGAAAAAAAACTATTTACATCCTCTTTTAACGGCAGATAATTCAGCTTAATGACTTTGTGTTTGCTGGGTGTCTTTACCCACAAGCGACGGTGTTTTGGGTTGCTGGCTAGGGTGTACTTTTCAATGGAAGCCCTTGTTCATAGACCGAAAACTTTTCTACAGACAAGTAACTTAACCGCAAACAATAGATAGGCAATATCTGTTTCGGGTTGGGAGAACTTTTATGAAGAGCCCGGGTGATGATGATCAAGATGTCGAAACCGATGCGCTTGATGAAAATTTGATTGAAGAAAGCGCAGATTGGGAAGCTTCCGATTGGGTTGATGACAAAGATGATCAACTCCTCTGTTCTGAGAAGAGCAAAATGACGCGCCAGGCCATAGAAGACTGGCACGAACAGCGTAGGATTGAGCGCGAGCTAGATGAGTTGTTGGATTAACGCCAAGCGAAGGGGCGAAGTGCGCAGCAGTTTGTCCTGCTTGCGCGTTTTGTTAGGCTCCTCACTTTAAACCTGCCAAATAGACTAGCTCTTGAACCACCACTCGAATTTCAGGTTTTATTTTATCAATGTCGTTTCTTACGGCATTGAACCTTCGGCTATGCGCTGACTTATCGCCAATATCTTTTAACTTAGGTAGGGCGTTTCTTGTATTTCTACTTAGGTTCCAAGATGAATCAGATAACATTATTGAAATAAGATCGGAAAGGTAAAAGAAATCACCTGACTGACTTTGTATACGTTGAGCTATATTTTTATTTTCAAATGATTCGATAATCAACGTTTCTATTAACCTTCGAATCATTACCGCACATGAATCATACCAACCATTTGAATACGTTCCATTAATTTGATGCGTGATACGCTCTAGATAGCCCCTTGTATCCCTTATTAGAGTGAATGGAACAATAGGTTGACCGATAGCCTCTAGACCACCCACTGGAGGCAATAGAGTATCTTGGCAATCTGCCTCAATAGCAGAAACTAGCCCTTTAATATTTCGAGAGGTAAGCATAATTTTATTTATTGAAATCCTTTAGATGCTTAGCCATGCTCTCGAATATTTTATCTATTTGGTCGGCAGATGATTCTGGTGAAATATGCAGCTGCACATTTATATGAAGTTCGGGCACTGCTGGAGGTGGTTTAGCGGGCGATGTAGTGCCTGCGGTGTCTTCCGCCTTATTCTTGACCTTGGTTTTTGCAGTCTTTTTCTTAGGGTCAGCTTTTGGAGTTTTCGCTTTGGCGTCACTCTTTGCTGAAGCTGCATCGGCCTCGTTTGAATCGGCCTTCAATAAAAGAAGGTAAAAGCGTGCAAAATGCTTTGCTGCTGGTTCACCACAACGAGCATGGCTCATAAACCAGTTCGTAAGTTTCTGGGGATCTGCATCCGATGAAGGGAACAAATCTCTAATTTCTTGCGGATAGCGCTTTTCGATCAATGAACCGCAGACATCTGCATACTTATGATCATCTCGCCAATCATATGCCAAATCAGTTGGCTTCCCATCTTTATCTATTATTCCGATTTTCTTGAAAGGGCTAATTAGATTTGATCGGGCGGATGCTTCTCGCATCGATAGAGCCTCAGCAAGATATGCAGGAGTAACTATAGCCGGCACTTTCCTCTTAAATAAGCCACGCAGTTTCCACCAGTTCGTGTCTGCTATTTTTGGGAAAGATACATCTCCATTTACCATATTTGTTACTCCTAGTTAATTATTGTTCTGAATTAGTTTTAAGGCCTAACGCCCAAAGCAGAGGCGCGCGGTAGCGCGTCCTGCCCGTAGGGCTTTACTGCCTTTGCTTGTTATGACATGAAACACTAGCGGCGCCTTTTAGGAACAAAAAGACCTGCATCTACCAAACAGCGAACTACATTTTTCACTCGTTCATGTCCGGAGGGATAACCGTTAGTACCCGGAAAGTCTCTTCCCAGCTTTCTTAGGGCTTGCCTCAGATAATCGTTTCCAAAGTTAGCCGAAATCAGTTTTCCAGCCTCACAATCTGCATCGAACTCCTGCTCCACCGTAACAGTTGGATAAACGAGCCGCTCTAACCGCCCCTCGACGGTGCTGTGCTCCAACTGATGGTGCGCACACTCATGAGCGAGAGTGAAGTTTGTAAATTCAGTATTCCAGTCT
This sequence comes from marine gamma proteobacterium HTCC2089, assembly GCA_905182905.1. GTDB lineage: Bacteria > Pseudomonadota > Gammaproteobacteria > Pseudomonadales > Azotimanducaceae > UBA4421. The sequence continues at coordinate 9,646 of CAJJDH010000012.1, read as the reverse complement.
CTTAATATGCCTGGGTCAATCAAGATACTGGGATTACCTTGTAGGTCCATGTACGCAATAGCACCTTGCTTCAACGACGTCTCGATCACTGGCAGCCCACAATAGCCGTCGAATCCTACAAAGTTCTGAGATTGAGCTGGTAAAGACAAGAAAATGAAACAGAGTAGTATTCCTCTCATCATGATTCTCCAAAGTCATAACATTTGTATATTGCGAATGCGCACTTAGCTGCTTTGTCTGTCTCAATAAAACGGTTCCAAGCATCTGATTTATAGAACATAATTTATGGATCATGCGATTCCGTTCAAAGCAAAACGCGCATGCCTATTAACATTCCCGACGATGCGCTTTAGCCCTCTTTGTCAAAAGAGAACTATGGAAACTGTTTGTGCTCACTAGAAATCGGACGATTGGAATATTTTTTGCGCTAGACGGCTGGGGATTTTCCTATTTATAGATCTGCAGCACTTTCTAGCGCTGCAGCTAGCTTCTTCACTCCGTGATCTGTCATATTTCCTTGCTGTTCTTTAGAGCTATTTATAACGGCTTAGAACATTCGTTTGGTGGAGAGCGCCACGACATTGATTGTTGGATAAACAGGGTGGGCACCATGAAACTTAAGTCTGAGTTCGCTAAAAAAGTCTGATCCTTTGTCGGGTTGTATCAGGGCTTGGTCTTAATCTTTCCCCAACCCTTTTCAGCATGATGCAGTAGTGGCAACCCAGTAAAGGCAACCAAGGGCGAGACTTGGGCCTTCCCTTGTATTCCTACCCCCTTAAAGACAGAATCTTGTTCAAGAGGGAGATTCCATTGCTGCGCTAATGACAGTTTTTGTGTCTGATTTTTTTCTGGGTCAGACCCAAATTTTGGGTGTCGAATGCCATTGTGTGAATCCCAACAACAATAAATTGGGGGAGTTCAGTGTCTAACTTAAATAAACTACTTATCGCTAATCGTGGCGAAATAGCCATTCGTATTACTCGTGCTGCGCAAGAACTTGGGCAGGTTGCGGTTGCGATTTATCCGGAGGACGACGCTCAGTCATTGCACGTAAGTTTAGCTGACGAGACAATTGCGCTCGATGGTCGTGGAGCTTCGGCCTATTTGGATATCGAGCAGATTGTACGTTTGGCTAAAGAGGCTGGCTGTGATGGCGTTCATCCCGGATACGGTTTTTTGAGTGAAAATGCCAAATTTGCCGAAGCGGTTGAAGCCGCTGGTATGACATTTGTTGGGCCAAGTGTGGTTGCCCTAGATACCTTTGGCGATAAAGCCAAAGCGCGTGGGCTAGCTGAAACTTGTAACGTACCTGTTGTGGCGGGTTTATCCAAGCCCATAACGCTGGAGCAGGCAGAGGCGTTTTTTCTAACCCATGCGGATAGCGGTATTTTGCTAAAGGCTATTGCTGGTGGTGGCGGCAGAGGCATGCGCATTGTTCGCAATGCAGATGAGCTGGCTGATGCATTTGCCCGTTGTCAGTCTGAAGCACTGGCGGCTTTTGGTAACAATGGGTTGTATGCGGAGCAGTTGGTGGCCAGTCCTCGGCACATTGAAGTGCAAATTATTGGCGACGGCTCTGGCGCAGTGAGTCACATCTGGGAGCGCGAATGTAGTTTGCAACGGCGTCATCAGAAGCTGGTGGAAATTGCGCCTAGTCCTACCTTAGACCCTGCCATCCGCAGTGCTATGTGCGATGCGGCTGTGCGTCTTGGACAACAGGTCAATTATTCAGGCCTAGGCACTATTGAATTTTTACTCGACACCAAGGCCAATGAATTTTTCTTTATCGAAGCCAATGCAAGACTACAGGTAGAGCACACAGTTACTGAAGAGGTGACTGGTGTTGATCTTGTGCGCAGCCAGATTGAAGTTGCCGGTGGCGCTAGCCTAAGCGATCTTGGGCTGCAGCAAGCTGATGTACCGGACCCTCGGGGTTTTGCAATTCAGTTGCGGGTAAATATGGAAACAATGACCGCCGAGGGTGACGTTTTGCCAGCTGGTGGACGATTGGCGAAATTCGCAGTACCTACCGGACCGGGTCTACGCACAGACACCTACGGTTACGCCGGTTATACAACAAATCCAAATTACGACTCTTTACTAGCCAAGGTTATTTGTTACAGCCCTTCAAAAAATTATGCTGACGCGGTGATGCGTGCTCAACGTGGTTTAAGAGACTTTGTAGTTGAGGGCGTGAGTTGCAATATCGACTTTCTCGCGGCGCTGATTGCCTCGGAGGACTTTGCCCATAATGCTGTAACTACCCGCTATTTAGACGAGCATATGGCTACTTTGGTGGCCCAATCCTCACCTTCGGTAGACGAGGCTGCGACCGCATTGGCTGGCGCTCAAGTCAACCTTAACGATCCGTTAGCGGTTCTAGAACACGGTAAATCTGGTGTGGCTGGCGCGGGTGGTGGACCTCAAATTTTGGATCTGGTGAACACGGATTTACCTCCAGGCACTGAAGCCATTATTGCACCCATGCAGGGAACGGTAGTGAGCTTTGCTATTGAACCGGGTGAAGAGGTCTATGTCGGCAAGTTGGTGCTGATTATGGAAGCCATGAAGATGGAGCATGAGGTGCGGGCTGATATAAGCGGCGTGGTTCAAAGTCTTGGAGTTGCCGCTGGCGACACCATCTTCCAAGGACATCCGTTGATTTACCTGCAGTCAGCAGAAGTGGCCGTTGCGCAAGAAGAGGCTGTAGCTGAGATTGACTTAGATTACATTCGCCCAGATCTGCAAGAGGTGTTTGATCGCAAAGGCGCAGGGTTAGATGAAAACCGTCCTGAAGCTGTAGCCAAACGCTATAAAACTGGCCGCCGTACGGCCAGAGAGAACGTTGCCGATTTGTGTGATGAAGGTACCTTTATTGAGTATGGCTCGGTAGTTTTAGCTGGCCAGCGACGTCGCAGATCCATAGATGATCTGATTAAAAATACCACTGGTGACGGCATGGTGGCGGGTTTGGGTCAAATCAATGGCCAATTGTTTGACGAAAAGCGCAGTCGCGCCTTGATTATGTCTTATGACTACATGGTGCTAGCCGGTACTCAAGGCATGAAGAACCATGACAAAAAAGATCGACTCTTTGAGGTAGCTGAAAAGTACCGTTTGCCCACGGTTTTATTTGCTGAAGGGGGAGGCGGTCGCCCCGGTGACACCGATGGTTCTGGTGTGGCGGGACTAGATTGTCTCGCCTTCACTTATTTCGCACGGCTCTCAGGGTTAGTGCCGGTGGTGGGTATAACTACTGGCCGATGTTTTGCCGGCAACGCAGTGTTGTTAGGCTGCTGCGATGTAATTATCGCCACAGAAGGCTCTAATATTGGTATTGGTGGCCCCGCAATGATCGAGGGTGGTGGCCTAGGAGTTTTCACTCCTGATGAAGTTGGTCCGATGGACGTTCAGGTAGAAAACGGCGTTGTTGATATTGCTGTAGCTGATGAGGCAGAAGCCGTTGCTGCTGCGAAGAAATACCTCTCCTACTTTCAGGGGCCCGTAGATCAATGGGAATCTCCAGACCCTCGCGAACTGCGTTTTATGGTGCCTGAGAATCGTTTGCGCTATTACGACATTCGCGAAGTCATTAAGGGTATTGCCGATATTGACTCCGTACTTGAGCTACGCGAACACTGGGGTATAGGCATTATTACTGCCTTTATCCGAGTGGAAGGCAGGCCAATGGGTGTTATTGCCAATAATCCAGCCCATCTATCTGGTGCAATAGATGCTCCGGGGGCAGATAAAGGTACGCGCTTTATGCAGCTGTGTGATGCCTTTGATATTCCCATTCTTTCTCTGTGCGATTGTCCTGGCATTATGGTTGGCCCAGAAATCGAGAAAACTGCGGTGGTGCGCCACGCAGCCCGCATGTTTGTCACCAGTGCCAATATCGATGTTCCGTTGATGACAATTATTACGCGCAAGGGTTATGGCTTAGGCGCTCAAGCAATGGCGGGTGGCAGCTTCAAAGCCACACTCTTCACTGTTACCTGGCCTACAGGGGAGTTTGGCGGTATGGGCTTAGAAGGCGCGGTTAAGCTGGGCTACCGTAAGGAATTGCAGGCAATTGAAGACCCTGCTGAGCGTGCAGAAACTTATGAGCGCATGGTCGCAGATATGTATAAACGCGGTAAGGCGGTGAATATGGCCTCTCACTTTGAGTTAGATGATGTTATCGACCCTGCTGAAACCCGCAATTGGATTGTACGCGGGCTGCAATCTGTACCTCCTGTTGAGGGGCGCAAAGGTAAGAAGCGACCTAATGTAGATACTTGGTAAATGCTTGCTTATGCCATGTGGTGCCCGGCAATGAAATTCCATTTGGCGGGTGTTCGTATTTGCCAATCTTAATTGCCAAGCTGTTGTGCGAAGGCGAGTTTTGTGAGGATTTTGTATGATTACTTTTACTGTTAACGGTTCGCAGCAATCGTTGGACATTGACCCAAGCACACCTTTGCTTTGGGCCATTCGAGAAAATTTACAGTTAACCGGTACCAAGTTTGGCTGCGGTGTAGCTCAGTGTGGAGCCTGCACAGTGCACCTTAATGGACAACCTGTGCGGTCCTGCGTAACGCCAATTGCGGCGGCCCAAGGTGCTCTTGTAACCACTATTGAAGGTCTTGAGTCAGCCGAGGGTGATTTGCACCCAGTTCAAGATGCATGGATAGCTGAACAAGTGCCGCAGTGTGGTTACTGTCAGAGTGGTCAAATTATGTCAGCCGTTGCTTTACTTGAACAAAATGCCAACCCAGATGATGCTGCGATAAATTCAGCTATGTCCGGCAATATCTGTCGTTGTGGTATGTATGGTCGCATTCGTAAAGCGATTAAGCGTGCGGCTGGTGAAAGCGTTGTGGGTGTTTTTGATCCAAAAGCAAACAATCCACAGGAGGCGTCAAATGTCTAAGTTAGGTAAGTGGAGTAGACGTGGATTCATCGCTGGCGGCGTGGTCGTTGGTGGCGGTCTGGTGATTGGTGTTGCACTGCGTCAAGGCGACCGCCGTGGCGATGTTATTTCTTCGGTCACCACTGACGGTGATGAGTTGCTTAATATTTGGGTGAAAATCAATGAGGCTGGCGAGATTACTGCCATTGTTCCGCATAGTGAAATGGGCCAAGGTGCGCAAACTGCGTTGGCACAAATGCTCGCTGATGAAATGGATGCTAAATGGTCAGATGTAGGCTTTGAAGAAGCGCCTGCTACTGACGACTACGCTAACTGGGCGCTGGGCAAAGGTTTTATTTTAGGCGATGCAGCAGTTCCTGAAGTATTGGTTCCTACGGTTGATGGTGCCTTTTATCAGGTGGCGAAAGCCATGCGCCTACAAATTACTGGTGGTAGCGCCAGTGTTCGTACTACGGGGGTGCACGGCATGCGTGTTGCCGGTGCCGCAGCGCGAGAAATGTTGATTAAGGCAGCCGCAGGTAAGTGGCAGGTTGCCGAAAGTGAGCTAACTGCCAGTGAAAGTGTAATCTCTCATACAGCTTCGGGTCGTACAGCGACTTATGCAGAACTTGCTTCCGCTGCAGCTCTATTCACACCTTCGCCAACGCCCAAACTAAAAGACGTTGCCGATTTCAAAATTATGGGCAAGTACGTTCAGCGTCATGACATTCCCTCTAAAGTGGATGGTTCTGCGCAATTCGGTATAGATGCGCAAGTGCCAGGCATGCAATACGCCGCGATTAAAGCTGCGCCTGTGTTTGGTAGTGCCGTAGCTTCCGTTGACTCAAGTAAAGCCGAGCAGCGCGCAGGCGTAACTCAAGTGGTTAATTTGGGTAACGCTGTTGCGGTTGTTGCAAGTGGTTATTGGTTGGCAGAGCAGGCGCTGAAGGACGTTGATGTTAAGTGGACGGCAACCAGCAATGACCGTGTTAATACTGAATCTCTGCGGGAACAGTTTCGCAAGGACATTACTGACGCTGCAACGAATGGTACTAGTGAGTCTGATGTGGAGTTAGGTAATTACGCGGAAGCATTCGCTGCTGCCGAGCGAGTCTTGGAGGCGACTTACGAGGTGCCATTTTTGGCCCACGCATGTATGGAACCTATGAACGCGACGGCTAGCGTTAACGGCGATATGTGCGAAGTATGGGTTGGCGCGCAAAATCCGATGGGTTTTCGCTACGAAGTGGCGGCGGCATTAGAGCTAGACCCTGAAAATGTTACGGTTCATCAACACTTTATGGGTGGTGGTTTTGGTCGTCGTTCTATTGCAGATTCTGCGATACAAGCAGCAATGATCGCCAGAGAAGTGGGTACGCCAGTGAAATTGATCTGGTCCCGTGCCGAAGACATGCAGCACGACATTTATCGTCCGGGCGTGGCTTCCAAATTCCGCGCAGCGGTCGCTGCAGACGGACAGGTACTGGCTTGGGATAACGTTTATCATGAAAAGCACGAACCAGCGGAAGCGCCAGTCATTCCTTATGCGATTGCGGCCCAGCATATTCATTATACCGACAGCCCAACGCACTTACCGTTCGGGCCATGGCGCAGTGTGGACCATTCCCAGCACGGTTTCTTCACCGAAGCATTCTTTGATGAAGTGGCTGAGGCTGCGGGTGAAGATCCTTACCAATTACGTCGCAAGTTGCTTGCGGACAAACCAAGACACCTTAAGGTACTCGACCTTGCTGCTGAAAAGGCAGGCTGGGGTGAGCCTGTTGCGCAAGGCAAGGGTCGGGGTATTTCTTTGCAAGAATCCTTTGGTAGCTTGGTCGCCCAAGTGGTAGATGTAACTTTGACAGATGGCAAGATTGGGGTAGATCGCGTGGTTTGCGCAGTAGACGCCGGCTTTGCTGTTTCGCCTGACGGTTTTGTCGCACAGATGGAATCTGGTATCAGCTATGGCCTAAGTGCGGCGTTGTATGGCGAAATTAGCGTTGAAAACGGCGCTGTCCAGCAAACTGCATTCCATGATTACCCGGTAGTCAGAATGCAAGATTCGCCTGTTATTGAAACGCATATTCTCAATAGCGGTGAAACTATAGGCGGGGCTGGTGAGCCGGGTACACCGGGTATTGCGCCAGCCTTGGCTAACGCAATTTATCAAGCAACGGGTACTCGTGTGCGCAAGCTACCGGTTTCTCAGTACGATTTTAATTATCGTGTTGAAGAGCAAGAAGAGCTTATTTAGCCCGCGCTAATTTGCTTGTGTTAGATAAGAAAAAGCCCGGCGATGCCGGGCTTTTTTTTACTGCCATTTTCGGCAACTTTTGCCTTATGCAAAATAGCCCAAGAGATTATTCAATCTCAAAGGTCACTCCAGCACTGGTTGGCAAGCGACTCAGCAATGCATCTCCCATTGCGCTTGCAGGTGTCCAAAAGCCACCCTCAACCGGTAGGTCATCTTGAGCTAGGGCTAATGCGCTCTCAACAATCATCTTCGACGTTGAGCCATAGCCCGGGTCTTTGTCGCCTTTAACGTGAGCGGTCATATTCTTGCTTGGGTCAGTAGGGTGAAGGCCCCGTAACTCAATATGGTAGTGACCGTTTTCTATAGCCTCCGGTGTTGGTCCTTCCCCGGGCTTCGGTAAAAATCTCTTCAGCAAGGGTCGAGTAACAGGTAATGCGGCTAATCCTGCAAAGGCTCCGGTGCCTATACCTACGGCTGTGGCACCCAAGAAGCCTTTCGCGCCTTTACTGATCACCGTGCCTTCGTCGTAGCGAAAATCTGCACCGTAGGCGCCGTTTAATAATTCGTTACTGCGGCGCACCACTCGGGTATTTACTGAGGCCATAACAAATGGACCCACCCAAGCGTCGAAATCTTCGTCGAAGTAGGCGCTCATTCGATCTGGTCCATCTAGGCCAGTCGTCTTGTCGTTCAGGCAGTAGGGGTTAGCCAAAGTCTTGATGATAGAGCCTCTTTGTTCGCTCTCCATCATGGCCATCATACTGTCGATAGTGCCGCCGCTGAATCCGCCGCTAAAGGCTCTGGGTCGATATTTAATATGTTTTGCTGGAACCCCGTGTTTGGCTTGCATCTGTTGCTGTAAAAAATACACACCAAGGTCAGATGGAATACTGTCGAAACCGCAGGTGTGAACAATTTTTGCACCGCTGGCGACTGCTTCTTCCTGGTGCTTAGTGATCATCTCGCGCATCCAATGCACTTCGCCGGTGAGGTCACAGTAGTGAGTGCCGTGGCGTACACAAGCAGCAACGAGTTCTGAACCGTAGCGGGCGTAAGGGCCAACTGTTGTTAAAACAACGCGCCCTTGCTGGACCAACTTATCTAACGATTCAGTGTCGTGACTGTCGGCTTGGAGTACGGGGACATCTCGTCCAGCTAAAATTGATGTGAGCTTCTCTGTATTTCTGCCAGCTACCGCCCAGCGTACATTGCTGTTGGCATAGTTTTTTGACATATAGTCCACTACTAACTGCCCGGTGAAGCCCGTTGCTCCCCAAATAATAATGTCGTAAGGACGTTCCATATCTTTCTCCCGATGTTTATTGGCGCTTTAGTCAGTTAGCCGCATGGTTCGTGATCCAAGTGTGAAGTTTGCCATAAAACTTACAGCATGAAGGTATCAGCATTTGCCTTATCCAATGACTTTATATGCAATTCACGACATGGAACTACAAACAGATAGGTTGATACTTAGGCAGTGGCAGAGTTCTGATTTGCCGGTATTTGCGCAAATCAATTCAAACAAACTTGCTATGGAGCATTTTCCTAATCAACTGAGCAGATCAGCGAGTGACGATTTGGCTGCAAGGTTGGTAAACGAGATAGCTACATGTGGTTGGGGCATGGGGGCGGTTGAATTGAAAAGCACAAGCACATTTATCGGCTTTGTCGGTTTGAGTACGCCACTCACACAATTTCCTTTTTCCCCTTGTGTAGAAATAGGTTGGCGCTTGCACCCAGACAATTGGGGCTACGGGTTCGCTACAGAAGCAGCAGAAATGGCCCTTGAGTTTGCATTCACCTTTCTTGAGCTAAAGGAAGTTGTCGCAATGACAGCAACTACCAATCACCGCTCCGAAGCCGTGATGCAGAGGTTGGGACTAAAAAATACGAAGGATAATTTTTTCCACCCTAATGTCTCCTTGGACAGCAGAGTTTCAGAGCATTTGCTTTATAAAATTACCCAAGCAGAGTGGCGCAATCCTAGCGGGTGAATGGTTCGGCGCCCAGAGGCTGATCTTTTGTTCCTTGCAGATATGTAGTGGTAAATTGTCTTGGCCTAAAACGAAAAACCCAGCAAAAGCTGGGTTTTAAGTAATAGAGTACCTTGTTTAAAACGTACTCGGAGCGTGATTGCTAGGCTCTAGCGAGCATCAGCTGCCTGTTGCTTGGCTGCTCTGCGCTTTTCGATATTGTACATTTCTTTAATGTCCAATCCGCCATCGCCGTTAGTATCTACGGCTTTAAAGCCCTGCACCAACTGCTTCTTCATGCGCTTAGGCAGTTCTTTCCAGCTCAATTTGCCATCTAGATCTTTGTCGATAAACCCAAAGTACTGGGTCAATTGGGCTAAACCTTTGTCGTGTATGGGGGCTTCGGTTGTTTCATTCACCAAGGTATAGCTGAACGCGCCGTAGAGCATTTCGTCCCAGCTCTGTAAACCCCAAGTAACATTTCGCTCTGGGTCTGGATTACTTCTATTAGCGGTAGAGTTGTCA
>CAJJDH010000011.1 GCA_905182905.1 marine gamma proteobacterium HTCC2089 | reverse complement strand
TGTGCACTTTATTGATTGGGAAAGCCAGTTGGCGACGGCCCCAGTCTTCGGTTCTATGAACCGTACCGTTACCGCGTTCTATCATCCCGTGATAGCGTTCGATCATACTTGGTACTTGATCGCTCTGATCAGGATGTACCATAAAAACTATTTCATAATGTCGCATTGCGCTTCCTTATGGTTGACGTCAGGCAAGCCGACGAGTTGCCCCCAAGGATTTACGCTTTCGCTACCATTGTGAAGCAAGGATTAGTCCACAAAGCTATTAACTTCGCGGGCGCGCATTGTAGGCGCACCTGCACTGGCGTGCAAGGCCTTTGACTCCGTTCAAAGCCACCACCTGAAAGGGTTTACGGCTTTGTTTTAAGCGCTGTTTAAGTCTGCTTACAGACTTGGCTGCGCTCTCTTGTAGCCTCAATTTGTGCGTAATTTTCTGTGTTGATCTTGTGTAAGGAACTTAAAGAGGGTCTTGTGCGACGCGCTTACGCCGCACATTTATGCCGCAGATACGCCGCGCACCTCAATCCAGCGCTTCTTAGGGCGCGCCGTTTTTGGTTGGTACTGCGCGCTGGCGGACCATCTCATATAGAAGTACACCCGTGGCTACTGACACGTTAAGGCTTTCTACGCTTCCGAGCATGGGGATGCTGACTAAGTGATCACACAGACTTCGAGTTAACCGGCGCAAGCCTTTACCTTCACTGCCCATAACTAGAGCAATTGGCCCTTTAGAATCCATAGTATCCCAAATGGTGCCACCCTCACCGTCAGCGCCTAGCACCCAGACCCCTTGGCCTTGCAGCCAGGCAATGGTCCGAGCCAAGTTGGTCACTTGGACCAAAAACAAATCTTCCGCACCACCTTGGGCTGTTTTTAGCACAACTGGACTCAACGGTGCGCTATTACGCTTAGGCATAATCACTGCGTCAACACCCGCAGCATTGGCGGTGCGTAAACAGGCGCCTAAATTCCTCGGATCTGTTATCTCGTCCAAGATCAAAATCAACGGTTCGCTACCGAACTCGGGCCACTTATCTTTTAGATCTTTTTCATCAGCTAAGGTACGCGAATGACATTCAAGTAATACGCCTTGGTGCGAGATATCCGGTGCGCGGCGTCGAAACCAAACTTCTTCCATGGTCTGAAAGCGCACATTAGCTTCTCGAGCCAGACTGATCAGCTCGTTATAACGCGCATCTCTACGCCCCTTCATTAAATAAAGACAACGCGCCAATGCAGGCGTTTCGCGCAGTGCAGCTCTGGCCGCCTGAATTCCTACCACTTCATCCATCTAAATAAACTCTCTTTGCTATTTGCCATCACCTGACAGCCTGAATCTCTACTCTGAATTTTGCTACTTGCTTCAACTCTTATCCGCAAACTTGCTGCGCGGTTTGGCCCTGACCTTTTTCTTAACTTTCTTTTTGCCAGCAGCGACATTACTTTTGCCTTTGGATTTCTTTTTCGGCTTTTTGCTTGGGGGTGTTTGCACAGATACATTATCTGCGCGGTCTACATCACCTTCTGACGTATTTCTGCGCTGGTTTGCCCTGCTCGCAGATTTTCCTTCTTCGCTGGCGGCTTTAGCCTTAGCAGCAGCCCAAGGGTCGTTACTGTCATCAACGCTGCCACTACGTTTGTTCCGCTCGTTAGAATGTGCGCCATTTTGTCTACGGGCTTTAGGTGGATTTTTACCCGCGCGCCTACTGTCCCGCCGACCGTTAGCGGCACTCGCACTCTCGGTTAACCGAAGTTCAATTTTGCCCTGTGGCGGCTCTACATTGATCACCAATACTTCAATTTCATCACCTAGCGTGAAGCGCTTACCATTACGTTCGCCATACAAACATTGGTTACGCCGGTCGTAGCGGAAATAGTCGGAACCCAGATCAGAAATGTGCAATAGGCCTTGTACAAAATAGTCTTCTATCTCAATGAATAGACCAAATTCTGTAACAGTGGCAATTGTGCCACGAACCGATTCACCCACATGCTGGCGTAGCAGTTCACACTTAAGCCAAGCCTCAACAGTCCACCCTGCAGACTCTGCGCGGCGCTCGTTGTTAGAGCACACTTCGCCTAAGGCGGCCAGCTTCTCGTCATCTGGAACCCATTTTTGGCGGTTCTTATCGACCTGCAAAATGGCTTTGATAGCACGATGCACAAGCAAATCGGGGTAACGACGAATTGGGCTGGTGAAATGCATGTAGCGTTCTAAACCCAGGCCAAAGTGACCCTTATTCTCCGGCGTATATACCGCTTGTTTCATGCTGCGCAAGACCAACTGCTGATATAGCCAGCCGTTGGGTTTTTCGGACATTTCACCTAAAAGGGTTTTATAAGTAAGCGAACTGGGTACGCCCTCGGGAATGCGCAAACCGATGGACATTAAATCTTGGCGCAACTCCTCTAGCTTCAGCGTATCAGGCTTGTCATGGACTCTATAAAGCGAGCGGCTTTCATTGGCTTCAATAAAGGTAGCGGCGCAGACGTTGGCATTGATCATCGCTTCTTCAATAATCTGATGCGCCATAAGTCGAGGCACACTGTTCACGCCAGTAACGTGACCGTGCTCAATCTCAATCACACCCTCACGGCTATTAAAGTCTAACCCGCCGCGGTCGTCTTTGGCCTGACTAAAAGCCAAAAACACTTGTTTGAGAGCAGCAACCGAAGTGAGGACACCCGGCATGTCTTGTTTGTTACACGGCAGGCTGGCACCTTCGTCGAGATGAGCTTGGACCTGTTCGTAGGTCAGTCGACCGTGGGAGCGTATAACTGCTTCATAGAACTTGTGCTCGCGGACAATACCTTTTACCGACACTGTCATTTCGCATACCAAAGCCAAACGGAAAACGTCTGGTTTTAATGAGCACAACTCATTCGACAACCCTTCTGGCAGCATTGGTACTACAAAACTTGGCAGATAAACCGAAGTAGTCCTATTCTGCGCCTCAGTGTCCAAGGCAGAATTGGGCTTTACGTAATTGGCGACATCGGCAATAGCCACGATAACCTGCCAGCCTTTGCGTCCACCCAGAGCTTTTGCGTACACGGCATCATCAAAGTCTTTGGCAGTCTCACCATCAATGGTCACTAGTGGAGTTGGGGTTAAATCAACTCGATCTGGATGCTGACTGGGCTGTACAGACTTAGGCAGTCGATTGACGGCTCGGTCAACAACCTCAGGCCATTCGGTAGGAATATCTAGACTCTCTAAAGTTGAACTAATCGCCTGTTCAATTACTGAGTCAGACTTTAATACGTCAACCAATTCTCCAAACAATCCGCTGCGATCTTGATCAAGAATCTGCACTCGTACCGTATCACCGTGGCTGGCATTGTCTGGCCTCTCAGCGAGCCGCACTCGACCGGCAAAGCCACGACCCAGTGGATCTACTTGAGGAACCTTTGCCTTGAGGTTAAGTACGCCCACTAGCGGACGCGGACTATATTTGACTATGCGGGTGACTATGGCCTGCTCATCAACCACTTTGTATTGGATTTCATCATTGGGTCGCCCAGAGAGTCCGTCACGGTCGGGTTTTGCAAGTGCAATACCATCAACAAATAGCCGTGGGCCAAGGCCAGTGACTATGCCTTGTAACTTATCACTACCTAGGCTGAGGTTGGACTCTTGCACCGACACACTCTCAGTTGATGCAGTTTCTTGGACTGAAGATTTATTTTTCTTCCGTGCTTTCTTGGGAGACAAAAGATATTCACGATTTTCGTTGGAGACAATTTCTCCCAGTCGAACCAATCCGCGAAGTATTTGCCGCACCCGTTTCACACCATGAGGTCTCGGCGCATCCAATAGCTCAACCATTTGCTGCCAAGTAATGGGCATAGGATGCTCTACCAAAAGGTCAATTACACGACGCGCATTCAAAACCTTTTGCTGAGCCTTATCAGCCGAAGTATTCGTATCGGTAAACTTCGACAAGTTTGACACCTTATATTAGTTTTAAGTAAAGTCCGCGACCTTATCAGGCCACGCATGCCCAAGTGGTGAAATTGGTAGACACGCTAGCTTCAGGTGCTAGTGGGGGCAACCCCGTGGAGGTTCAAGTCCTCTCTTGGGCACCATCACTTGACAGTATCCCACATCGCTTTGATAAATTCGCATTTACCTAATGCGCGGGAAACCCGCAGACTTTATGCCCGCTGCCCACTTTTAGCAAAACCTGTACTGCCTAGTCGCCTGTTTATCAACAACCGCCGGGGGCTTAGCCGAGCACAGTGTATTGCAGTATTATCACTCCACAGGGCGCATTGAGCTGACGCAGTTAAAGGAATCTATAATGAAAGTGGTTATTGTTAGTGGTGGTTTCGATCCACTGCATTCAGGACACATCAGCCATTTTGAGGCAGCCCGAGGGTTAGGCGACAAGCTAATTATTGCGCTCAACAGCGACAGTTGGCTTACCCGGAAAAAGGGTAGAGCATTTATGCCTTTTGATGAGCGCGCAAAGATCATTGCTAAGCTAGAGATGGTGGATGACGTTTGGTCCTTCAACGACGATGACGGAAGTGCTAAGTCTGCTCTCTACCAAGCCAAAAAAACCTACCCCAATGAGACGGTGGTTTTTTGTAACGGCGGTGATCGAAAGAGTGAAAATATTCCGGAAATGGACGTTGATGGAATTGAGTTTGCGTTTGGGGTCGGCGGCAATGACAAAGCAAATTCTAGCAGTTGGATTTTGCAGGAATGGCAACAACCCAGCCAAAGCAGAGTTTGGGGAAAGTTTTGTGACCTGTTCAGCGACTCCGCGGTAAAAGTTAAAGAACTTATTATCGAACCGGGAAAGAGCATTAGCTATCAACGTCACTTCAAACGAAGTGAAGTCTGGTTTGTTAGCAAAGGGCGCTGCGAAGTAAAACACGGCCCCGACACTGACAGGCCAGACCTATTCGATGTCATTAGTCTAAAGACAGATGAAGTTATCAGAATTGGTGTTGGTGAGTGGCATCAGATAATCAACGATAAAGCCAATCCGCCGTGCCACATTATTGAAATTCAGTATGGCGAAGAGACTTCAGAGGACGATATTGAGCGCCACTCAAATATCTCATAAGTGCTAACAAGGCGGTTGGGTATAAGCGTTGAAACTCTTGTGCGTGCTAGGGTCCAGTAGCAAACCACTATATGAGATATCTTAGCTCGCAGACATCAATCGCTTAAGTGGATTAACCTTTGCTTAGTCTGCTGACTAGATTGTCCTCCTACAAAAAGAATAACAACGGAAACATCATGGTTAGATTTCTCATCCTGGTATTAGGGTCACTCTCGATAAGTAGCATTCAAGCTGGCGACCTCGCTGACGGTGATACAGGAAATTGGGAATTCTACCAACGCAACAACGGCTCTGAACACTATGCCCTTTTAGATGCGAACAGCTCGGATCAGTTTTATTTTGGCTCGCCGCGACTAGTTTTGTATTGCATCGCGTCACAGAAAAATTTCGGTGCATTTATTCGCTGGAACCAGTTTATCGACAGCACCATTCACCCAATCCGCTTGAAGATAGACCAACAACCGACATTACTAATGTCTTGGTTAGCAGGCGCTGACGGAGAGAATAGTTGGCTTCCTGCAGGGCAGATCACCAGCAAGGTAGATTGCGGCGCAGAAGCTTGCCCCAGACCTAGGAGAGTCACTTTTACCCGCCTGGATTTAGTCGCGAAAATGGTTCAGTCAAAGGCTATGAATGTTGCAACCACGGACACTGAAGGTAATGAGTGGTCTGCCGAATTTTTCACCTACGGTATGCGGGTGGCTGCTAGTAACACTCTGGGCTTCTGCGGCATCAATGCCCAAGCCCTATAGCTAACGGCAAAGCAAAAATTCCACAGCATTCGCCTAAATAGGCAAAAAATGCCTAAAAACCAAGATTCTGACCTCACTATAGATTCACTGGGATTTCACAATAGCTTCGCGGCGGCTGGCTTCTACTAAAGCTCTAAACGAGGGTTAGAAACATGAAGCAACTAGTAACAGCTATATTTGGAATTATAAGCTTAACGGCAAGCATCTGCGCTTACAGCATTGAGTCGCTAGGTTATGCAGTACTAGCTAACGAAGGCGACATCGAGATACGCAAATACGAGCCGCACTTACTCGCGTCGGTTCGCGTGACCGGCGATTTCGAAGATGCGGGCTCTAAAGCGTTTCGGCCATTGTTCAAGTTTATTACCGGCGAAAACACTACAGAAGCTAAGATCGCCATGACTGCTCCTGTCATTCAAACAAGTACTGCAGACCAATGGTTAATCTCTTTTGTAATGCCTCGCGAATATGATTTAGAGAGCTTACCGGTGCCCGCTTCGGCAATAGTTGAAGTTAGCAGCCAACCTGAAGCGATCATGGCTGCCATGCAATACAGTGGCGGCTGGAGTAAGTCGCGCTATGAAAAACACGAAGGCCTTATGATGCAGGCTCTTGCTGCTAGCAACTATAAGTCGTGCGGGGAGCCCAAATGGGCGCGCCACAACGCACCTTTCACTCCTTGGTTTATGCGCAAAAACGAAATCCTTGTTCCTGTTTGTAGCCTCTAAGCTCAGCGAGCTTTCAGAGCATTTCACAAGCAATGCTCTGCATCGGCTGCAAACCTGACCTTTTTTAGCGGCCGGCTACCAAGGTAGCAGCGCCCCGTCTAATTTATAAAAGTTGCCCGACTCCTCAGGTGTCAAACCTTCAATAAGGTGGTCTAACTTTTCGGCGCAAGTTGCCGCAGTTTGCAAAGGCGCTTTTCGCTGTTTTACAAAGGCCTTAGACAGGCCACTCACGGTGGTACCCGGGTGCACTGAAACAATCGTTGGCTCGTTGCGCCAGCGGCCAGCTTCAATTGCCAAACAACGAACACCCATGTTCAGCGCCGCTTTCGACATCCGATAACCGAACCACCCACCTAGTTGATTGTCTTCAATACTGCCTACTTGGGCAGAAAGAAATGCCGCTTTGAAGTCCGGCACTAACTTGAACTTATTCGCCATACCAGAAAACAGCAGAATGGGTCCTATCGTGTTCACCGCGAAATCATCTTGTAGTTTTGCGCTTTGAATATTACGCATAGATTTCTCTGGGCCACCCAAAGGGCCTTGGAGATAGCCGCTGGCGCAAATCCAACGGTGAATCGGTTGCTCGATCAAAAGAAGTTGTTCAATACAACGCTCTATTTCTTCGACCTCTCGCAGATTGCATTGCAGCCACTGTACTTTGCTGTGCACGCTACTCACCTGACGATGGTGTATGGCAACCACCCGATCAACTTCTGGTTTGGCTATGTACCTTTCTATCAGCGCAGCACCGATTGCACCGCCCGCACCGTTAATTAGAACGTTCATATCGTTTTATCCCAAAAAATAATTCCACTAAGGGAGAGAGCTTGTAACAGTAACCTACTCGCTTACCGCCACATCCTAACCAACCTCAGTGCTAAAAAACTATTAGACTTGATTCTTCTCAATTTTGTCTAATTTATAGTTGACATTACATTACTAATTAGGGATTATCCCCCTTAAAATTAGACATTACTAATACGAGACACCAAATGAACAAGCAAAGTCGAAGGGATTTCCTAGCAACTGGCGCCGCTCTATGGGCCACCTCACTTATCCCAGTCAGCGTTCGCGCAGAAGCTGGCGCTGCAATACTGCAAGAAACCGATGGTATAGCTATTGCGCTTGGTTACAAAAAGATCGCTAGCGACGTAGACACTAGCAAATATCCTAAACGTGCTGGGGCTGCAGGGGCTACCCAGTTTTGCTCCAACTGCAGGCTGTATAGCGCCAAAGCTAACGGCATGGGAGGTTGTTCAGCAATTCCAAATAAGTTGGTAGCAGGCCAAGGCTGGTGTAATGCATGGATTCCAATGGCATAGATTGAAGTTCCCGGGGTTACATTGCGTAACCTCACGACAAGCGAACAAGAAACATCGACAACGCGTTTTTTATTCCCTGCTGTTAACCATTGCATTGAACCTTTAACCGCAGATACTGTTAGACATTAAATCGACAACATTAGTGCCGCCGCTAAAAGCGAGCACAGAGGCGTGGACAATATGGATAGACTTACAATTGGCGCAGTAGCAAACCTCACAGGGGTGCCCTCTCATACTCTTCGAAAGTGGGAAAGCAGACATTCGATTGTCGTCCCAGAACGCAGTGATTCCGGGCGACGCTTTTATAACAACGGCCATATACACAGGCTGTTGTTGGTCAAAAGGCTAATGGCAGAGGGTCATGCACTGGGGGAATTAGCCCGACTTGGTACTGATGGCCTAGAAACTTTAAGTCTAAGACATGATCGTAGCCGCTCTGACATTCTCGAGGATGGAGTGGACGTTGTTGGCTTAAATCTGGCACCGCTATTTGATAGAGCAGAACCACAAATATGCCAGAGTTATAGCCTATTCCAGCAAACCTTGGAGAGCTGGTTAGACCGAGGTAATCAACCCTCCCGTCATCACAAAGCTCTTCTTGTTGAAAGTGACACCCTACCCGACACCACGGTAGATTCGTTAATAAAACTGCGCAATGGCACGTATCAGAGGGTCATTATCGTTTACGCCTTTGCGCCAAGACGCATTGAACAGTTACTGGCAAGTCATGGTATTCAGGCACTAAAATCTCCGATCACACCGGAGCATTTACGCACAATGATGAATACGAAGTCCCTAGATGTAGCGTCAGAGCCTGTACAAATTGGGGTTAGCGCATTCAACCCAGAACAACTTTCTAGTATCGCAAACATGATGCCCAGCTTGCACTGCGAATGCCCAAATCATATCGCTAAGCTGCTAATCGACATAAGCGGTTTTGAGAAATATTGTCTGCAGTGCAAAGATGACGACCCTAAGGAAAAAGCACTTCATGCCCAGCTAGCAGAGATGTCGGCCCGAGCTAGAACCATCTTTGAGAGCGCGCTACGGTCTGTAGCTTTGGCAGACGGACTAGACTTAGACAACCTGCCCTAACTTTGACCATTGCCCAGCAACGCTCGAAGTTAGCTTGCTGGGTCGACTGCCCGCAGCGCCAACCTTTTTACTCTAACTAGATGTAACTGATCTCGAAGCGATCGCTGTATTGGTGTATCTTCAGCAGCTTCCGCTGAGCTTTGTAGATTGCTTTTACCCGCTCCAGCGTAAACATGTTACGCCGACTTTAGCCTAGGCTGGCGGCATTGCTTAAAGGCGCACTCATGTCACGTATTCAAATGGTCAAAAATCAGAAGTTAAAATGCCGCCACTCATAGTCGTAGATTGGGGTACTACTAATTTTCGGGCCTACTTAGTGGAGCACGGGGTTTGCCAAGACGATGTCCAGGCGCCCGATGGCTTACTGAATATCCAAGGCGACTATGCCAAGGCATTAAATGCTCATATAGGACATTGGCTACAGGGCCAAACACCTACCCCAATCTTATTAAGTGGCATGGTTAGCAGTCCGAATGGCTGGATAGAGGTAGCCCACGTAGAGTGCCCCGCAAATGCAGAAAAACTAGCTCGCAGTGCATATCAAATAGAAGACTTTAACCAAGGTAAGACTTGGATCATTCCTGGTTTATCGGCCACAGGTATGAGCGGGCAATTCGATGTTATGCGTGGCGAAGAAATTCAATATTTCGGCGCAAAGCGCATTGTCGAAGCGGAAAATTTGGCGCCCGCTGATGCCTTCTGTTTTCCAGGCACGCATAACAAATGGATCAACGCTACCGACAGTTTTGAATTAGAACAGTTTTCGACTTCCATGACGGGAGAACTTTTTGCTCTGCTTTCCGGCCACTCACTCCTATCAAAGTCCATGAATACACAGGGACCATGGCAAGAGAATGCTTTTCTCCAAGGTCTCAACAACAGCGGCAGCAAGGGCGGAATCATGCACCAGCTATTCACTGTGCGTTCGCTGCAGTTGTCTGGCGCTCATACGATAGATGACGGCGAGGCTTATCTTTCTGGGCTGCTCATCGGCAGCGAAATCAGGTCTATACTGCAAAGCGAGGTAGCCGAGAAAGCGGCCAACATAGCAGTAGTTGGCTCCGATGAATTAACGCGCAGGTACAAGTCTGCGATAGAACATCTTGGATATTCAGCGTTCATAATTGACGCTCAAGCAGCGACTATTTCTGGCGCTTTAGAAGTCGCCAAACACCTCAATCATCAGGTTTAAGCTTCCCATGCATCAATCTACAAACCCAACGCTTATCCACTATTTGGAGCAAATGCCCCTCGTCGCTATTTTGCGTGGTATTACACCGGAGGAATCATTGGCAGTAGTTAACTGTCTAATGGCAGCCGGCATTAGTATTGTTGAAGTGCCACTTAACTCACCTAACCCTTACGAAAGTATTGGTCTAATTAGCGAAAAATTCGGCGATCGAGTATTGATTGGTGCTGGCACAGTCCTTAATCAAGACCAAGTAAAAGAGGTAGCGAAAGTTGGGGGGCGTTTGGTCGTTTCTCCCAACACCAACGTTAGCGTGATTGAGTCAGCAAAAGCGCTAGATATGCATTGCGTTCCTGGGGCGGCAACGCCTTCCGAGGTGTTTACAGCATTAGACGCCGGCGCCGATGGGGTTAAGGCTTTTCCAGCAGAAATGCTCACACCGCAGATCATTAAGAGTTGGCGCGCGGTACTACCAAAAAATGTAAATGTATTGCCTGTTGGGGGGATATCGACAGCTAACATGCGCAGCTACTGGCAGGTCGGAGTGAATGGTTTTGGAATTGGCGGGGCGCTCTATCAGTCTGGGAAAAGCATTTCCGCCATCAACGCTAGCGCATTAGCATTTGTTGAGGAGATGAAGACCTTGCGCCAAGTCACCCCCTAGCCCCTTTTGACTATTGGATAGAGGCCGCGCTACTAAAACTTATAAAAATTAGGCATTGCTGCGCCGGTATTCAACATTGTAGGGCTATTACTTCCTAAGGGACGGGCTGATAACCGTCTTCTTCGCCTTTTGTGAATACACCGACTGCGTCATGGGCATGCAAACTTTCATGGTGCTCAATACGCACCCAGAAATCATTCCAGCGCTCATCGTCCTCTAATGTCGTTTTGAGTCTTCTGCCCGCATCCTCGACAAACATGGGGTTCTTACCATTAAGGCGCGCGAACTCTTGCTCGTCCTCTCTCTTAACAGCACTTTGAACAGGTGTCTTAAGCGCCCCTTCTAGCTGATCTACTAATGCGGTAATTGGTAGATCGTCGTGAGAATCGTCTAAGCGAACAAGTGCTTTTGCTGTACTACGCTGACTATGCGGTGTTGCCAAAATACCTTCTTCGGTGCCTAGCCACGCGCTCACATCGCTAATCCCTACCTCGCCCTGACTACCAAAATCTTTAGCAAACTGCTCTTGGATAAGCTGTCGTGCCAAGGCTGCAGAACAAGGGCAGGTAGACGAATACTGAACTGCAACGGAGAGTTCAATATCTATTTCACCGTTGATCAATGTGCCTTTGACCACTACGGGATAAGATGCCCAGCCGACATTATCACTGAGTAATGCTGGACGACGTATAAAGTGATCAAACTCAAACTGCACAAATGCGTTAGTACTTAAATCGTTATGCGACTCTAAAATTGAGCCCAATAACGTTTTAAGTCCAGTGGCAGTTAATGGATTAGTCGTAGCGTGCTCATCTAACAGCAAATATAGCCGCGACATATGAATGCCTTTTGCCATTGGGTCAGCCAGATTGACGTAGACCTGAATGCTAGCGTGAACTTCTTTATTCTCGTCGCCGTCTTTTACACGCAATGGCTGGTGGACATTACTCATGCCCACCCAGTCTAGTGTCTTCTGTGCTTTAGTCAGGGCCTTGTTTGCCACATCTGGCATATCAAGAACAGGTACAAGCTTAACTGTGCTCATCAAATTTCCTACAATGTTTTCATAGCATCAGGCTAAGGCTTGATAGGTCAATGAAGTGTGAACAAAGAGATAGGTTATTCAGACCTCTCGGTTACATTCCCTTCTTCTAAGCAAATCGCTTGATGTATACACGACTCTAAACTGGTCGCTGTTGTTTTAAAATTTGCTACCCCAGTTACGCCAGGGGTTAACATTAGTGATTGTTCGCTATCCGCGCTCTAACTCCGCATCACTTAACTCGCGCGCCTCATCAGGTAACAACGATGGGATACCATCGTTTATAGAGTAAGCTAATTTGCTTACCGCACACCACAACTCATTATGCTCGCGCATGTAAACCAATGATGTCTTGCTCACAGGGCATACTAATAGTTCTAACAATTTTGAATCCATTACTTTGTATCCTCCTATAAATCTTACGCCAAAAAACTAATCTGAGCCTTGGCATATAACCGCCAATTGAGTACTAACTAAGTATCGAATGGGCTTCGTAAGATAATTGTTTCATGACGATTAGGTCCTGTAGAAACTATGTCTACTGGCGCGCCAATAGCCTCTTCTACTGTACGGATATAGTTCCGAGCTTCCACAGGCAACTGATCAAAGTCTGTCACACCTAATGTTGACTGCGTCCAGCCAGGGACTTCTTCGTAAACTGGCTCTAGACCTTCATAGTATTGGCTGCCAAAACTAGGACTGCCGTCAACATCTGCGCCACTGTAGCCTACGCATATCTTAATGGTTTCCAAACCATCCAGAACGTCCAGCTTAGTTAGACAAATGCCTGAAATACTATTGATTCTAACAGCTTGTCGCAAAGCAACTGCGTCAAACCAACCGCAGCGTCTTGGTCTTCCGGTAGTAGAACCAAACTCATGACCACGTTTTGCTAGGCCTTCACCGACCTCATCAAATAATTCTGTGGGGAAAGGCCCAGACCCAACCCGGGTGGTATAAGCCTTAGTTATGCCGAGCACATAATCTAAATAGGCCGGACCAAAACCCGTCCCTACTGCGGTACCGCCAGCGGTGGTGTTTGAGGATGTAACATAAGGGTAGGTGCCTAAATCCACATCAAGCATGGCACCCTGAGCGCCCTCGAATAAGATATTTTTGCCTGCTTCACGCATGCCATGCAAAAGTGGCACAACGTCTTCCGCCATAGCCTTTATTTCTTCAGCAACTTTTGCGCAATCGTCCAGAGTTTGCGCAAAATCAACTGCGGGCTTTTTGTAATAGTTGGTCAGCATGAAATTGTGGTATTCGGTCACCTCTGCAAGCTTGTCGGCAAAATTTTGCCAATAAAACATATCCCCCAGACGTAATCCGCGGCGCGCCACCTTATCTTCATAAGCTGGTCCAATGCCTCTGCCAGTAGTGCCAATTTTCTTCGCTCCACGAGCTTCTTCACGAGCCACATCTAACTCAATGTGGTGAGGCAAAATCAGTGGGCAGGCGGGTGAAATTTTCAAACGATCTCGCACAGGGACTCCTTTCCCTTCTAGCATCTTGATCTCTTTGAGCAGCTCATGTGGCTCTAGTACTACACCATTGCCTATCACACACTGCACGTTTTCGTGCAATATTCCTGAAGGAATTACATGTAGTACCGTAGTTTCGCCATCAATCACCAGAGTGTGTCCAGCATTGTGTCCACCTTGAAACCGCACCACCGCGCTGACTTCATCGGTAAGCAGATCTACTACCTTGCCTTTGCCTTCGTCACCCCATTGAGTGCCGATGACGACTACATTACGTCCCATTCTTTCACCTTAATTATGTTCTGAGTTTTAGTCAGCTTTATGTGGTCAGTTGCCAGTGACCGGATTGATTTTCTAGCTTGCCAACACAATTGCTTGGCGGAACTTCTTCGGCAGATAACGCGACCACTACTCGAGAACCTTGGGCTCTGAGCTGGGTGACAGCTACAAACAAATCAGCGCGCTCTTCTTCTACAACATAGGGCGCGAAGTACACGGGCAGTGCGGTGGAACTAGCACCTAGCAGCTGTTTTAAACTAAGGTCAAAACCGGTTGCCGGTCTTGCTCTCCCAAACACTTTACCAACTCCATCATACCGGCCGCCTTGTGCCAACGCTTGACCATGTTCTGGGTGATATACCGCAAACACTGGGCCGTTGTGATAGCCGTAACCGGATAACTCGGACACATCAATTCTCAGATCTACTTCGGTTTTATCGATAGTGATCATATTCGCTAAAGTTGCTAGCTCATCTAGGGCGCTGTGCACGGGTGCTGGTGCGTTTGCTAAAACTTTACGCGCCTCATCTAGCGCGCCCACATCACCCATAAGGTTTGGCAGAGCTGCCATCATTTGCGCTTGCTTAGAATTGCCCAATAAATTGAGGATATCGGACTCACCTTTGCGTTGAATACAACTGAAGAGTTCTTGCTGATCTTCGCTGCGGAGAATTTTTCTAGCGATCAAATCCGTGACTAGATTTCGGTATATGCCCATATGACCAAGTAGTAACACCGGCTGCTGAATTTGCGCGATACCCATCACTTCAAGCATTAGTGCAATGACTTCTGCATCTGCCACCAAACTTGGCGCACCAAAAATTTCAGCTCCCGCTTTTAGAGGAACTCTGGAGGATTGGGGGTTTTGCGGGCTAGCAAAAACTACAGGGCCGGCATAACAAAGACGTTGTACGCCGTCAGTTACTATACTGTGGGCATCAATCCGCACGGCTTGAGAAGTCATATCTGCTCTAACACCAAGCTGGCGGCCACTCACCTGATCTACAACTTTCAAAGTTTGTAGATCTAAATCTTCACCACTACCAACAAGTAAAGCGTCGAGATACTCGATTAGTGGAGGATCTACATAGTCGAACCCCCAAGCTACAAAGACGTCGAGTACACGCCGTCGTAAGATCTCTAAATCCCATGCGCGCGGCGGTAGAAGTTCGTCTACCCCCCGGGGTAGACGCCAGTGTGTACTCATCTATTTCTTATATATTTATGTATTTATATGTTCTGACTAGCGATTTTTACCGTCGCCGCTTTGTAGGTATTTGAAGAAGTCACTGCTTGGATCAAGTACAAGCAAATCGCTCTTATTATTGAATACTTCGCTATATGCATTGATGCTGCGATAAAAGCTATAGAACTCAGGGTCCTTATTATAAGCACTTGCGTAAACATTTGCTGCTTTTGCGTCACCATCGCCACGTAGTTGTTCGCTTTCTCTATAGGCCTCAGCCTCTAGCACAACCGCATCACGATCTGCTTTAGCGCGAATTGCCAAAGCTTTCTCTTGGCCTTCCGCTCTATATTGCCGCGCCTCAATTTCTCGCTCGGAGTTCATACGCTCATAAACTGTGCTAGATACCTCAGAAGGTAGATCGATCTTCTTTACGCGAACATCAACTACTTCAACACCAACTGACTCGCGCATAACACGGTCTAAGTCTTCGCGTAGATCGCTCATTAACTCGTCACGCTGACCTGAAATAACCTCTTGCATAACACGCTTACTGATTTGGTTACGCAAACCTTCGTTAGTACGCTCTTGCAACAAACGTTCTGCGCGGCGCTCATCAAAAGATGTGCCGGTATAAAACTTCTCGATATCTGCTACGCGCCATTTCACAAACGAATCCACAATCAACGGCTTCTTTTCTAGGGTGTAGTAAGTCTCACCTTTAGAATCTAATGTCAGCACCCGTGCATCAAACTTCTTCACTTCTTCCGCCACCGGTAGTTTGAAGTGTAAGCCTGGCTCAATGGACGCATCTACCAAATTACCAAACTCGAGCAAAATGGCTTTTTCTGTTTCTAAAACTCTGTAAGCGGTCTGATTGAACAGTCCAACACCCAACAGAACTAAAACGACAAATAATAGGGTTTTTGTAGGCATCTCAAATTCTCCTAATTACTTCTGATTCGGTTATTGGAAACTGACCGGCTATTACCCACATCCCGGCGTAATTGCTCTACCTCGCGGCGCAGCGCGTTGACGTCAGTTGAAGGCGCATTGTTGCCGCCACTTTGTTGTGTCAGTTTATCTAGAGGTAAGTACATCATGTTGTTACCACCTTCTACATCCACCATAACTTTGCTCGCGTTCTTAAAGACGTTTTCTAGCGCGTCTATATAGAGGCGATCTCTAGTTACTTGTTTTGCGCCGCGATATTCGCCGAGTAGTTTTTCAAAGCGCTCTGCCTCACCTTCTGATCGCGCAATTACACGATCTCTATACGCTTGAGCTTCTTCAAGCTGGCGCTGAGCCTTACCACGAGCTTCAGGGACTATTTGTTGAGAGTATGCTGTAGCTTGGTTAATGAACTTTTGCTGATCTTCTTTAGCTTTTTGTACATCGTTGAACGCTTCTTGCACTTGTACGGGCGGAGCACTGCGATCAATATTCACCTTTGTGATATCAATACCTGTGCCATACATACTCAAATAGGAACGCAGTCGCTCTTGGACCTCAATGGCTATCGCTTCGCGGCCATCAGTAATAACCTGATCCATTGTTGAGGAACCAGCAACATGACGTAGCGCACTTTCAGTAGCTTGGTCTAAGCTCTTCTTTGGGTCACGAACATTGATCAGATAATCTGCCGCACTTGCAATAACCCACTGCACGGTAAGACTGATATCAACAATATTTTCGTCTTTGGTAAGCATAGACGCTTGGTGACTGTGCGACTGAACTTGAGTCACATTGACTAATTCCACCTGATCGATAAGTGGTGGATTCCAATGCAACCCTGGCGTTATTTCTTGCTCCATCACTTTGCCGAAGCGAAAAACCACACCACGCTCTTGCTCGTCCACTTGGTATACGCCACTAAAGGTATATAAACCCGCTAAGACAACTAGCAGAAGGCCAATGGAACCAGCAGATAGTCCACCACTACTGCTACCACCTGTCGAACCGCCGCCACCGAATAAGCCAGACAACTGACCCTGTAATTTACGTATCGCCTCATCGAGATCTGGAGGACCTTGATCGCCGCGATTACCCCAAGGGTCCTTGTCTCCACCGCCTGATTCATTCCAAGCCATGATTATTTGCTCCGCATCGTTTTACTTGCTGTTTTAACATTCTTTTGGCGCTCAATCGCGCCCAGTTATTGGACAGTGTCTAACTAGTAGCATTTAAGATCTACTTCGTAACACTTTCCTGTAACTGCACATTTGATTTTTTCTTAAGCTGGCCGAGCAATTGCTCGTCAGCCTGTACTGTAAGCTGCACGCTACCATCTGTCAGCAAAGTTTCGTCTAAAACTGCCCCTGACTGATATAACCATGCTCTAGTTTTACCATCTCCGGCCCCTAGTAGCACCTCGTGCGGTGCCACTACACCTAAAGCGCTACCAATAAACTGCATTAATTCTTCTAGCCCTTGGCCTTTAACAGCCGAAACCAAACGGTCTGACTGCTCAAATTGAGCCCTTTGCTCTTTTGAAAGCATGTCAGCCTTGTTCATTACTCGGATACTTGGCGCTTCTCCAGCCCCAATTTCCTTTAACACAGCTTCCACTTGTTCTGTGCGCTCTTGCCAATTTGGGTCAGCAATATCCACCACATGCAGCAACAGGTCTGAGTGTACCACTTCTTCAAGCGTAGCCTTAAATGCTTCCACTAAGGCGTGGGGTAGCGAACTGACGAAACCTACTGTATCAGTTAAAACCACCTCTCCTGCACCGGGCACGTTAATGCGCCGCATAGTTGGATCTAGCGTGGCAAATAATTTGTCTTCAGCCAAGACATCTGCATGAGTCACGGCATTGAAAAGAGTCGATTTGCCGGCATTAGTGTAACCTACCAGCGACACCGTAGGCGTACCACGTCTATTACGCCCGCGCCGATTTTGTTCACGCCGCTTACCCACATCACGTAACTTTTGCTCCGTTGCTTTAACGCGCTCAGCCAGCATTCGCTGATCTAACTCAATTTGTTTTTCGCCCGCCCCACGCAAACCAATGCCACCTTTTTGCCTATCAAGGTGCGTCCAACCACGTACTAATCGAGTTTGGGCATGCTTTAGTTGCGCCAGTTCAACCTGTAGCTGTCCCTCATGGCTTCGTGCGCGTTCAGCAAAAATAGTTAAGATAAGCTCTGTTCGGGTAATCAGCCGGCAATCTAACTCTTGCTCAAGGTTGCGCTGCTGACCTGGAGATAAGTCATGGTTAGTAAGCAGTATCTCTGCGTCAGTGTAGGCAAGCTGCGCTTTGAGCTCTTGGACCTTGCCACTACCCACAAACCAACGCGAATCCGGCGCTTCACGCCGGGCAACCACGGTATCAACCACTATTAGCTCCGCAGAACGTGCAAGTTCAGCTAGCTCGTCGCCATCTGGATTATCCGCTTTGCGTAATTCCACCTGAAGAAGCAATGCGCGTCTTCCGGCTTCCGGGCGTTCAAATAGCATTAGTGCTCATAGTTTTGAGGTTAACTTTAGAAAATGTGCATTGATGATTGTTCAACGACTTGTAGGTTGTTTGCAATCTCTTCACGCAAGGAATAATGGTGTTGAATGTAGCAAATTCAAGAGGTGTATTACTTATGAATCCTTGGCCTGCTAAATGAGGTCACTTCAATCGCTGGGAGGAGTGTTAAATTAGAGGAGCCTTGTGTTTTACACTACAGTGGCCAACAGGCCAGTTCAGTTGAACGACAGGCGTGCGACTACTTCTATCATTCAATATCTGGAACTGGATTAGCTAGCCTTCATCTGTTTCAGTCTCAGCAAGTTTTACATTACGCGCTGGTACAACCGTTGAAACAGCATGCTTATAAACCATTTGGCTGACTGAATTTTTCAATAAAATCACAAACTGGTCAAAAGATTCGATGTGACCCTGAAGCTTTATTCCATTGACTAGGAAAATCGAGACTGGGATTCGTTCTTTGCGTAGCGCGTTGAGGTAAGGGTCTTGTAATGTATGTCCCTTGGACATTTCGAGCTCCATTTATTCTAATCAGGTTTTTGTTCTTGGTTCTGCTTAACGCTTTCTTCTGTATTGCTGAAGTTAATCCAGCTTAACTATTAGCTTCCTTATGTAGCCTTAGCAAATTGCAAATACCACCATACTTCGCAAATGGACATCGACGAGACGAGCGCCATAGCGAGCTTGGTTTTTACACCCCTTGAAGACCATTTTGCTGCGACTATCGGATAGACGGTTATATTTTTCGACAGGTTCACATACCTCGAAGCTGTAGCCAGCAGAACGGGGCTCAAAATATCACGGAACCTAGAAAATTCCATGCTGATTTAGCATTAAATGAACAGGTTTTTTATTTACCTGCGTAATGTTCACAGGCCTCTAGGTAATGGGACAAAAGAATCCTAGTTTGAAAAGGCTAAATGCTCCACCGCCCTCTTCGCAACCTCCTCAGGTTGGTCTGTAACGCAGCTTTCCAGACCCGGCCACTGACGCATCCAAGTCATTTGACGCTTGGCTAGCTGCCGTGTTGCTACTATCGCTTTGTCACGCATTGCCTGAGCATCAATTTCGCCAGCTAGAAATTGCCAGCCTTGTCGATAACCTACCGCTCTAATCGACGGTAGATCCTCATGCAAATCACTGCGGCTGTGTAATGTACGCACTTCATCTAGAAACCCCGCGCCGAGCATTTGATCAAACCTATACTCAATACGTTCATGCAATAACGCCCGTTGGGTTGGCAAAATGCCCAGCAATACGGTTTCAATATTTAGCCTTTCTTTGGCGGATGAGCCCGCTTGGTCTGCCCACTGCTCCGACATTGACCTACCTGTAAGTCGCACAACTTCCAGGCCACGCAGTAACCTTTGGTGATTATTCGGGTGAATGTTCGCTGCCGCTGCTGGGTCTATGCGAGCTAACTCATCATGCAACGCTTGGCCACCCCGGGAATGTAATTCATCAACTAACGTTTGCCTGATGGCATCATCTGCATCCGGTAGTTTCGCTATGCCGTCGAGAAAGCACTTAACGTAAAGCATGGTGCCACCAACTATTATCGGCGTCTTACCTTTTGCCAGCGCGTCGGCAATCTGTATATCTGCGTCGCGAACAAAGTCAGCGGCTGAATAAATTTCTTTGGGGTCTAAGATGCTCACCAATTCATGGGGGTACGCTGCCAATTCATCGTTTGTGGGCTTGGCAGTGCCAATATCCATACCTTTATAAATCATCGCAGAATCTGCGCTGATCAGCTGCGCTTTGGATTGCCCCCCAAGGAGATCTTGTGCGCCCATGGCTGCGGCAGTTTTTCCTGCCGCCGTGGGACCGATGATGATGACAACTTTTTTAAGACTTTTGGTCATTTCGCTTTGGACATTTGGACATTGTCGCCACGCTCTATTGATTGGCTGTTTGAAGTAGGCACCAATAGACTACTGACCGCGCAAAAATAGTTTGTCTAACTCAGACAAACTGCGCAGTAGAAAAGTTGGTCTGCCGTGATTACAAAGTCCTGCGTTTTCAGTTTGTTCCATCTCGCGTAACAAACCATTCATCTCCGGTAGCGTTAACTGTCTATGTGCTCGAAGAGACCCTCGGCAAGCGAGCGTGGCCAGTATATCCAACTGTGTTCTGTTGAGTTCTTCACTGGTGCCGAACTCGCTCATCTCAGCAATCAGATCTTTCACCAATTGACCTACATCAGCTTTACCTAGCAACAGGGGCACTTCGCGCACCACAACACTATCTCGACCCATACGCTCAACTAGCAATCCACTTTCTGCCAATCTTTCACCAAAGTCCTCGACCATGTCCGCGTCAGACTCACTGACCGCCACTGTCAGCGGCACCAATAATCGCTGTCTTGCAATACCGTCTCGAGCAGCTTCGCGCTTCATTTTTTCGTAGACAATACGTTCGTGAGCGGCGTGCATATCAACTACCACCAACCCTTCAGCATTCTGGGCTAATACATAAATACCGTGGATTTGCGCAACAGCATATCCAAGTGGCGGAGTTCCAGCTTGTTCAGCGCCTGCTATTGAGGGGGCAGACTGCAACCATTGAGGATTTTCCTCAGCAACCAATTGTACCAAGCCACCCTCCGGACCAATGGAGCGCCCCATGGAATTGGGGTGCATTTGCTTCCCGTGAGCATTCGACCCCGCTGAATTGGCGGGCAATCCCATTTCTTGTTGTTGCCGTGGCGAAGGCGCACCTACCCACTGATTATGCTCTGCTGCTACATTTTGTTCAGTACCACCGCTACCATGAGGTGTACCGGGCCGCAGGTTACGCAGTGCGCGGTTCAACGAACTAAATATAAAGTCGTGAACTTGGCGCGCATCACGAAAGCGCACTTCGTGCTTTGTTGGGTGTACGTTTACGTCCACTAGTTCTTGCGGCAGCTGAAGAAATATTACGTACACTGGGTGACGTCCATGAAACATGACATCGCTATAGGCTTGGCGAATGGCATGACCTACCAACTTGTCACGTATCGCACGCCCATTTACGTAAAAATATTGTTGGTCCATTTGTCTTCTATTATGACTTGGCAAACCCACCCAACCGTAAATGCGGTAGTCATGATTACTTTCATCAATGAAGACAGATTGTTCAACGAAGTCAGCACTAAGCACACGACTTAATCGATCTTCTGTGTTGCCCGCAGCGAGCACCAATGGTCGAGTCGCTTTACCTGCGGTACCGCTCTCCCGCGTCTGTTGCAGGGTGAAACCCACATCCATATGCGCAAGGCTCATACGCCGCAGCACTAGATCAATTTGATGGGCTTCGGTTCTTTCAGCTTTAAGAAACTTACGTCGGGCTGGCGTGTTAAAAAACAGATCGCGAACTTCAACCGTGGTGCCCTGATTATGCGCAATTGGGCCGGTAGAAATTTCACTACCGCCGTGACTTTCCAAATGCCAGCCGCCGTCATCAGCGTTAGTAGATGAACTGAGTTTTACTCTAGCGACTGACGCCAAGCTCGCCAGCGCCTCGCCGCGAAAGCCAAGGCTACTTATACCGATCAAATCATCAGCGCCGGTAATTTTACTGGTTGCGTGACGCTCTAATGCCAAGGGCAAATCTTCGCTATGAATGCCTGAACCATTATCGCGCACCCAGATTAGTCCCACTCCACCGGCTTCCGAACGAACCTCTATATTAGAAGCGCCAGCATCAAGACTATTTTCTAATAATTCTTTAACGATTGAAGCTGGGCGTTCAACTACCTCGCCCGCCGCAATTTGGTCTGCTACAAATGAACTCAACCGTTTAACACGTTGCATACTAGGCTCCACGAGGGATATAAATTCTTTGACCAACACGAATACGATCACTGGCCAACTTGTTCCGCCGCTTCAATGCAGCGGCAGAAACTCCATAACGGTCGGCAATTTCCGATAGCGTATCGCCTGGCGAAATTGTGTAGCGTAATTCGGACCGCCGAGCTGCAAGAAATGTGGAAGGAGGCGGATTTGCACGCATGTATTCGCCAATACCATCAGCAATTGCTTTGGCTAACTTGATCTGGTGCTTGGTCTGCGCCAGCTTTTTTGCTTCTGACGGATTAGAAATAAACCCTGTTTCGACGAGAATAGATGACATGTCCGGGGACTTAAGAACCAAAAATCCGGCCTGCTCCACCTTCTTTTTATGCAGCTTGGTGACCTTAGCCATATTTCGCAGCACCGCTTCGCCAACGCCAATGCTATGAACTCGATAACCATCCATAGACATATCTAAAAGCACATGTGCAAGCACCGCATCTTTATCGCTGAGGTTTACGTTACCAACGCCGCCCAACATATCGGACTGGTTAGCTCGCTCCGCCAGCCATTTTGCGGTCTCACTCGTCGCGCCGCGATCAGATAAGGTATACACCGAAGCCCCACTGACAGAGGATTGTTTAAAGGCATCAGCGTGAATAGAGACAAATAGATCCGCTCGACTTTCTCGCGCAAGAGCAGTGCGCTTTCTGTGGCCAATATAGTAGTCGGCTTTGCGAATAAGTACTGCCTTGAAACCCTGCATGCGATTGATTTGATCTGCCGTACGCTTGGCAATACTCAACACAACCTTCTTTTCCTGAGCTTTTCTTGGCCCCAATGCTCCCGGGTCTTCACCTCCGTGACCGGCATCTATTGCAATCACAACGTCACGATTTTTAGGCTGAGGCTGTGGTTTTTTCACGGCCACGGTGGGTTTCTTTTTTGTTGGATAGAACAAGTCCACTACTAAGCGATGACCGTACGGGTTGATAGGCCGAAGCTTGAACGGTTTAGCCGACAACGGCTGCTTTGTGTCAATCACAATACGGTAGCTTTTACCCCGCTGCGCTCCGCGTATACCCTTAATGACTTTGAGCCCCGCACCTAAACCGGAAAGACTGAGTTTTTTACCGGGCCGCGTGTTCTTTAAATCGATCACTATGCGGTGGGGGTTTTCTAATGCGAAATAAGAGAATTGCGTTTCTTGCCGAGCATCGAGTACTACGCGAATAGAATCTGGCGCTTCGTGAGTTCTAATCCCGTCAAGGACATTCGCAAGCGCCACTGGAGAGGTCAGCATGAGCAGACAAATAGCCCACACCCGACAAACTTGAGCGCCGCTTATGACAACGTATTGCAAGTTAAGTATGCGCAAAACCCACTTTCACTTTACGCTGGAAATCTGCATTCACAGCTGGTTGATACAACTCAAGATGAATATCTACATCAGGGTCGGGCAACCAGGATTGACCTTGTTGAGGCCATTCAAGGAGTTTCAAACCAGGACCCGAAAGAATTTCATCAAACCCAACAAACTCCAGTTCCTGAGGGGAGTGCAGCCTGTATAAATCGAAATGGTACACCTCCAATTCGTCCAGCAAATAGGGCTCCATTAGCGTATAGGTTGGGCTTTTTACCGCCCCTTGGAAACCCAGCCCACGAAGAATGCCACGGACAAATGTAGTTTTGCCAGCACCTAGATCTCCATGCAAAAAAATTACCGCACCAGCGGGAAATTTTTGCTGGAGTAAGGGTAGAAGCTCGGCGCCAAACCTTTCGGTGGCAGCTTCATCACATAAGATTTCTTGTAATTCTTGCAACGCTATTCGTCTCTAAAACCTTAATTTAAGCCATCACGCCTTATACAAGCGAGTTTACAAACTATCATTCATAGCCGCCTTAGGTAGGAATGATATTACATCTGTAGCCATTAAGCTGCGCTGGCCGAGGGACAAAGCCGCTAAATCTGCTGCTGCGCTGTGCCATAACACAGCACTTTGGAATGCATAACTCAGTGCATCGGCATCTGGGGCCACCTCCACCGCAACCTCTGCGATCAATGCGCCAGCAATACCACTAAGCACATCGCCCATCCCAGCAGTAGCCATCCCTGGGTTGCCTCGCGCGCAAATTGCAGTTGAATGTTTGTCAAACAACACTGAGCCGGGGCCCTTAAGTACACCAACACACTTGTAAGCCACAGCCAGAGCACATGCAGCCTCGACCCGGTCAGTCTCAACTTCAGCGACAGACCGAGCGAGTAATCGAGCCGCTTCGGCAGAGTGAGGGGTAATAAAGTGCGCGCCAACAGATGCAGCGTAAAGGTCTTTAACCTCCTGCTCTCCCGCCAACCAATATAAGGCATCGGCGTCGAGTACTTTCGCGCAGGTCAAAGCCAATGTGCGCTTGAGTATTGCCAGCCCCCATTGCTCACGCCCCAACCCCGGACCAATCACTACGCAGTCACATTGTTGCGCCACATCGTCAAACTTTAGACTCTCAGGATCTACCCACATTGCTTCGGGTAGGCGAGCCAAAATACCCGACCGGTGTTCGGCTCGAGTAGCAATTGTTACTAATCCGGCGCCTGCACGAAGGGCCGCTTGAGCAGCCATCAAGACTGCGCCACCCATACCTATATCCCCTCCCACCACCAACACATGACCTTGATGTGATTTATGTGTATTGACCTCAGCCGAAGGCAACCGACTTGATGACCAATTGAGCAAGGAAATGGAAGGATAGCGAGCAAAAATAGCTGCCGGCACGCCTAAATCTGCAACTAGCAAAGCGCCTCGAGCAGCTATTCCTGCTCCTGTGTGCAAACCAACTTTGCGGGTGATAAAAGAAACAGTCAGAGACGCGCGAACATGTTCATCTGACCGCCCTCCCCAAACGCCTCTATCCGCGCTGACCCCTGAAGGTAGATCTAGGCTGAGTATGTCTCCTGTATGAGCATTAATACGGCTGATTGCACTGGCTATATCTTCCCTAACCGGCGGATAAAATCCTGTACCAAGAAGTGCATCCACAATAATCAGGTGACGGATAGGCGCACCAAGGTCCTCAATCAACAAGCCATTTGCCAGACATTCATGGTAGGCGCGATGGGCATCACCAGTTAGCAAAGATGGATCTACCGCTGCGAAAATCTGCACATCCAGACCAAGTTGCTTGGCCATTTGAGCCATGACATAACCATCACCCGCGTTATTGCCCTTACCACAAAACAAACTAAAACCCGGAGCATCTGGCCAGCGCTCACAAAAACTAGCCAGCGCGTAAGCTGCCGCTCGGGTCATCAGATCATAACCTGTGATGCCTAAACCGCCCTGGGCAATAGGTGCAGTGGCGTCATTATCAATAGCCCGACTACTAGCTGCGTTGTAAAGGTGAATTCGGTTTTTTGCCATAGCCCAATATTATCCGAGAAATGTGTAATAAGACTCCTAATTCAAAACAGGAGGCTGCTTTTAGTTACTAGCTTCAGGCGAGTATAGTGCAGACAACATTGCACCCAGTTCACAAACGCACAAAGTATTTAGAAGCAGCCTAATGCACGGATAGAGGTTAATCATCGAGAACCCCAGCGACAAACAATCTGCGACCCCGCCCCCTTGGGATGAAAAGCTCGTAAGAAACCAAATCGATGCTCGAGCGGAAGATTTGGGTTTTCAGAAGTTAGCGATCACTGATATTGATCTAAGCGAACATGGACCCCACGTGCGCCGATGGCTCGACAAGGGCTTTGCTGGTGAGATGGGTTATCTACACAGAAATTTAGAAAAACGCCTAAATCCAGATCAATTAGAACCCGGCACGTACCGAGTGATCACAGCACGCATGAACTATTTGCCCGCTGACACGCAGCCCATCGAGATACTGGAAAACCCTAACAAAGGCTACATATCTCGCTATGCCCTAGGCAGGGATTACCACAAAGTGCTGCGTCGCCGTTTAGCTACGCTGGCGGGTGAAATCAACGCACTCCTAGTTCAAGAGCAACCAGCAAATTATCAGTTCCGTGCCTTTACCGACTCAGCACCAGTGTTAGAAAAAGCGCTGGCAGAAAAAGGCGGATTGGGTTGGATGGGCAAACACACGCTAATACTAGATAAGGAGGCCGGCTCTTGGTTTTTCCTTGGCGAAATTTATACCAACGCACCGCTAACCGTGGACAGCGTTATAGTTGCAGACGCCTGCGGTAAGTGCAGCGCATGTATGACAGTGTGCCCAACCCAAGCCATTATCAGCGCAAAAAAATTAGATGCCACACGCTGTATCTCTTACCTCACTATCGAACACAAAGAGAGTATCGACGAGACTCTACGCCCTCTTATGGGCAACCGAATTTATGGCTGTGATGACTGTCAATTGTTTTGCCCCTGGAATCGCGAGGCTCCCACCACTACAGAATCTGACTTCGCGGTGCGTAATGGCCTAGACCAACCAGAGCTGTTAGATTTATTCGCTCTTTCGGAAGATGAGTTTCGCAAACTTATACAAGGTTCCGCCATGGGTCGTATAGGCTATCCGCAATGGCAACGTAACATAGCTATTGCCTTGGGCAATGGTAGTGGCGGCAAAGAGGTTGTGAAGGCGCTAACCGATGCATTGGGGAAAGTTAATCCCATGGTGGATGAACACATTCGCTGGGCGTTAGAACAGCTACAAATTCAGAGTATTGGAACTCCTGCCGACTAAGAAACGAAAAGGTGCTCGCGGTAATAACGTAGCTCTTCTATGGACTCTTGAATATCCGCTAAGGCGGTATGTTGATTGGTTTTCACGACGCCTGAAGCAATCTTTGGATGCCAGCGTTTCGCTAATTCCTTAATACTGCTGACATCAATCATTCGGTAGTGCAGGTAACTCTCCAGATCAGGCATATAGCGCGACAAAAAACGCCGATCTTGCCAAATAGTATTCCCGCATAACGGGGCTTGGCCGGCTTTAACATGGGCTTCAAGAAAAGCGAGACATGTGGCTTCAGCCTCTGTTTCGGTGACATTAGATTGTTGCACACGCTGCAATAACCCAGACGCAGAGTGATGAGTTTGGTTCCAGTCATCCATGCCGTCTAACAACGACTGTGGCTGTTGAATAGCTAATACCGGCCCTACTGCTAATTCGTTTAGATCGCTGTCGGTAATGATGATGGCCATTTCTATAATACGATCCTTATTTGGATCAAGGCCGGTCATTTCTAAATCAATCCATACTAAGTTAGCACTCAAAGTAGTCTCCATTGCCCAAGTCTATAAACATCCACAATTCCCACATGGCGCTAAATCACCATGCCGGACAGTCGCTAATAATAAACCGTCTCGAGCAAATAGTTCTGCTTTTCACCATTGAAATTTTTTGCAGTTACCACACCAAAGTTTGAGCAGAGCCCTGGGTATTTGGATTTTGTGCATATTTAACTCTGCAACAGATGAACCGCCGCCAGTTTCCGTTATGATTGGCCGCAACAAAGGACCTTGAACAGAGATTATTGTGTACTACGAACACCCAGTGGAACTTTTAGAACCGTCTGAACTCTCGGCTATGAATACGGACAATGTGATTTTGGTTCAGGTCACCAGCGCTGAACTGTTTGCTCAGGCGCATATTCCAGGTGCAGTTTTAGTCACACCACAAGAATTGGTTTGTGGTATTCCGCCAGCATCCGGAAAATTACCGGCATTAGCAGATTTAGAAAGGCTTTTTAACCGTATAGGCTACCAACCAGACTGTAAAATTATTGCCTTTGATGATGAAGGCGGCGGATGGGCTGGGCGCTTTCTTTGGACCTTAGATGCAATTGGACATTACAACTGGGCATACTTAGATGGGGGTTTGCATGCATGGCACGGCGCTGGCATGGCATTGGCCCGAGGCCCTTGCACTGCACAAGGCTCCGGGCCCGTAAAACTAACCATAGACACTGGGCCTATCGCAGAAATTGCCGATGTGATGTCGACTATTAAAGATTCAAGTCAATTGGTTTGGGATGTACGTTCCAAAGAAGAATTTTTAGGTATGCGCTCAGGATCCCAGCGAGCCGGACATATTCCTGGCGCGGTTAATCTTGATTGGGAGCTTTTGAAGGACCCTCAAAGACAAACTCGACTTCGAGCGGATATGACGCAAGTGTTGGAAGGCCTTGGCGTTTCTAGCGCTGACCAAGTGATCACACACTGTCAAACCCACCACCGTTCTGGTTTGTCCTACCTCGTAGGTCGCCTACACGGATTACATGTTCGTGCCTATCACGGATCTTGGTCCGAATGGGGCAATCAACCTGACACACCTATAGAGTAAGAAATAGAGTAGGCAATAGAGCAAAAACAAATATGAGTAATTTATTCAGTAGCTTACAAAAAGTACTGCCCCAACACGGGCTCTCTCGATTAGTTGGCACTTTAGCCAAGAGCGAGAACCCGTTTATTAGTAAAACGTTTATCGAACAATTTGCTAAAGCCTATGATATTTCACTGACTGAAGCCCAGCGTAAGTCTCTGTCTGAATATGTGTCATTTAATGACTTCTTTACACGGGCGCTGGAACCTGGCGTTCGACCAATGCCAAGCCAAGCAAATGTGCTTGCAAGCCCTGTAGATGGCGCAGTCAGTCAAATCGGCAAAATTGACGGCAACCAGTTGATGCAGGCAAAAGGCCACCGTTACACAGTAGGCAGCTTAGCTGGTGAAGCGGCTATGGGTTTTGACAATGGCGACTTTTGCACCATTTACTTGGCGCCTAACGATTACCATAGAATTCACCTGCCATTTGCAGGACAGCTAGAAAAAACCTATGCGGTACCCGGCGCACTCTTCTCCGTAAACGGTGCAACCGAAGAAGGTGTTGAAGGTTTGTTTTGTCGCAATGAACGCTTGGTCTGCAGGTTTAATACAGAATTTGGGCCAATGCTCGTGGTTTTAGTGGGAGCGCTGATTGTTGCTTCTATTGAAACCGTTTGGCCAGGGCCCAGGTCGCCCTACAAGGTTGAGCAATATAACGACCACAGCATTGGACTAAATCGCGGCGACGAAATTGGACGTTTCTTGTTGGGTTCTACTGTCATTTGCTGTTTTCCAAAAGGCGCTGTAGAACTCAACCCAGAACTTAAAGTAGGCAGCAAAATCCGCTTGGGTGAAAATTTGGGCAAAGTACTTTAAGGAAGTACTTTAAGAAAATACTTGAGGAAAGTACTTTCACCACAAGCAAGGACATTGAGTGACTTAGAAGTTTCTAAAAGTCAGTACTCTATCTAAATTGCGCTCACCCATTGCCAGCATCAGCAATCGATCAACGCCTAGTGCTACCCCAGCACATGTGGGCAATCCGGATTCAAGCGCAGTGATAAATGCGCGGTCTATCTCAACTGGCGTTAGCCCTCTGCTCTTACGCACGTCTAAGTCTTGCTGGAAACGTTGAAGATGCTCATGCGGATCTAATAGCTCCCAGTAGCCGTTGGCTAACTCGACCCCATCGACAACCAACTCAAAGCGCGCGGCAACTGCTGAGTCGTCTGGTTTCAACCGCGCTAATGCTCCTTGGTCAGCGGGATAATCTACGATAAAAAATCGACCCGGATTTAGTGCATCCGAGGCTACAGAAAAAGCCAAATCTAGTTCATCTCTAGGACGGTTTAAATCGCCAACTAATTCTGCGTAGGTAACCGTTGCGTAAGTGGCAGGCCCGAGTACCGCGTCCACAAGTTCAGCCACCTCGCCCATCAACTGATTATGGTCAAATTCTCGGCGATACCACTCCAACATTGTAAATTCGTTGTTGTGCAGACGGCCTACCTCTTCATGCCTGAATGCGGGGGCCAGCTGATAAATGGATGGTGCACCGGCAGCAAGCAAGCGCTTCATTTGATACTCGGGAGAGGTTTGCAAAAAACCATAACCAGGAACGGCAATGCTTTCTACGTCTGGGTCAGTAACGGTACTGGCAGCCAATACCGGTGTTTGTACTTCTACCACTTGGCGCTGCGCAAAAAACTCGCGCAGCTGCCCAAGCAACGCTGCCCGCCGCACCAATCCATCGACATCGGTGCTGGGCTGCCAAGTAGCCACTAGTTCTTTACGCGTGAGACATATTCCCCAGTTCGCGTATCAACTTTCAAAATGTCCCCAATGTTAATAAACAAAGGTACGCTCTTAATCGTTGCTCCAGTAGCCAACGTAGCAGGTTTGGTGCCGCCATTGGCTGTATCACCTTTCAGGCCTGGATCGGTTTCGGTCACTTCTAGCTCAACAAAATTAGATGCTGCCACAGCAATGGGGTCATCATTCCATAGTGTGACCACATATACGTCTTGCTCTTTCAGCCAGTCGATACAATCGGCAACAGCGGCTTGAGAAGCAGCAATTTGCTCAAAGCTGCCGTCTGTGCGCATGAAATGCCAAAACTCTCCGTCGCTGTATAGATACTCCATATCAGATTCCATAACATCTGCGGCTTCGAGTGATTCGCCAGATTTAAAGGTACGCTCCCATACCCGACCATTTTTCAGATTGCGGAATTTGACCCGATTAAACGCTTGGCCCTTACCGGGCTTTACAAATTCATTCTCTAAAATGGTGCACGGGTCACCTTCGAGCATTACTTTGATTCCTGAACGGAATTCATTGGTAGAATAGTTGGCCATCTTTCTCGCACTGGATAATTTAAGCAGCCTCTATGATAACCCCGAATCACAATCCAGGGCATCCCAACGATTGGCAATCAGAGCTAAAACAGGCATTTCGTCAGCCAAAAGCTCTAATGGACTATCTAGATATCCCAATAGCGGCCGCACACGGCATAGATTTACAGCCCGACTTCGCACTTTTGGTGCCGCGTGGCTACGCTGACCGGATAGAACACGGCAATATCCATGATCCACTGCTTCGCCAAGTACTTTCGCTACAGTCTGAAAAGGAACAAACACCGGGGTTTGTAGTGGACCCATTGAAGGAAGGCAACGCGGAATTGGGTTACGGGCAGACACCGGGGTTACTACATAAGTACCAAGGGCGGGTGCTAATGATCACTACTCCCGCTTGCGCAATCAATTGCCGTTACTGCTTTCGCCGACATTTCCCATATACAGATCACAAACCCAAAGACCAACACATTGCACTAGAAACCATTGCCCAAAACACCAGCATTCGAGAAGTGATTTTATCTGGCGGCGACCCACTACTAATGAATGACGACGGCATGGCGGCGCTAATCAAAAGCATAGATGCTTTAGCCCACGTTAAACGCATTCGTATTCACAGCAGATTGCCCGTGGTATTACCGGAAAGAGTAACGACAGACCTTGTTGCAACCCTTGCAAATGCGCGCTGCAAAATCACTATGGTTATCCACAGTAACCATCCAAATGAACTGAATGCAATCACCCAGCGAGCGTTAAGCTGCCTACGCCGCATTGGTGTCACTTTGCTCAATCAATCGGTTTTGCTGAACGGCATTAACAACGATGCGCAAACCCTTGTTAAGTTGTCAGAACTGCTTTTCGAGCAAGGCGTGCTGCCCTACTACCTACATATGCCGGATAGAGTAGTGGGTACTGCACACTTTTATCTGGATGACACTGACGCACAACCTATCTTTGAAACTATGCGCGAACAGCTGCCTGGGTATTTACTACCTCGTTTGGTACGAGAGTTGCCGGGTGGTATTGCCAAAACCCCGGTTGCCTTCGAGCAAAAACAGCTGTTGAATTTTCACAGCTAGCGGGTCACCGCCGGGCTAACTACTTTTGCCCAGGAGTGCCTAAAGCTTGCTCGATATCTAGGTCACTGAAACCTATGAGATAAAGAATGGCGTCCAAACCAAAATTTGAAATGGCGTGTTGAGCACTTTCTTTGACAACAGATTTCGCATGAAATGCCACGCCTAGCCCAGCTTGGCTAAGCATGGGCAGATCATTGGCTCCGTCACCCACGGCAATGGTCTGCTCCAACATAATGCCTTCTCTTTGGGCAATGTCTTTGAGCAAAGTTGCTTTACCTTCGGCATCAACAATGTCCCCAACAACCTCACCGGTCATCACACCATCGACAACCAACAGTTCATTGGCATAAACATAATCGATGCCCAAACTATTGCTCAGATATTCCCCCACATATTGGAAACCACCGGAGAGTAAGGCCACGCGATAGCCAAAGTGCTTAAGTGCACGAATCAGCTTATCTGCACCATTGTTCAATACCACTGCTTCAGCCACTTCATGCAGCACAGTGGCAGGCATGCCTTTAAGTAACATTGCCCGGCGGCGGAAGCTTTCCTTAAAGTCTATTCGGCCTGCCATGGCATCTTCTGTAATGGCGATAACTTGATCACCCACGCCATGACGTTTAGCCAATTCATCCATCACCTCTTCGGTGATCAAGGTAGAGTCCATATCAAATGCGACAAGGCGGCGATTGCGTCTGAATACCGTGTCGCGCTGCACACTGAAATCAAAACCAATGTCATCCGCGAGCAACAACAAGTCAGCTTGAAATACTTCGCTATTTTGTAAATTGCCGCTCAGACGCATTTCTAAACACAGCCGAGTAGAAGCCTCGCTTTGGGCATCTGCCTTAGACTGAGGTTTTGTTAAGCGGCGAATCGTGTCGATGTTCAGGTCGTAACGCTGAGTCAAATGACTCACCGCTTGCAGGGCCTCACCGCCTCGACCCTGAGATAGTACGGTAAGAATCAACGGGCTTTGACCGAACTCTTGGGATATTAGTTCGTAGCTGTCATTTTCCACCAACGTAATGCGCAAGGCTG
The DNA here is from genome assembly GCA_905182905.1 of marine gamma proteobacterium HTCC2089. Lineage (GTDB taxonomy): Bacteria > Pseudomonadota > Gammaproteobacteria > Pseudomonadales > Azotimanducaceae > UBA4421. The sequence continues at coordinate 39,565 of CAJJDH010000011.1, read as the reverse complement.
ATCCGACCTTATGACATTGAGCGGTAATGTCGTGGGTTAACGTACCAAGCTCTGGCACCTGCACTAAAATACCTAAAGCCAACTCGTCATGGATTACCGCTTGGCCCATGTCCAGAACGTTGGCGTCTGCATCAACAAGAATCTCCATCAGCGCAGCCATTAAGCCAGGCTTATCCCGACCCGAGATATTGATGAGAATAATTTCGTCAGCCAAAATTTAGCGCCCAATGTTGGTAAGAATAGCGCCACAGTTTAGCTTTTAGTGGCGACCAGATATATGTGTAGTGTGCTAAATTAGTGCATCTTTCAGACTTGAAGTATTGGCAATGACTTGGTGGAAACGCTTTCGGCCCAATAAGGCCACATTCCCTGCAGCACTGGTCGCCACTTTATTGTGCAGTAGTTGCCTGTTTTTGCTCTGGTTTGACACCGGCTCTCCAGAGGTAGAAATGGATCGTTATGGCAACAGTATTGTCAGCACCCTAGCGCACACTACTGCTGGAGATTTACTCGACGAAGAACGTATTCTCCTCGCTCTTACTGCAAATCAGGTGATCTCGAATGCTGAGATTGCCGGCATCACCTTTTACGACTCCGGCAATGAAATTGTTACAACCAGCGGAATACAAAAGCCTACCTATAGATACACCGCAACGGCTATTCTCGACGACACGATAGCCGGTTATGTGAGTATCATCCTGAATCCTGACGCATTCCAACGGCAGATACCTTGGTTGCGCTGGCTGCTGAGTTTGGTAGTCGTCATGCTGACGCCTATTTTGGCAATGGTTGCTTTACAGCTGAGCGCCAGAGGTAACCGTTCGTTGCCAATCGTCTCAGTACCCAGGGAAGGACCGCTGTCCGAGAGTGTGTATGTCATTGCACTGACGCTGAATAATCAATATGCCCTTTCGCGAGAAGCTCAAGCTGCTTCTATTCAAGACGCCCTAGAAATGGCCCAGGAGGTATGCGCTCTATATCCTGGTATCGCTTTGGCGCTAGACGAAAAAGGCATCGCCCTCGTCTTGACCAAAAAAGAGTTAGGTTGTCTAAAAGCGGTTTACGCGGCCTTTCTTATTCAACGACTACTTTCTGAATATGAAACCCAAGGGACATTTCGCTGTTTTATGTCAGAAAGCCAAAGCGACATAAATCCAGCTGAAGCGACGCGCCTTGAATTACAACAGCTGGAAAATTCAGCGGACATAGATAAGAACCTGACTCTTGCATCGCTAGCCAAAGCCAATACGCTACTCGTCGATCAAATGGTTTTTAAAAGTTTGAGTGGCGACGAACAAGCATGGGCGCAACCGTTTAGCCATCCAATTTTGGAGGATATCGCACCAGATAGCAGTCTCTTCAACATCACTACTTTACCAGAACAAGAGGCTTCACTAATCAGGGAGCAAGCAACGCTCATTTTAGGCTTCAGCTAAAAACCATAACCATCGGCCAGGCGGAGCCGACAAAGACACGCCCTTCGCCTAATTTAGCAAAGCCTAATCTACGCTAAGGCGATCTACCTTTTGGAACCCGCGAGGCAGCTTACGACCGCGGCGCGCACGCTCACCAATATAGCTCTCCAGATCTTTAGGCTTCATACGCAAGTGTCTTTGACCTGCGTGAACCAACAACTCGTCTCTTTCACCCAGTGCCACCACGCCGACCATTTCTTCGGCACCCGCTTTAAAAGCAGTCGTCGGTACATTGATCAGCCGATTACCTTTACCGCGAGCCAGCTCAGGCAACTCTGCTAACGGAAATACTAATAATCGACCTTGATCTGTTACAGCGGCAACATAGCTAACTTCCGCCGCCAACAACTCTTGTGAGAGTAGCACCGGAGGCAAGGCTACACCGCCATTTGGCACACTCAAACAAGCTTTACCGGCCTTGTTCTTTGTCACCATATCATCCAGCTGACCAACAAAACCAAATCCGGCGTTTGATGCCATTAGTGCCTTTTGCTCACCCGCTCCAATCAGCACACCAATAAAACGCGCACCTTCTTTTGGCTTAAAACGACCAGACAATGGCTCACCCTGGCCACGGGCTGAAGGTAGACTATGCCCTGGCGTATTATAGGTGCGACCATGAGTGTCGAGAAAGATCAGCACATCACTGGTCCGACCCTTAACGGCCTGAGCAAATTCATCTCCCGTGCGGTAGTTTAGTTCGCGCGGATCAAGATCATGGCCTTTGGCTGAACGAACCCAGCCCTTGTCTGATAAAACGACAGTAATGGGTTCATTGGTAATTAGATCTTCGTCGCTGTAAGCCCGAGCCTCTTCGACCTCGCCTAGCGGTGAACGGCGAGGATCACCGTACTCTTCAGCTACTTTCAGCAGCTCATTCTTGATCAAGGTTTGCATACGCGCCTTGGAGCCCAAGGTTTTCTCTAAACCAGCTTTCTCAATTTCTAACTCACTCTTCTCGCCTGTGAGTTTCATCTCTTCCAGTTTGGCTAAGTTTCGCAGGCGCAAATCCAGAATCGCATTGGCCTGAATCTCGCTCAGCGCAAACTGTTTCATCAATTCAACTTTCGGCTCATCTTCCTCGCGAATAATTCGAATCACTTCATCCAAATTAAGATATGCGACCAGCAAGCCATCTAAAATATGCAGTCGGTCATTGATCTTGTCTAAGCGAAAAGTCAGCCGACGAGTGACCACATCAAAACGATAACGCAACCACTCTTTGAGTATTTGCACCAGGCTCTTCACTGCAGGGCGCTGGTCTAGACCAATAATATTTAGATTTACTCTGTAGCTTTTCTCTAAATCGGTCGTTGCGAACAAGTGGCTCATCAGTCGGTCGTAGTCGATACGGTTAGACTTGGGCACCAAAACCAAGCGAGTTGGATTTTCATGATCCGACTCATCGCGTAAATCTACCAACATAGGTAATTTCTTGGCGTGCATTTGCTGAGCAATAGCTTCTAACAGTTTCGCCGGTGATGCTTGGTGAGGCAGTGCTGTAATTACGACATCTGGACCTTCTCGATGAAAAATAGCCCGCGCCTTTATGCTGCCTCTCCCTGTTTCATACATTTGCCTAATGTCCGCAGGCGGCGTAATGATCTGAGCATCCGTAGGATAGTCGGGACCCTTAATGTGAGTCATCAGGTCTGCATCTGTGGCTTTGGGGCTGTCGAGCAAGTGCACACAAGCACTAACTACTTCATTTAGGTTATGCGGCGGAATGTCCGTCGCCATACCAACTGCAATACCCGTGCTGCCATTGAGCAATACAAACGGTGCTCGTGCAGGCAACAAGCGCGGCTCCTGAACCGTACCGTCGAAGTTTGGGTTGTAATCTACTGTGCCTTGGCGAGCCTCAGTTAAAAGCAAATCTGCATAACGCGAAAGGCGCGCTTCGGTGTAACGCATAGCAGCAAATGACTTTGGATCATCAGGTGCGCCCCAATTGCCTTGCCCATCAACCATCGGGTAACGAAAGGAAAATGGTTGTGCCATTAGGACCATAGCTTCGTAGCAAGCACTGTCACCATGAGGGTGGAACTTACCCAACACATCGCCCACTGTTCTAGCAGACTTGGCATGCTTGGCTTGGCTGTTGAGACCCAGTTCGCTCATAGCATAAATAATACGGCGCTGAACTGGCTTTAAGCCGTCCGCGATATGTGGCAGCGCACGGTCGTTAATAACGTACATAGAGTAGTCCAAGTACGCACGTTCGGTGTAGACCGATAGCGGTAGTTGTTCAGTCTCTGGCGCTTGGATTTCGTCATCCATAATATCGAGTACCTATCAGTCAGGTGTAAAACACTTCAATTAAGTTTCTGCGACTTTCGGCGTTCCATTAGAATTCGGTTCGCGTCAAAATCAACGTTTATTAGCAATTGTTCGTTAATGGTTAATCAATAACTGCTTCATTGCCGTTCTTTTCTAACCAAGCACGGCGATCTGGCGCACGCTTTTTCGCCAACAGCATATCCATCATACGGTCTGTAGATGTACCCGACTCGTTGGTTAATTGCACCAAACGCCGTGTATCTGGGAACATTGTAGTTTCACGTAACTGAGGAGGGTTCATTTCTCCCAACCCCTTAAAGCGTTGCACACTTGGTGTAGAACGCTTTTTCTCTACCGCAAGGCGTTCCAGAATTGCGGTTTTCTCGGCCTCATCAAGGGCGTAGTAAACTTCTTTGGCAACATCAATTCTGTACAAAGGCGGCATAGCAACATAAACATGGCCTGCGTCGACAAGGGGACGAAAGTGTTTTACAAATAGCGCGCAAAGCAGCGTCGCAATGTGCAGACCATCCGAGTCTGCATCTGCCAGTATACAAATCTTGTTGTAGCGAAGCCTAGTGAGGTCATCTACGCCTGGATCCACACCCATGGCCAACGCGATATCGTGAACTTCCTGCGAGGCTAAAACCTGACTGGCATCTACTTCCCAAGTATTCAGAATCTTCCCGCGCAGTGGCATTACTGCCTGAAATTCTCTGTCTCTGGCTTGCTTAGCTGAACCACCGGCAGAGTCTCCCTCAACCAAAAACAGTTCTGCTCGATCAGTGTCCTGACCCGAACAATCGGCTAATTTACCTGGCAATGCAGGACCCGAGGTTATCCGCTTCCGCGCCACTTTCTTTGCAGCATAAAGTCGTTTTTGCGCATTGCTAATTGCCATCTCTGCAATCTTTTCGCCTTCAACAGAATGCTCGTTTAACCACAAACTAAAAGCATCTTTGGCTACTCCTGCAACAAAAACTGCGGACTGTCTGGAAGACAAACGCTCCTTGGTTTGGCCAGCAAATTGCGGGTCATTCAATTTGACACTGAGCACATAGTTACACTGATCCCAGATGTCATCGCCGGTAATTTTCACACCGCGAGGAAACAAATCTCGGAATTCGCAAAACTCTTTTAGCGCATCAACTAAACCCGAACGCAGTCCATTAACATGCGTTCCGCCAGCAGCGGTAGGGATCAGATTTACATACGACTCGGCAACTTGCGCAGAGCCGTCAACAACCCACTTAAGTACATAGTCAGTGGTTTCTTGCACACCTTGGGCGGTATGCTGGATAGTCATTTCCGGCACGCACTCAGCGTCACCAATGCTCTGTTCAAGATACTGTTTTAAACCATCTTCGTAGTACCAACTAACGTTCTCTTCAGGTTTCCCTTCGATGGACAAACTCATGCGCAGCCCAGGGCATAGTACCGCCTTGGCTCGGAGCAAATGGCGTAGGCGAGTCATTGCAAGCGCCGTGGTATCAAAGTATGCGGCTTCAGGAATAAATCTCACTCGAGTGCCCGTATTGCGCTTTCCAACCGTGTCGACTTTTTCCAGCTTAGTGACGGGCTCGCCGCGAACATAACGTTGGCGATATAAATTGCCATCGCGCTTCACTTCCACCTCAAGCCAGTCGGACAAGGCGTTCACTACCGAGACGCCAACGCCATGCAAACCGCCGGAGAAACTGTAGTTTTCATTATCGAACTTACCTCCAGCATGCAGGCGCGTGAGGATAAGCTCTACACCTGAAATTTTGTGTTCAGGGTGAATATCTACGGGCATGCCGCGCCCATCATCTTGAACTTCAATAGAACCATCTTGGTTAATAGTCACTTCAATTTCTTGCGCATGACCTGCAATTGCTTCGTCGACGCTATTGTCCACAACCTCTTGGACCAAGTGATTGGGCCTTGTTGTATCTGTATACATGCCCGGGCGACGACGTACCGGCTCTAATCCGGTTAAGACCTGTAGCGATTCCGCAGAATATGTTTTTTCGGCCATTTACCTAATTCATAGTTGGTTTGAAGGAGTGCGTTGTTAAACGCTCTAACTTTGTTGTTATACAGCCATCGGCGGCAAGAAACAGCCAACGATAACCTGGCGCTTTATCATCTAGCGAAAATTTTTCGCTCTTTGGCGCGAACTGAAAACAAGTCGAAGGAGACCCTAACAGAGGGCCATAGTTACTTGTAGCTTCTATCTCTTGATGGGCATGACCAAATATTGTTCCGCACAATGTAGCGCCCGGAGTCGCTGCAATGGCATTTGTTAACTCATCTACCCGTAAAATGCGATCTTTGTCTAACCAAGGCGCGCCAATCTCAACCATTGGATGATGAGTAGCCAACAATAGAAACTCTGCATCGCTGGCGTTTATTGCTTGAGTTAACTCAAGCAGGTCATCTGACGCGATATAGGCAGACGGCTCATTGTCCACGTGGGAGTCCAATGGCGCTATCAGCCAAGGCCCTAAGGTTATAGCCTGCATAGGCAACCGCGCGTCATGCATATTAGCAAGCACATCATGATTGCCTGGCAAACATAGTAAGGGTACGTCAAAAAAGCGCTTTACCGTGTGCAAAAAACGCTGGTATACGGCTGGTGTGCCTTCATGAACGATATCTCCAGAAGCCACTACGACATCACAAGCACTTTGCGCTTTGGCCTGCCCAAGTACGGCCTCCAATGAGGCCTGAGTATCTACCCCCAACAAGGTCTTGCCTGCCTCCACAAGGTGACAATCTGTGATATGTAAAACCTTCTGTATCAACTTCCAACCGCCAACAAACTGCTACATTTGCAATGTAGGTCGAGGTTATTCAAAAGTCAGTTTTACCGGTTCGGTTACACCACCGATGGCCAAACAAAGACTCAAGTACTCACCCAAAAACCGATTCAATTGCACCTTTTCATCCGGGTGTCGCATACGCTGATTAGGGTATTCATAATGACCGTGGAAACGATTCTCATGTTGATACTCCACCACCTCGGCGCTGGAAGTATCATGGTACATTCGGATGCGCATATTCGGACTACTACCCCAATTCAATTTGGGCTGCTGAATCAGGTGCAAAAATGTCGTGTATGGACTGCGCTCTAAGACCTTGATGAGCAAAAACGTACCGTCTGCTCCAGGCGTTAATGCAATACTCATTTCATCCTGCTCACGCATGGACGGAAAGAGTTTGAGCATACGCTGATAATTAATATCGCATAGCGCCATATGCGCAGACAAATCTACTTTATAAGTTCTCTTACGGATGCTCGAAACACCGCCCTTGGCAAACCCTTGGGTAAGCGTCTTGGAGCGGCTCAAAATATCTTCATCTGTCTCAGGACGTTTTTCTGACACTATCTAACCTAAGTGGTGATTCACGCGTAACGACGCATAATATACCCACCAGACTGCCTTGGGTCACGGGGCTGAGAACATTTCTTTGCACAATGGCTACTGGTCGGAAAAATTGACCGCTTGGCACCATCCAAAGACCACAATAATTGTAGAAACTGGAAGCTCATGACCGAGTAAATTAGCGCTGTGGAAAAAAAGACCGAATTAAAGGTACATTGCGTATGAGAGTGTGCGTCCATAACCTTAAAACGACCTCAAAATGACCCTAAAATGGCTCCAAATAGACCGGCAAAATTACGCAGATTCACATTACTTGAACGGTTGTTGGGCGCATACTCCGTCCAAATCCAAGATGTATTTGATCTGCCCTTCAAGATCTTCAACCCAAGGTTAGGCAGATCTGCGCTCACAAGAGAGAAAACAGCGTCGCATCAGTGCCGTAACAGTGACAAAAGAGCCCTCAAGGGTTCTGCTATACTCACCTATCTAAAAGCAGACGCTGAGTAGGCGAAATTTAATTCAGGAAGTTTTATGCAGCAGTACAACACATTGATCGTCCGCCCGTTAAAGCAATCTACAACAATGAAAGCCATTGCACTCTTCTCTGCAAGTCTTCTATTCGCACCGATGGTTGCAGCCGAGAATATGCTCGACGTCTATAAAACCGCCAAAGATAACGACGCAGTACTCGGCGCAGCCAATGCTTCATATGCCGCCAGCAAAGAATTGGTCCCTCAGGCACGCTCAAGACTTCTACCCACACTTGGCGGCTCTGTGAATACCAGCAAAACAGACCGATCCATTTTCATCGGCGGGCAAACAGGCCCGAGTGAAATGTTTAACGACAACAGCTGGAACGCGCAGCTACGCCAGCCGGTACTAAATTTGGCCAGTTGGTACACCTTAGGCAGTGCTAAATCTTCAGTCGAAGCGGCAAGCATGCAGCTAGAAGCTGAAAACCAAGATTTAGTCGTTCGTGTTATTGAAGCTTATCTCAATATTTTGCGCACCAAAGATCGCTTAGATACAACTGATGCTGAAGTTACAGCGGTTAAACGGCAGCTAGAGCAAGTACAGCAGCGCTTTGAAGTCGGACTAGTGGCTATTACAGATGTACTAGAATCTCAGGCGGTTTATGACAGTACGGTGGTAAGACGCATTCAAGCAGAAAGCGACCACGACATCAGCTTTGAAACTCTCAGCACGCTCACTGGTCGCTCGTACGACAAGCTGGCGCGGCTCTCGCAAAGCTTGCCTATCGTTAATCCCAACCCTAAAGACGAAGAAGCTTGGGTGGGCACCGCAATGAGCTCGAACCTTGGTATTAAAGCCGCAGCAGCACAGTTAGCTGCCGCTAAATCAGATGTAAGAGCAAGACGCTCTGACCATTTGCCAACAATAGATGCTACGGCCACCTACGCCGAAAACGTCACCGGCGGGCAGAACTTTTTTGGCGCAAACGCGGGCGACACTACAACCGAAAATACCATTTATGCGCTACAACTCTCGGTCCCCCTATATCAAGGCGGCGTAGTACGCTCTCGGGTTAGAGAAGCCAATGCTCGCGTAACACAGTCTCGCGAACAATTACTCAACCAAAAACGCTTAGTCACGCGCAACACCAGAAACCTTTTTAAGTCCGTGGCTACAGATGTGGTTAGAGTCGACGCAAGACTCAAAGCAATTCGGTCGGCTCAATCTGCGTTGGAGGCTACTGAAACCGGCTATGAAGTAGGAACACGCAACATCGTTGATGTATTGCAGGCACAACAACGCCTTTTCAGCTCACAATTTGACTATGCCGATTCACGTTACAACTACGTGTTGAATTTGATGCGTCTCAAACAGTCTACCGGCAAACTTACCCAAGAAGATCTTGAGGAGTTGAATCAGTTCGTCGATGACAATGACCTTGTTGAAAGAGTGGTCTCGCTAAGCTCACGTTAGCCGACTACTCAATAATGTAAGGGTGCGCTGGGTGCCACCCTTATTGCTCATGACTACCTCGTGCGCCTGTGCACCCATCATTTCTCGCCCTGCATCATCCGCCAGCAGCACACCTACCACACTGGCTAGTTCATCAGCATTGCCTACTTTTTTATAGGCTCCTGCTGCTTCAAAGTATTGCGCCACTTCGGCAAAATTAAAATCCGCTGGGCCAGCAACAATGGGCAGTCTCAAGAGCGCAGGTTCAATGGGATTATGACCGCCATGATCTACCAATGAGCCGCCCACAAATGCTACTTGCGCCAAGCTATACAATGCCAATAGCTGGCCCATTACATCTCCTACAATGACGTCATAAGCACCCGCAGTTGGCCCTTCACTCGAAGCTCTCCAAGATAAATTATGCTGCTGAATAAGCGCGCCTATTTGCCCTACTCTGTGCGGGTGGCGCGGTACTAACAAAAGACATAACTCTGGCAGCTGTGATCTTAGAGACAAATGCGCGCGAATAATTTGCTCGTCTTCACCCGGGTGAGTAGATGCAGCAATCCATACTGGGCGATCTCGAAGGTTGAGTTGGGTTTTTAGAATTGATGCTTGCTTTGGCAGATCTTCGGGCACCTGTAAGTCAAACTTCACGCTACCCAGAACACTGACATTACCTGCATCTACACCAAGTCCTACAAAGCGCTGCATATGCTCTTCAGACTGGCAAGCAATATGCGAGATCGCCTCAAGTACAGGCCGCGACAACCAGCTCATTCGCGCATAGCCTCGAGCCGAACGCGCTGACATACGCGCATTGATGAGCAACACAGGTATACCCAAGGCATTGGCCTGTGTAATTAAGTTAGGCCAAATTTCAGTCTCCATAAGCACCAGCATGCGCGGCTGGGTTTTGCGCAGGAAACTGCGTACGGCAAAAGTGAAATCATATGGCGCGTAACAATGATCCACACTGTCTCCCAGATGCCGCAGCACCTGCTCGCTGCCAGTTGGCGTCATAGTGGTGACTAAGTAATTTTGCTCGGGTAGGCTGCTAATCATTTTGCTGATCAAAGGAGCCGCTGCGATAGACTCACCTGCTGACACTGTATGGAACCAAACTGCACCAGTTTTTATACCGTCAGGCACTTGGCCAAAACGCTCGCTTATTCTTTGCCCGTACGCGGGTTCGCGGCGCGCGCGCAAAAGTAATCGCAGGTAGACTGCCGGCAAAACTAGCCAAAGCAAAATACGATAAAGACCTAGCGTAAGAAACCTCACTGATTTTGACCTGTGGCAGCAACAAAGCCCCGCACATGGTTAGCAACAGCATTTAGTAGATCTGCATCGGTCGCGGAAACGACAAGATCAAAATCCTTATAGCGCGACCGCGCTTGTTCACCAACCACGGCAACAATAGGCACGCCCCTTTGCTTAGCAACAAAATTCAACGCACGCGGCTCGGCAATACAGCCCAAATCTAAATCCACTACCACTAAAGCTCCAGCGTTGAGCAAATATTTTTCGCTACGGTTTTGTAAATGCGCCTGATACTCACTGAAACCGTCAATAGGAATAATTTTTTCATCTTTGTGGCGACGCATATTAGCAATTGCTGGTGTATCAACTTCAGCTTTATCAACAAAATCCAATGCGCTGGTATAAGTAGCCCACTCCTTAATTGCCAGTAAATCACAGAGTACACCAGCGTTTACAAGAGCGTCATGCACCAGATCACCCAAGCCATCGTCCCCCACATAGCTGACAAAAGTACATGGGGTGCTTGCAGATTGCAGGGCAAGAGCCAAGCCCAGCCCAGCGCTTTGAGGCGATTGAAAGAGGTTTTGTGCACGATCGCGATTAGACAACTGCGCATGGTCTAGCCAAATATCTCCCACTACTAATATGTGACCGTTAGTTGGCGCTAGGGCATCAATGGTGTTGAGCGATAAAAGAGACAAGCAAACCTCGTTGCGCTGTATGGCTATTGGAACAATTGTATTATCCTAGAGAGCATACCCAATAGCACTCACTGCCGACACCTAGATCCAATGATACAAAAGTTAACCTTGATCACAGCGACGATAAAAAATTGGACTTAAGCCTACTTGCTCCCAAACAGTGGCCAAAATGGATTTTGGTAGGCTGCTTATGGGTCGTTGCACGCCTCCCTATAAGCGCAGTGTTCACTACCGGACGATTGGTCGGGTTTTTGGCCTATCACCTCGCCAAATCTAGACGCCACATCACCGAAGTAAATATTGCCAAGTGTTTTCCGGAGCTAACTAAGCAAGCGCAACAAGACTTAGTCCGAGAAAATTTTGTGCACACTGGTATCGGCGCAGTTGAAATTGCGCTGCCTTGGCTCAACCCTTCTAGAGACCTAGCTGATCGATTTACAATAGAAGGTGCAGAGCACTTAAACGCCGCCCACGCAGCTGGGAATGGCATTGTATTAGTAGGCGCCCACTACACAACAATCGATATAACCAGCCAACCCTTGAGCGCCTTTGGTTTTGTTGATGTCATGTATCGCTCGAACAAAAACCCAGTATGGGAAAGCCTCCAATATAATGGCCGTAGAGCATTTTTTGACGGCGTAGTGGAACGTAGCGATATGCGCCAGATACTCAAACGACTCAAACAAGGCCGAGGCATGTGGTATGCGGCGGATCAAGACTACGGCATCAAACATTCTGTCTTTGCGCCATTTTTCGGCATCGATACTGCCACCATAACAATGAGTAGCCGCCTAGCAGGAAAAAATAAGTCTGCTGTATTGATGCTGCATCAATTTAGGGACCTTAGCAGCCAAACTTGGACACTCAAATTCACCCCTGTATTGGACAACTTCCCATCCGGTGACGATCTAGCTGATGCAACGCGACTAAATAGTATGTTGGAAGCCGAGCTTAGAAATGTACCGGCACAGTATTTATGGATGCATCGTCGCTTCAAAACTCGACCGGCGGGCGAAGTGCCCTTCTACAAGTAATCATTCGAGCAGCGCCTGCCCGGGTGCACACCGCGCTCCTTATGACTACAATCTCGCATTACAAAATTTATAGGCTACCGCGCCGTAATCAGTATTACGGCATGAAGAAAAATCGTGTTACCAAAATTTTCTGAAATGTTAGGCCAACTTGTCGGCGAGCCGTCGGTGAGTTCTACCAGCGCCAATATCGATCGCAGCAATCTGCGGGTAATCGAGCACCTTGGTAACTGGCTCAACGACCTTGGCTTTGCTACGCAGTTAATGCCATTACCTGGGCGTCCGGATAAAGCCAACCTAATTGCCCGCCTTGGACCAGAGGCGAAAACTGGCAAAGGCGGATTGGTCCTGGCAGGACATACTGACACAGTCCCGTTTGATGAAAGTCTCTGGCAGTCTGATCCATTTACGCTGAAAGATTCTGAGGATAAATTTTACGGTTTGGGTTCTTGTGATATGAAGGGCTTCTTTCCCGTAGCGTTGGAAGCTGCGGCAACGTTTGCCCAGGGTAAGTTGACCGCGCCGCTGACTATTGTTGCTACATCCGATGAAGAGTCCTCAATGGCAGGCGGCCGCTATTTAGTTGAGTGTGGAGGCCCAAAAGCCGACTACGCAATCATTGGCGAACCTACACAGCTGCAACCCATATTTGCGCATAAGGGCATCAGTATGATGTCTATTAACATTAACGGTTCGTCAGGACACTCTTCCGACCCAAGCTTAGGTGCTAATGCATTGGATGCCATGCACCAAGTAATGTGTACCCTAATGGCTATGCGAGCTGAATTGGCTGTAGCCAACAAGAACGACGCCTTTGCCGTAAACATCCCTACTATGAATATGGGCTGTATGACTGCTGGCGATAATCCGAACCGAATTTGCGGTCATGCGAATTTACAAATCGACTTGCGCCTTTTACCAGGCATGGACTCTGAGGAAATTCACACTGAGTTGGAAATGCGTATCCGCAAAGCGGTTGCGGATAGCCCCGTAGCGTTAACTCTAGACAAGGCGTACCCGCCAATTCCCCCTTTTGCTACGCCGCAGAGTGCAGATTTGGTCCAAACTCTTAGTACTCTTAGCAAGCAAAAACCCGGCACGGTTGCGTTTGGTACCGAGGCGCACTTTCTACAAACCTTAGGTATGGAAACAGTAGTTTGGGGTCCGGGCAGCATTGATCAGGCCCACCAACCCAATGAATATTTGGCAAAAGCCCACATAGCGCCAGCAATTGATACACTTCGCCACGTTATTCAACGCTACTGCACTGACTAAACTATGAATACCAATGAATACTCTCAGTGGTTCCGCGGCTCCACACCTTATATAAGCGCGCACAGAGGCAAAACTTTTGTTGTGTTTATTGGTGGTGACAGCCTAGAGCATTTGAACATTACCAACATAGTCCATGATTTGGCGCTGCTGCACGTGCTGGGCGTACGCTTGGTTTTAGTACACGGCGGTCGGCCACAACTGGACAATGCACTTACAGATTCAGTCATGCATAACCAGCGCAGAGTCACGCGTGCGCAAGACATGAATATTATCAACGGCGTTTATGGCCAATTGTGCAGTCAGTTGGAGGGCCTATTTTCTACAGGCTTACCCAATACGCCCCTGCATAATGTAGAGATCAGTGTTGTTGCAGGCAACTTTGTCACAGCGCGGCCCATCGGCGTACTAGACGGAGTAGACCACCTATTCACCGGCCGCATGCGTAATGTAGATACGCAAAAAGTTACAACCTTTCTGGATGCAGAGTCCATAGTGCTTATATCGCCTATGGGTTATTCACCTTCCGGCCAAGCCTTCAACTTAGCCGCGGAAGAGTTAGCGGCGGATGTGAGTGTGGCATTACAGGCAGATAAATTGATTATGCTAGATGAGCTAAGTCACCTGCTAAATGCTAATGGCGAACGTGAAAGCACAGTAACACCAACTTCTTTGCAAATACTCATCGGCAATGACCAAGACATTTCACATACTACCCGCGCACGCTTAGACACCATGATTCAAGCTGTTCGCGGCGGTGTAAAGAAGGCGCACATTATTTCTTTCAAAGAAGATGGCGGCCTACTACAGGAACTTTTTACCGCAGAAGGTGTTGGCACCCAAGTACTGGAAGAAAGCACTGGGCCTGTGCGAGCGGCTAAACGCGAAGACGTTTCCGATATTGTTGAAATCATTCGGCCATTAGAAGAGGCCGGAATTTTGGTGCGCAGATCTCGAGACCGTTTAGAGCAAGAAATAGAACACTTTTTGGTCGCCGAACTTGATGGCATCGTAGTTGGCTGCTGCGCAATCTACCCTGTAGAGGATGAAGCTGAATTAGCCTGTGTAGCAGTACACGAACACTATCGACGCCGTGGCAGCGGTGTAGCAATTGGCGCTAACTTGCTTAGAGCGGCAGAAGACAAAGCCCGTAATTACGGCGCCATGAGTTTATTTGCATTGACGACCCAAGCCCAAGACTGGTTTATTGATCAGGGCTTTGCTACCGCCGATGTAAGTGCGTTACCGAACAGCAAGCAGTCTCTTTATAACTGGCAGCGTGGATCAAAGGTTGTAGCAAAATCTTTGCACTGATGCCGCATTAACCGCAGGCAAAGTCCTGCACAAAAAATAGGAAGTAAAATGGCTAACGATCGTCCCTACAGTTCTCTAGTTGTAGATGGCGTAGAGCAAGCACCCAGCAGGGCCATGCTATACCCCACAGGTTTTAAGACTGAGGACTTCAGCAAGCCGCAGATTGGTGTCGCCTCGACCTGGAGCATGGTCACCCCATGCAACATGCATATTAACGAGTTAGCTGATGCGGCCTGTATGGGCGCTGATGAAGCGGGCGCTAAATCTGTACTGTTTAATACCATTACGGTTTCCGACGGCATTTCCATGGGTACACCTGGTATGCGCTATTCACTTGTGTCACGAGAAGTGATCGCGGATTCTATTGAAACTGTCGTCGGTGCCCAGGGCTTTGACGGCTTTGTCGCTATTGGTGGTTGCGATAAAAATATGCCCGCGTGCGCCATCGCTATGGCACGCATGGACAGACCTAGTGTATTTGTTTACGGCGGGACAATTTTACCGGGCGTGGAGCGTAGAGATATCGTTTCAGTTTTTGAAGCCGTAGGCGGTCATGCTGCCGGCACGGTTTCAGACATCCAGCTAAAGGAAGTTGAAGAAACTGCTATTCCCGGACCTGGTTCCTGTGGCGGCATGTATACCGCGAACACTATGGCTTCTTCCATTGAGGCACTGGGCTTATCACTGCCAGGCAGTTCAGCGCAAAACGCGGTCAGCCAAGACAAGAAACAAGACAGCTACAACGCGGGTGCAGCGGTACAAAACCTTATCAAACTCGGTATCAAGCCCAGTGACATCCTCAGCAAAGAAGCTTTTGAAAATGCCATTACGGTGACGATTGCTTTAGAGGGCTCTACCAATGCAGTACTACACTTGCTGGCCATTGCCCACGCGGCAAATATTCCGTTGTCACTAGATGACTTCAGCCGCGTTGGTAAGCGCGTGCCCGTGTTAGCAGACATGCGTCCAGCAGGCCAGTACGCCATGAGCGAACTGATTGAAATTGGTGGCATACAGCCACTGATGAAATTGCTTCTAGCGGAGGGGCTATTGCACGGTGATTGCTTGACCGTTACTGGTAAAACTTTGGCAGAAAACCTAGCCGATGTAGAGGATTATCCAGCAGAGCAAAAAATCATCCGCCCAATGTCTAATCCGATTAAGAAAGACAGCCACTTGGTCATAATGCGCGGCAACCTTGCACCAGAAGGCGCGGTAGCGAAAATCACCGGTCACGAAGGCTTGGAGTTTACTGGCAGCGCTCGTTGTTTCCACGGCGAAGAGGCTGCAATGGCCGCCATAATGGATGGGCAAGTGCAGAAAGGTGACGTAGTAGTTGTGCGCTATGAAGGGCCAAAGGGCGGACCAGGCATGCGCGAAATGCTCAGCCCAACCAGCGCTATCAATGGCCGCGGATTATCCCAGGATGTCGCCCTACTCACTGATGGCAGATTTTCTGGTGGATCACGCGGCTTCGTTGTCGGTCATGTCACTCCTGAAGCGCACTTGGGCGGACCTATTGCATTAGTTGCAGACGGCGACTCCATTACCATCAACGCTGAAACCGCTGAAGTAAGACTAGACGTAAGTGACGCGGAACTAGCACAGCGGCGAGCTAACTGGTCTGCACCCCAGGCCTATACCCAACGCGGCACATTAGCCAAATACGCACAGCTCGTTAGCTCTGCCAGCGAGGGCGCTGTGACTGATAAGTACCTTGGGTAATACCGAGTAGGCTTTGTCTGCTTGCGAGCTATGCGCAGGTCCGGTGCACCGTGAGGTGCCCGGGTATCGATTAAAGGTCTGTGAGGTCTGCTGGGCTAATGCGTCTGAAGGTTGGGCAAAACATATTGAACCCAATCTATTTGCTGCATTAGCAAAAAGAGGATTATTGATACCCGACAGAGGCGACAATGATTTGTTGCCTCGAGTTTATGCACCACCAGAAGACTTCCACCTTTAGCAACTGGCTGCGCATAACACAATTGATCTTTAGCGAGATAACCGCACTGCAACAGCGTCTTGGCGATATTCACCCATCAAAAAACTAATGGCATCATTTGATAAACCGTACTTCTCGTCCATCAATGCATTAACAGCAGCCGCTTGCGATGGATCTGAGACCACACTCGGACTAAAGCGTTCACCATCGCGGGTGACGTAAACGGCCTGGCCCGCTTGCACATTGGTCATGAGCCTTTGATACCAACCCGACTGGTCATCGCCAGCACGCAGCCACATACTGCCATCATGCTCTACTACCCAAAGGCGTGTGCTTTGTAATTCACCTTGCTCATTTTGAGACTCGAGCACCACAACCTCACCGCTTTCCGATGCCAGCATGATCAGACCAAAATAGATAAATGGCGCAAGCACCAGCAACAGTAGAATTTTCTTCAACACGTTAAACCTCTCTTTTAATTAGGGACACGCTAGGTTTCCCCAATATACCTCGCAAACAGTAAATCGTTGCATATCCAAAAAATTCTTAACGCGCAGTTTTCTCGTGCACCATGTCGACCAAAAACTTAACGTTGTCTACTGGGGTCTCTGGAATAATACCGTGGCCTAGATTGAAGATATGCCCGGGACGTCCGGCCACCTGATCTAGCAACCATTGAGTTTGCTGAGCAACCGCCGGCTGATCAGCACATAAAACGATTGGATCCAAATTACCTTGAACCGCCGTGCAGCCCAATTGATCCCAAGTGGGTACTAAAGGTGTGCGCCAGTCAAAGGCGAGAACATCAATATCCAACTCCGCTACCGCTGGCAGCAAGTGGTAGTTGCCGGTGCCGAAATAGATCACCGGCACTTCCTTGCCCAATTTCTCAAGCAAAGACTTCAAATACGGTTCAACAAATACGCGGTAGTCTTGCACTGACAGGTTGCCTACCCATGTATCAAATAGCTGTACGGCTTCAACACCCGCGCTGATTTGCAGTGCCAGGTAACTGGCCAATTGATCAACAAGCTTTGTGATCAATTGATGCCAAAGCTCTGGAGCCTCGTACATCATCTTTTTCACATGCACATAGTTACGCGAACCCTTGCCCTCAATGGCATAAGAGGCCAACGTAAACGGCGCGCCTGCGAATCCTATCAGTGCAATATCATTTGGCAGATCAGCGTTAATAAACTTAACGGTATCGGCAATATAAGGCGTCTGTTCAAGTGCAGGGCCATTGCGCAGTGCAGCCACATCTTTGGCCGAGCGAATTGGGTCGCTAAAAACTGGGCCTTCACCGGGCACATAATTAAGTTCCATGCCCATAGGTTCCAAAATTGGCAGTAAGTCCGCAAACATAATGGCTGCGTCGACCCCCAATATTCGCTGAGCATCTAATGTTGCTTGAGCTGCTTTTTCAGGATTTTTAAAAAAATCTAAACTAGGCAGATTGCCTTTTACCTGATGATACTCAGGCATATAACGACCCGCCTGGCGATTCAGCCAAATAGGTGTATGGGAGGTAGCTTCCCCTCGGCAGGCTTGCAAAAAAACCTTTGCAGATTTATCCATCAATTAGACCTTTTACTTTTCTGTTATTTTTTCTAACCAGTCTGCGACCGGCATTGGTTATTGACCTGTATTGGCCTAAAACCGGTTATAGATGATGTTCTCTATGCTTGTGGTTCAATACTCAGCGGGCTCACTGGAGCTTCATAGTCCACACCATCGATACCAAATCCAAAGATTTTCAGGAAGTCTTCGCGAAATCCAGCCAGATCGCCCAGCTCAGATAGATTTTCTGTTGTCACTTCTGGCCAACGCTGTTTCACAATATCTTGTACCGGTTGGGACAATTCCAAATCATCCACTCGAATGCGTCCAGCATCATCTAAACGCATATCTGCGCCGCTCTTAAGCTGGGTCGCAAATAGGCGGTGAATATGTGCGATGCAGTCTTCATGCAGACCTTGATCTTTCATCGCTTTAAAGAGCAGGGCAACATAAAGGGGCACAACGGGTATTGCAGAACTGGCTTGGCTAACGATGGCCTTAAGCACAGCTACTCGAGAGTCGCCGCCAATTGCTGCGAGGTTTTCGCCAATCGCTTGGCTGGCTCTGTCCAAATCCGATTTCGCTCGGCCTAGAGTGCCTTCCCAATAGATGGGCCATGTGAGCTCACTGCCAATATAAGTGTACGCTACCGTTTTCGCTTGAGGTGCTAAAAGATCAGCATCGATTAAAGCCTGCATCCAAAATTCCCAGTCTTCACCACCCATAACTGTGACGGTATTTTCCGTTTCCTCCGCAGTGGCAGGTTCTAAATTGACCTCAGACACCTCGCCTTTTTCAACATGCACTGTCTTGATGCTGAGCACTTCGCCCAGTGGTTTAATACTAGATCTGTGCAGTACCCCCGACTTAGGGTGTTGACGAACAGGCGAAGCGAGACTGTAAACGACCAAATCTATTTTACCCATATCAGCGCGAATGGTATCTAACACCTGTGCTCGCATTGCATCTGAAAACGCATCACCATCCATTGTCTTAGCATAAAGACCCGCGGCCTTAGCCTGCTTTTCAAAGGCGGCGTTATTGTACCAACCTTGAGAACCCGTCTTTGTTTCACTGGGTGCTTTTTCAAAAGACACGCCCAGTGTATTTGCTCCACAACCAAAACTCGCAACAATTCTACTTGCCAGACCATAGCCACCAGAGCACCCCAGCACTAGTACGTTTTTGAATTCCCCAGAAGAAATTGGCGTCATCTCATTCACATAGTTCACTTGCTCACTGACATGAGCTGCGCAACCTGTTGGGTGAGCGGTTGTACAAATGAAACCGCGAATGCGTGGTTTAACTATCATTCTATTTCCCTTGATTGGTACTAAAGGTGGGCGCCATCATACCCGCTGACACAGCCCAGCGCATGGCAACGTCAACGTCTAAAACTTTTGGACCATCACGCATTACACTAACCACTGCTGTTTCACCTGCATTGATTTTGTGATCTCGATCGCCATCCAAAGCTACCACTCCGGGCCCTTGGAGTATTACCTCTTCACCGAATTCCACTCTGTGGGTGCCAAGCACACTGACTGACTTATAGAACCCTGGGGAGAGCGGGGCTAAAATCTCAGCGCCACCAGCACCCATATCCACTACCAACCCCACATCGTCTTGCGCGTAAACCGGATCAATATAGCCGCCAATAGGCGACATACCGATAGCGTTAGGTTCTGCTCTGGTTAGCACCATGCGACTTAGTCGCTGTGCATCAAAGGGCAGCAAATTACCCACATGATCATTCAGCAGCATGACCGCATCAATCAAGCCAACATCGCTGGCATTGGGCGTTTGTAAGTGCAGTACTTTAGCTGCTTGCTTCAGCTCACTGGGTGCATTGTCGAATTTACCCAAACAGTTTAAGCCCGCGACCATGCCCGCTATCGTAGGCTCCATAAGTGCTGGAAATACATTGTTGGTGCCGGTGGAGATTGGAATAAGATCTATGTCACAACAGGCTCTAACGATAGCCCGATTGGTCCCGTCGCCGCCCAAAGACACCATGGTATTGCAACCCTCAGCTTTAAAACGCTGCACGGCTAATTCTGTATCTCTAGCAGAATTGGTTATTGGCACATCGATAATATGCACTCGTGCGTTAATCGGCATTAGGTCCAATGCCATGGAAGCAATTCGAAACGGTTCTCGCGCAATGTAGATATCGGTTACGCCTGCAGCATCAGCGCCCGCGGCAACTCTAGCTACAATATCGCGCTTGGCTTCGTGGGTCATATTGGATGCACGGGCGGCGAGACGCCTGACATCGCGGCCTGACATTGGATTCACACACAGCGCAATCTTCCCGTTAGCCATTAGCGCTGATAATCTTCAAAAGTGTAGTCACAGCTGTGGCGTTCATCGGCGTAGCATTTCTTCTGTCTAACCAACTGCCATTGGGACAAATCCAATTCGGGAAAGAATACGTCGCCCTTAGGTTCTGCATGTACTTGGGTCAGATACGCACGCGTAGCCCTAGGCAACGCTAGCGCGTAAATTTCTGCGCCCCCAATGATCATAATCTCATCTACGCCATCTATTAAGCCCTGACTTTCAGCCAGCTCAATACCGGCATCTAAGTCAGATACAACCTTCACCCCTTCTCGCTGCCAGTTAGGATCCCGGGTCATAACAATATTCGTGCGCCCAGGTAGCGCAGACTTCATTGACTCAAAAGTCTTACGACCCATTAACACAGGCTTGCCTATCGTTGTATTCATAAAGTGACGCATATCGTCAGGTAGGCGCCAAGGTAAGGTGTTATCTCGGCCTATGACTCTATTTTCAGCCATAGCCCATACTAGTGAAATATGCATATCAGACCGCTATTGGTGCTTTGATGCCTGGGTGGCATTCATAATCGAGGAGTTCGAAATCCTCGTACTTAAAACCAAAAATATCTTTTACTTCTGGGTTAATCACCATACGCGGCAAAGGTAGTGGCTCTCTAGCCAATTGACGGTCTGTTTGCTCCAGATGGTTTGAGTAAAGGTGCGCGTCTCCTAGAGTGTGAACAAAATCGCCAACCTGGAGATCACAGACCTGAGCAATCATCATAGTCAGCAAAGCGTAGGAGGCTATGTTAAATGGCACACCAAGAAAAATGTCAGCACTGCGCTGATAAAGCTGACAGGATAATTTGCCGTCAGCTACGTAAAACTGAAACAGGGTATGACACGGCGGTAAGGCCATGTTGTTCACTTCAGCGACATTCCAAGCACTGACAATATGTCGCCGGCTATCTGGGTTGTCGCGAATGCCGGCGACTAAGCTCTCGATTTGATCAATAGTTGATCCGTCTGGGCCGGGCCAAGAACGCCATTGAGATCCATAAACCGGACCCAGTTCACCATGTTCATCAGCCCACTCGTCCCAAATATGTACGTCGTGGTCTAAGAGATAATTGATATTTGTGGAACCTGACAAAAACCACAAAAGCTCATGAATAATGCCCTTGAGGAACATTTTCTTGCTGGTCACTAAAGGGAAGCCTTGAGCAAGTGGATATCGCATTTGATGACCGAAAACACTATAGGTACCAGTACCCGTGCGGTCATCTTTGAATGTGCCGTTCACACGCACATGGCGCATGAGTTCTAAATACTGTTGCATACCTTACCGTTCATTCCATTTTTGTTAGCCAGCAGGCAATACCGCTGTCTTCTATGGTCTTATTCTGCCGACTTCACGCGCCATTCGCAGCTTCTACATAGCTTTAAACAGCATCCTGCAAATCCGCTTTGTAGAATACCAGCCTTGACCCAAGCCTGCGATGGGGCAGGCCATATCAAGTTCTTTACACGGCCTTAGCCAAATTTTGTCTATTCGCCCAAACGATTAAAAATATCCCTGCTAAAATCATGGGAAGCGAGAGTAATTGCCCCATGCTGAGCGCGTTGAGTAGGACAAAACCAATATGTGAATCCGGCGAGCGGAAAAATTCAGTAGCAAACCTGAACACACCGTAGCCGAGCAGAAACAACCCTGAGATCTGCCCCATGGGTCGAGGTTTTGCAGACACTAACCAAAGCAGGCAAAAAAGCAGAAACCCTTCGGTAAAGGCCTGATAGAGAGACGAGGGATGTCGCGTAACATTTTCCCACGGACCTAAACACAGGGCGTTGAGTCCGCGTACGGCATCGCAATGAAAAATGATACCGAAGGAGCTATCGGTGACGCGGCCAGGCAACTCCATGTTAATGAAATTGCCCATGCGTCCAAGCCCCAAACCAATTGGACATAAGGGTGCAATAAAATCTGTCACTTGGAGAAAGTGCCGCGAGGTCTTAGATGCAAACAGTAATAGCGCAACTAACACGCCCAAGAACCCGCCGTGAAATGACATACCGCCTTCCCATACTCTAAACAGGTAGATTGGGTCGGATAAAAAAGTACCAAAATTGTAGAAAATTACGTAACCCACTCGTCCGCCTAAAACAGCACCGAGAGCCCCATAAAAAACTAAATCTGAGATTTGTTCGCTGTTCCAATTACCCGGATGAGTACGCATACGCCGATTACCCAACCAGTAAACTGCGGCAAAACCGAGCAAATACATTAGGCCATACCACCGCAGCGCCACTGGCCCGAGAGAAAAAATGATTGGATCGATAATGGGGTAATGCATATTGCTCTGACTTGCTCATTGGCCACACTGAAACGCAGAATAGCGCAAAGTGCTGCTATAATTCTCGTTTTGGTCGAAGAGATTTATGTGCCTAATTTTGGTGGGCTACCAGCCTGATTCAGACCGCCCGCTTGTGGTTGCAGCAAATAGAGACGAATTCCATGAACGTGCCAGCGCACCTGCAGATTTTTGGCCCCAGTTCCCAGAACTATTAGCTGGCAAAGACTTGGTCGCAGGCGGTACGTGGCTTGGCTGCACTCAATCTGGCAAATTCGCTGGGTTGACCAACTTCAACCAAGGCGACGAGCCTCCTACCGAGCGTTCTCGAGGCAGTTTAGTTCACGACTTTCTGGTGGGCGATGTAAGTGCATTGGAATATGCAAAGGGTTTACCCGCAAATGAATATGCTGGCTACAACCTTTTTTTGTTTGACGGCAATGAACTGATCTACACCTCCAATATAGAGGTCCAAGGCACGCAATCTACTCAGGTTTTAGCCCCCGGTTACTATGGTTTAAGTAATGCACAGCTGGGTGCTACTTGGCCAAAATGTACCACCGGCGCGCAAAGTCTTGAAGCCGCTACCGCGAGAGATTTTGACGCAGATGACCTGCTGGATATGTTGAACAATCGTCAACAACCCAGCGACGAGTTACTACCCCAACGCGGTCAGCCCATTGAACACGAGCGCCGCCTGGCGCCTTGTTTTATAGTGGGTGACGACTACGGTACCCGCGCTTGTACCGCATTCATTTTGCACAAAGAACATATGACCTTTGCAGAACAAAGTTATGCAGCAGGCGGCAAAGCTACAGGCTTGGTTAAATTTGAGCTTGCGCGCTAGCCAACAGTTAACAATGAGTTAGCAAAATATTCGCCAAACTGAGAGAACCTAATGGATACATCATTGAACGGGCGCGTCGCATTGATTACCGGCGGCAGTAAAGGCTTGGGACTGGCAATGGCTAAGGCCTATTACCTTGCTGGTGCTAAAGTCGCCATCCTCGCGCGGGACGCAAAAGCGCTAAGTAATGCCGAAGATGAGATTCGGAAGCTTTCAGTATCGGATAATGTTTCTGCAAACAACGCTATTGCGAGCTTCGTGTGTGACGTCACGGATCCACAGGGGATCATTGCAACACACAAAGAGGTAGTGGGAAGCCTTGGCAATATCGACATCTTGGTCAACAACGCAGGCCAATCAGCAGCAAAACCATTCATCCAGATTACCGACGAGGAATGGCAAGCAGACCTAGACCTAAAATTGATGGCGGCTGTGAGACTAACCCGCCTAGTATGGCCGCATATGTCCGAGCAAAAATGGGGTCGGGTGATTAACCTCCTCAATGTCTACGCCAAACTACCAGATGCAGGTACTGCACCCACTTCCATTTCTAGAGCAGCGGGCATGGCACTAACAAAGGTTCTAAGTGCCGAAGGTGCGGCAGACAATATACTAGTTAATGCTATGTTGATTGGCTTTATCGAAAGCGATCAAATCCGTCGCCGCCATGAAGCCAGTGGAAGTAATGCAAGCTTAGAGGAATTCATAGCTAAGGCTGGCAAAGGCCTGCCTATGGGCAGAATGGGTAAGGCTGAAGAAGCTGCAGATCTAGCATTATTTCTAGCCAGCGAAAGAGCATCCTACTTAACCGGTTGCGCTATCAACATGGATGGTGGCCTTTCAAAAGCTTTATAAGCACGCTAGACGACCAAGGTGCGCAAGCCTAAATTCGATGCGGTTGCTGTTGGCTAGGTTTCTTTGTGCGCACAACTTTACCAAGGCCTGCATTGACCAATTGTTGCTGGACGTAGTCTTCCACTTCTTCAGCTGTGTCCATGCGCAACACTCGGGCAAGAATACGGCGAGCATCACTGCGCTTTATATTGCGAATCACCCATTTGACTTTGAGCAGGTGGGTGGCGTTCATTGAAAGCACGTGATAACCCATAGCCATTAACAACACCGCGCCAGTAGGCGTACCGGCTAGCTCACCGCAAATACCTAACGGCTTTTCTTCGGCATGCACGGCCCTTGCAACTTCTCGTAGCGCGCTTAACACCGCAGGATGAACTTCCTTATAGAGATCTGCTACACGTGGATTATTACGATCTACTGCAAGCATATATTGCGTAAGGTCATTGGACCCCACCGCCATAAAGTCTGCTTCTTTCGCCAGCAAGCGAGCTTGATATACCGCGGCAGGCACTTCAATTAGCACACCTACTTGAGGGGTTTTTACATTGACCCCCTCTTCAAGTACTTCGGCATACGCTTGGTTAATGAGAACTTTCGCTGAACGCAGTTCCGACAGGCTTGAGATCATAGGCAGCATAATACGTAAGTCCCCTAGCAATCCTGCGTTGGCCTTAATCATTGCACGAATTTGCACAAGAAAAATTTCCGGGTGATCTAACGTCACTCTAATTCCACGCCAACCAAGAAAAGGATTTTCTTCATTGATAGGGAAATAAGAGAGCGCTTTGTCGCCACCAATATCCAAAGTACGCATGGTTACAGGGCGCGGCTCAAAGGCCTCCATATGTTCTCTGTACAGGGCTCGCTGCTCTACTTCTGTGGGGAACCTATCTTGGGACATAAAGGGTATTTCAGTACGAAACAAACCAATACCTTCCGCGCCTCGATCTAACGATCGGGTAATATCACCACTCAGCCCTATATTGACCCACAACTGTACGCGCCAGCCGTCTTGGGTTATGCAGGGCAGTTCTTTGAGCTCACTGAGCTCCTCCTCAAAAATGCGCTCCTGATCAATAAGGGATGCGCTTTCATCAAGACGCTGCCGACTTGGATTGGTGAATACTTCACCATAATGACCGTCGACAATGAGCTTTGCGCCCTCTAGGTCATAGGCCGGAATATCTACCGCACCCATCACAGCGGGAATTCCCATGGCCCGCGCCAAAATTGCCACGTGAGAGTTACCTGAACCTTGAACAGAAATAACACCGCACAGCCTATCAGCTGGAATATTTGTAAGCATAGAAGGTGTTACTTCTTCACCAACAAGTACTGTCTTTTTCGGAAACTGTGTCTTCTTTTCACGAATTCGTTGTAAATAGGCAAGGACCCGGACACCCAGATCTTTAACATCACTACCGCGCTCGCGCAGGTAGGGGTCGTCCATCATGTCGAAGCGATTAACGTGCTCACGAATAACTAACTTCAAAGCGCCCTGAGTCCATTGACCTAAGCGTACTTTCTCTCTTATATCACCTGCCAGCGCATTGTCGTCTAACATGTGTAGATAGGCGTCGAACAAGGCAAGCTCTTCTTGCGGCAAGCTTGCCTCGAAATCTTGGATAATACTGCGAATATCGTTTCGTACGGCTTCTAAGGCTCTGTCTAACAAGGTTAGCTCAACAGTAATATCTGAAGCCGGCCGCAGTGGCACGGCATCAAGATCAGCCACCGGATGTACGACCACCCCAGTACCAATACCAATGCCCGGCGCACCGGGAAAACCGCGAAAACTGCCATTATCAATAATGTCGCGTTGCACACCGCTGAGAAAGTGACTGCCAATTGCTTCAGCATGGGCCACAACTGTTGCTAACTGCGCGGACAAAGTGACTAGGAATGCTTCTTCGGACTCATCAAAACGTCTAGGGTCGCGCTGTTGAACAACAAGTACACCAAGTACTCTACCCTGGTGCATGATTGGCACACCCAAGAATGAGTTGAAGGGTTCTTCGCCAATTTCAGGCACGTAAAAGAAACTAGGGTGACTTGGGGCGGTGTCTAAATTTAACGGTTCTGCTCGAGTTCCAACTAGACCAACCAAACCTTGAGATCTGGACAAAACAGTCTGACCGATTTGCGCCTGATTCAACCCTTGGGTGGCTGCCAATACGTAACCACCGCGATCTGCACTGACTAGATAGATAGAACACACTTCTGTACCCAGTGCGCTGCGAACGCTAGAAACCAGCGTTTGTACAGACGCGGCAAAATTACCTTCTTGAGTAACGTCCTGAACAATTTTTCGCAGCGTATCAAGCACGGCTTATTGGTTCCTCGGCAAAAACTGGGCTAGCTCGATAAGCGCGCTGCGATACACCTCACGCTTAAAATCTACTACCTGAGTAATGGGGTAGTAATAGCTAACCCACTGGAAATCATCGAACTCTGGTTTGTTGGTAGTGTCCATTTGCACTGTGGCTCCACTCTCGAGCAGTTCAAGCAAAAACCATTTCTGTTTTTGCCCCACAAAACCTGGGGTCGAGTTGTTGCGACGCATATGCGCAGGCAAATCATACTTTAGCCAACCGCTGGTTTGACCGAGCACCTTCACAGCATGCTCTGCAACGCCAATTTCTTCATGTAATTCCCGCATCACCGCAGCTTCCGGACTTTCTCCGTCGTTAATGCCACCTTGGGGGAACTGCCAAGCATCATGCCCACCTACTCGCCGTGCCCAGAATACTTTAGAGGTGGAAAGCTTTGCTTCACTAACTGGGGTGACCGCAGAAGTATTCATTTCACCCGCCATATTCTTAAGTTGGTTCGGTTGAATTAGTACAATACCTACATTAGGCCTGTATCCTTCTTGATCTAACATCAATTGCCTCGTGAAGCGCTCATTAAATTTGTACCACCATACCCTAAAATAGAATTTGCAAACCTTGATCATTTAGCAAAAAGATCAGTAATCGCAGATCTATTCGACCCATGTGCAGAAAATCATGCGAAAATTCTCTTTTTAGTCGAATTTGCAATCTATGCCTAACCATCTCAGCGGCGCTACTAGCCTCTATCTATTAGACCATGAATCTCACCCAGTAAATTGGTACCCATGGGGAGAGAACGCGCTAACCATCGCCAAGAAAGAAAATAAGCCAATTTTGCTCTCGATAGGTTATGCCACCAATCCTTGGTGCGAACTTATGGCGAAAGAGTCCTTTACCGATGAGGCGACAGCTCGAATCATGAACGAGCACTTTATAAATATAAAGATCGACCGCGAAGAAAGACCCGACGTAGACAAGGTTTACCAGAGCGCATTGCAGCTTTTAAATAAGAGTAATGGTGGCTGGCCACTGACAGTATTCATCGATCCGCAAAATCTCACCCCATTCTTTGGCGGCTCTTACTTTGCCAAAGATGCTACCAGCACTATGCCCGGTTTCGCAGATCTACTAATGCGCCTGAGCCAGGCATTCACTGATCAAGCTGAAGACCTAGGCACCCAATCTGCAAAAATGTCTCAAGCTTTAAAGCAAATGTATCCGCCAATCTTAGACCCCAACATGTCCGATGCCGATTTGATTTTTTTAGCCAAGGATCAAGTACAACATCAATTCGATGAAAGTGAAGGTGGTTTTGGTCAAGGTCCTAAGTTTGCGATGACCACAAGAATGCGCGCACTGCTCAGACACTGGGCTATTGCTAGAAAGCATAACGATAACGACAAACAGGCCTTAGAAGTTGTCATGACTACGCTTACAAAAATTGCTCGAGGCGGAATTTATGACCATTTGGGCGGAGGCTTTTTTCGTTACACCACAGATCGTCAATGGCACACCCCCTATTTCGAAAAAGTCTTGTACGACAATGCCCAGCTTCTCAGTATTTTTGCCGAGGCGCTGCGGCTAGGCCCGGACCCATTATTTCAGGATGCCATCAGCGACACTATTACTTGGCTGATACGAGATATGCGCAACGAGAACGGAGGATTCTATGCGTCTCAAGATGCGCTATTGGTGCAGTCCAATGAGACAAGTGTCGGTAAACATTACTTATGGCGCAGAGAGGAAGTTAAGAAACATCTTAGCGACGAAGAGTATTTGTTGGTTGAGACATTATACGGTTTAGATAAACCCGCGAATCTCGATAATCATTGGAGTCTGCATCGCAGAGATTCCTATCGCTCTGTAGTTGAACGGCTCTCGTTGCAGACTGAAACCGCAAATGAGTTATTGGCCGGAGCCAAAGAGAAACTCTTCCTTGCTAGGCAACAGCGCAGTGCACCAAGAACGGATAATACTATTCTCACCGCATGGAACGGGCTTTTGATCAGCGGATTGGTAGAAGCAGGCACGGTAATGCAACGTCCAGAGTGGCTTACCATCGCTCAAGAGCTTGCAGACTTTATCTTTACACAGTGTTGGGATGGAAAATCGCTAACGGCCAACTGGCTAAATAGTGGGGAGCAGTCTTTAGGATTTTTAGACGACTATGCCAATGTGCTAACGGGACTACTGGATTTACTGCAATGTCGCTGGCGCGAACAAGATGCTGGGTTTGCTGCGGCGCTAGCAGACAAAGTTATTGCAGAGTTTTATGACACAGATAACGGCGGCTTTTTCTTTAGCTTCAAGGGTCAAGACGAGCTTATCTTTAGACCAAAGCCGACGTTAGATGAGTCAGTGCCTCCAGGCAACGCTACATTAGCGTTGGCGATGAATCGCTTAGGTCACTTGCTTGGCAAGAACGAATACTTAGATGTTGCAACCAATACCTTGCGCTGGGCGCGGGCTATTATGGAACAGTATCCATCTAGCCATTACGGTCTAATCGCCGCATTGGAACAGGCCAACGAACCGCTACAGCAAATTGTTCTACGCGGCCCACGCGAAGATTTGCAGGCATGGAAAAACGCCATCGGCGGCAACTACGCACCATGGCGTAGTTGTTACTCAATTCCATACGATGATATGAAGACCACTCCCAGCTATCTTCCAAGTTTGGTTAGCTCGGAAACAAAGAGTAAAGTTAGTGCCTTCATCTATGATGGAGAAGAATGCTCGAAGCCAATAACCGATTTAGCGATGTTCAAAAAGGCGATTGAATAGCTCTGAACGAGCAATCTAAATTGCTTCGACCACTATTCTCTGTGCTCCGAAAGAGAAACGGGCAAAATAGACTTTGCCCGCTGACTAATACATGACCGTTGCCCCAGGCAACTTAACTAAGCAGATTCGTTCTTATGCCATGCCAAATCAAGCTCTCGCGCGGCCTTCACATCATCTAAACGTCTAACCGGAGTTGTATACGGCGCAAGCTTCACAAACTCCTGATCTGCCTCTGCTTCGGCCTTGACCTTTGTAAGAGCATCCACAAAGGCATCTAACTCTTCTTTACTCTCCGTCTCCGTGGGTTCCACTAGAAAACACTCGGGCACTAATAATGGGAAGTACGTTGTTGGGGAATGCACACCGTAGTCCAGCAACCGCTTGGCAATATCCATCGCATTCACACCAATGGACTTAGCTTCCTTCTGAAAGGTCAGAATAAATTCGTGAGTGGCACGCCGCTCCGGGTAAGCAAGTTGAAACCCAGCCTTGGCAAATCGAGCTGCCATATAATTGGCATTTAGCGTGGCGTATTGTCCAACACGGTGCATGCCTTCTCGCCCTAATAATAATGCATAGGCCAACGCTCTGAGCAGAATGCCGGCGTTACCCGAAAAGCCAGACAGCGTACCAATACTTAATGGCAGATCTTCTTTACCCATCCAACGATAAGTGTCGTCATTTCTTGCGACCACGGGTATGGGTAGGTGTGGTAATAAGCGTTCACTCACGCCCACTGGTCCAGCCCCGGGACCACCGCCACCGTGAGGTGTGGCAAAGGTCTTATGCAAATTCATGTGCAGAACATCAAAGCCCATATCACCGGGCTTAACCTTACCCAAAATAGCATTTAGGTTAGCTCCATCATAATAAAGTAGGCCACCTGCGCCGTGGACTGTTTCCGCAATCGCCTGAATTTGGCGTTCAAATACGCCGCAGGTAGAAGGATTGGTCATCATTAGGCCCGCGGTCTGGGGGCCAACTTTTTCTTTAAGTGCAGCAAGATCGACATCGCCGTCTGCATTCACAGGTACTTCTGTAACTTTGTAACCGCACATTACAGCGGTTGCCGGATTAGTACCGTGAGCGGCTATCGGCACAATAATTTCTGTGCGAGCGTCGTCGCCCCGAGCTTCGTGATAGGCACGAATCATGGCAACCCCAGCGAATTCGCCTTGAGCACCAGCCATTGGCGCTAAAGAAACGCCTTTCATGCCGGTTACGTCTTTCAAAATTTCCTGTAAATCATACATACAAGCCAAGTGGCCCTGACTGGCAGCTTCTGGCGCTAAAGGGTGACGACCCAAGAACCCAGGCATACTGGCGGCTTTATGCGCACCGCGCGGGTTGTACTTCATGGTGCAGGAACCCAGCGGATAAAATTGAGTATCAATAGAAAAGTTCTGTTGGGACAAGTTAGTGAAATGCCTTACTACTTGTAACTCGGAAACTTCTGGCAACTGAGGCGGCACTTCGCGCAAAAATCCATGAGGAATGTCTGCAAGGTCAGCGTCTTTGCTGCCATCTACCCTTTGCGCCATAGCGCGGCGCCCGTCGGCACTGCGCTGGAATATCGTTTTGCCCTGATCGGCATTGTTTGTTGGATCCATATTTAACATCTGATCAGTTCCCCGCCTGTGGGTTTGCTGGCGAGGTGTTGCCTTGCAACACCCGAGTCAAAACCGCCACGTATTTTTCGATTTCAGCATTTGTGCGCTTTTCTGTGACTGCGATCAATAAGCCATGTTCGGCATCAACCAAGTTGCCATCGCTAAAGTCTGAGAGCACTAGCCCAGGCAACACGCTTTCTGTCATCATCGCTTGCACGACATCCACTGCTGGCACCGGCAAACGTAAAGCAAACTCATGGAAAAATGGCCCCGGGAAGAATTCCTCAACGCCGTCAATTTGCAGTAAACGTTGTTGTAACTCTGTAGCGCGGCGATGACACGTGATGGCGGTTTCGCGAATTCCTTGCGGGCCCATTAAGCTCATATAGATGGTACCTGCAGTCACCAAGAGGCCTTGGTTAGTACAAATATTTGATGTGGCCTTGCCACGGCGAATGTGTTGCTCACGAGCTTGAAGTGTTAGCGCGTAACCCGTGCGCCCGTCTAAATCTTCAGTCTTACCAATAATCCGCCCGGGTAATTGGCGCATGAATTCTTTGCGCGAACAGATGAACCCAAATGAAGGACCACCCGAAGCCATTGGCACGCCAAAGGGTTGCCCGTCACCGCAAACAATATCCGCACCGTTTGTACCCCATTCACTGGGCGGCTTAAGTACGCCGAGTGACATGGGATTAACCACCGCAATAACCAGTGTATTTTGCTCATGCGCCCAATCAGTCAACGCATCTACATCTTCCATACGTCCAAAGAAATTAGGTTGCTGAATGACAAGGGCGCCTGGAGATGAGTCTCCCGCCGCAGCTGCAAGATCGGCTAGATCTGTAACGCCACTAGCGCCCATTGGCAACGCTTCAATTATCACATTTTGATTTTGTACAATGTTACGAGTGGTCTGGGTGTAATGGGGGTGGACAGTCTGGGCGATCAACACTCGACCAGACTTGTTTTTCTTGTTTGCACGTATGGACATCAACACGGCTTCAGCAAGCCCGCTGGCGCCGTCATAAACCGAAGCATTAGAGACATCCATACCGGTCAACGCGACCATCATGGATTGATACTCGTAAATCAGCTGCAAGGTACCTTGGCTAGCTTCAGCCTGATAGGGGGTATACGCCGTCATGAACTCACCACGAGTGGTCAAATCCCAAACCGCCGAGGGAATATGGTGATCGTAGCTACCGCCACCAAGAAAACACGTATAGCCCTGATCTTGCTCCGCGCGTTCAGCCATATGTTGGAGCATCGTCAATTCACTCATGCCCTCAGGCACGTGATCCAACCTATCACTAGTCAGCTCATTGGGGATTTCGTCAAACAATGCATCAATATTGGACACACCGATTTCTGCCAACATTTCATCAACATCCGCCTGGGTATGGGGGATAAAGGGCATCTATTTCTCCGGAAGATTACTACTTCAGCACGTCACTAATGTTTCAGGCTGAGAAAATTTTTCGTTTTAGCTTTTAGTGGTCTTCTGCGTCGCAGACTTCTGCGTAACTTTCAGCATCTAAAAGTTCGTCCAGATCAGCTAAATCCGAGGGTTGGATCTTAAAAAACCAGCCTTCGCCATAGGGGTCTTCATTGACCGTTTCTGGCGCGTCATCGAGCTTCGGATTAACTTCAATGACTTCACCACGCACTGGCGCATAAATATCGGAGGCAGCTTTAACTGATTCAACCACTCCGGCTTCCTCACCTTCAGAAATGGTCAAGCCGATTTCTGGCATTTCTACATAAACCACATCACCCAATGCTTGTTGAGCATGATCACTAATGCCCACGGTAACGGTGCCGTCTTCTTCAAGACGCGCCCATTCATGCGTTGCTGCATATTTCATTTCATTGGGGATTTCACTCATGGAGCTCTACCTTTATCTCAGACTGTTGGAAACGATTCATCATTAATTGCTAGGCCGGCGTCTAGCCCAGCCAACTTTTTGCTAAAGCAAAGAACCTGAGCTTTCTGCCTCATGTCCGCGGCTACATTTTGCCTGTTTTGGCAACTACAAGCCTAGCTTTATTTGTTTTACAAAAGCTTTTTCTTTGTCCAAATCAGCGAATTTGCCAACTAGGACTTGCTCACTAGGTCTTTGCCTTTGCGCACAAATGGCGGTTTAACCAATCGTGCCTTTTTCAGTTTGCCGCGGATGTCTACCTGGCATTCTCCTGTTGCACCTTTCGGCACTCTTGCCAATCCAATACTGTACTCAAGGCTAGGTGAGTAGGTACCGCTGGTGATCACGCCATCACCTGCATTGGTAATGACCTTTTGGTCATGGCGCAATATGCCTTTGTCTTCCAAGACGAGACCGACTAACTTTTCTTCGGCGTTGCCCCGTTGGGCTTCTATTGCGGCACGACCAATAAAGTTGCGCTCCGGCGGATTCCACGCCACGGTCCAACCTATGTTGCTGACCAATGGCGACGTTGTCTCATCCATATCTTGCCCGTATAAATTAAGACCAGCCTCTAAGCGTAGGGTATCTCTGGCCCCCAAACCTGCTGGCGCGACACCTGCATCACGCAGCTGTTGCCAAAGGCGAATACCCTGCTCTACCGGCAACATAACCTCTACCCCATCCTCACCCGTGTAACCTGTTCTTCCGATTAACCAGTCATCATGTGGCATGGCATAAAATGGCTTGAGCTCATCTAATAACAGAATCGCCGTCACTGCGGATAAACGTTGAATTGCTTTAGGACCTTGAATCGCAATCATAATTTGTGGTTTGTGGGCAAAGGTCATGTCGGCATAGGCATGCAGTGCAAACCAATCCAGAACCTTTTGGCGAGTTGAGGCATTAACTACACAGCGAAAGCCATCGTCCAATCGATAAACAATCAGGTCGTCTAAAATACCGCCTGCTTCATTAAGCAAAGCGCTATACAAGGCTTGGTTGACCAACAGCGAGGCTACGTCATTGGCAATAATTGAGCGCAAGAAGTCTTCAGCATCTGGGCCGTTGATATCGATAATGGTCATATGCGACACATCGAACATACCGGCATCAGTGCGTACTGCCGTATGCTCTTCAATTTGCGAGCCATAATTGACTGGCATTATCCAACCAGCAAAATCGACCATGCGCCCGCCTGCAGCCAGGTGTGAATCGTAAAGGGGCGTTTTTTCTGTCATTAGCTGTCTCTTTTTGCTGAGAATTATTACCTAAATGTTAAACCCATTGCCTCACGCATCACTTGGCGCTTGAGCCACAACTGACTATTAAAAACGCCTACACCGACATTACGTAGCCAACTGATACCGGGTTTGTCTTGAGCATATAGTCGTTTCAATCCGTCTAATGCTCTGAGCATAGATTCTGAGCGCAAATGCCGTTGTCGCGCAAATTTATTCAGCTGCGAACTAGGGTCGCCGAGAAGAAAATGCGGATTGGCATGAATTATTTTCAACAAGCTGGCGATATCCTCAAAACCGAGGTTCACACCGAGGCCGGCTAGCGGATGCACTACCCGCAGCGCATCGCCAATGAGTACTACTCTAGAATGTGGCATAGCGGTTTCTGCTAACTGCTGGCGCAGAGGAAACCCTTGACGTTGCGCTGCTGCCTGAACTTTACCCAATCGGTTTTCAAATGCGTGCTGCAACTCCGCACAAAATGCCTCATCACCTAATGCAAGACGACGCTGACAGGAGGTGTCAGATTGAGTCCAGACGACAGAGCACAAATGCGGATCATTGGCAGGTAACAAGGCCAATGGCCCATCGAGCAAGAATCTCTGCCAAGCGGTGTTTTGATGGGCAAATTCGGTGCGCACCACCGTGGTCAATGCCATCTGGCCTGTGGGAATTAGAGCGGCCGGCACATCTAGGGATTTACGCACTACTGATTCTGCGCCATCAGCGGCGATAACTAGATCTACCGACACATGGTTTACTGCAGACTCCTGCTCCACAGTTAAGACAACTTTATCTCCAGTTTTTACCGGAACAACAATATTCTGAACTTGGCCAAGGACTATACTCAAAGGCCCATTGGAAGTAGCGTGCAAATGCAATTGCTGCCACAACTGCGCCAATAATGGCGAGACCTGAACAATCCAACCAAGAGCAGATTGATCGACGTCAGTGGCATCAAAGACTAAATCATTAGTACCCCAATGTTCCCAAATTCGCATGGTGTCATAAGGTGCAGCGTAGGCTTGGGGCCACACGCCAACACTTTTTAGTAACTGAGCGGAGGCGGGCGACAATGCCACGTTGCGAATATCCATGCCCAGACCCATCGGTCCGGGTTGCGGTTCTTGGCGATCCACCAACGTTACCTGATACCCTTGTTTGATCAGTAGCAACGCCGCAGTCGCGCCAACCGGCCCTGCGCCGACAACGGCAATATGTAGTTGCTCTGAGGTTGGGGAGGTGTTTTTCATAATGCCTGCATCAACGTTTCAATAGCGCCGGTTTCTTTTGCTACTGCGCTGCTTAGCACCTCGTGTCCATCCTTAGTAATGAGAACATCGTCCTCAATACGCACTCCCATACCTATATATTGCTCAGGCACATTTGCAGTTTTATCGTTACTAGGGATATATATTCCAGGCTCTATGGTTAAAACCATCCCTGGCTCAAACGGTCGCCATTCTTCATCGAAGCGGTAGTCGCCCACATCGTGCACATCAATGCCCAGCCAATGGGAGCTTTTATGCGGGCAAAATACTAAATAACTTCCATCAGCGATGAGGTCATCCTTATCACCATGAAGAATACCCAGGCTAATCAACCCTTCCACCATTACATTCACCGCCGCTTCGTGTGGGGCATTGAAATGCTCCCCAGGCCGACACAATTCTATGGCGGCTAAGTTGGCAGCCAGCACGATGTCATAAAGTTCCTTTTGCGCTTCCGAGTAACGTCCGCTGACGGGAAAGGTTCGAGTAATATCACCAGCGTAATGTTGGTATTCACAACCGGCATCTATCAACACCAGCTCGCCATCATTCAACGCGCAATTATTGTTGATGTAATGCAACACGCAGGCATTTTTACCACCGCCAACAATACTTGGATACGCTGCATTAGCCGCGCCACTGCGCATAAACTCATAAACTAGCTCGGCCTCAAGCTCGCTCTCGAGCATACCCGGGCGGACTTTTTGCATTGCTCGCACGTGGGCATTGGCACTAATTTGCGCGGCATGACGCATCACTTGAATTTCTGTAGGCGACTTATAAATACGGTGTTCATGCAACAAGTGTTTCAGCGAAACAAATTCCCCCGGAGGCTGAGCACCCCCAGATTCTCTTGCACGAATGTCCGCCACATACCCGAGTATGCGGGCATCAAAAGACGGGTATTCACCCATAGTCATATAAATACGATGACGACCTTCCAGCAAACCGGGGAGAATTTCATCTTCATCTACCACCGGAAACGCATCATCAACACCAATGCTCGCTACCGCTGCTTCAGGCCCCAAAATCACACCATCGCGCTGCTCAATGCGAGGGTCCTTATCACGGCAAAATAAAATTGTTTCGCCTTGCTCGCGCTGAGGAACCAAAACCAAAAGCGCCTCGGGCTCACAAAAACCGGTTAGGTAATAGAAGTCACTGTCTTGGCGAAAGGGGTAAAAAATATCTCGGTTACGACGTTGCGCGACGGCGCCAGGAATTACCGCAATGGAGCCTGGTTCCATTTCGTTCATTAGGCGTCGTCGACGACGCGCGTATTCACTCGAACTAATCGAGATCACAGTTATTCAGCTGCTTGTTGAGCTTGATGCTCATCCATTAAGGCCATAATCAACACTACGCTGACTCGTATGTACTCATAAATTTCCATAAGCGAGGCTTCGTTTTCTTCAACCTCTTCGCTTTCTAGGCCTTCCTCGTCTGAGTAATCGGCTGAATCCATACCCGAGAGGGCTGCAAGGTCACGAATGATTTCCTGCACATCTAGCGGCAGTTCGTCGCGGGCAGCATTCAAGCCAGCGGCAAAACCTGCCAAAAAACCGCCACTCCAGTCGGAAATAGCTTCCACCCGTGTAGCCATAGCTTCATCATCGTCAGGAATTAACGGCGAGAAAGACATTTCTTGATCATAAAGTTGATCTAGAGCTTCCGTAATAAAGATGCCTAATGCTTCTTCATCAGCAAGAGCCTCAGCACCCGCAAGCGCGACTAGTTCCGCTACCACGAATTCAGGGCTACCATTTACCGCCATACCACACACCATGCCATGCAATTCAGCCGGCATTAGGGTGGACGACGCTTGTTCTGCTTTAACTAATAAATTTGTCACGGTGAGTAGGGCTACACAAAAGATTCTAAACGGCGCAAACTATCCCCTACTCTCAGCCTAATTGCCAGTTGCTCGTCATGACAGATCCGCTATATCCAAATGAAGAACTTAACCGTCTCGAACGCCAAGTAGACAACCTTATTTCCCTAGTGCACCTATTGGGAAATGAAAATAAGGCGTTGAAGACTCAGCAGAGTAATTGGACCGTTGAAAGAGCAAAACTCATTGAGAAAAACGAGCTTGCCAAAAACCGAGTCGAGTCGATGATTGGGCGGCTAAAAGCCCTTGAAAAGGACTAAAGGCCAGATCGCGAATCGTGAACAAACACCCAAGTACTATAAACAGCCAATGGCCCGTAAGTAATGAGTAATGACGTCAAAACCCTGAGTATCAATATCATGGACAAAGAATACCAAATTTCTTGCCCAGCGGATGAGGAAGAGGCCTTGCTGCGCTCAGCACGTTATTTGAGCGAGCAAATGATGGAGATACGCTCGACGGGTAAAGTAGTTGGTGTAGACCGAGTAGCTGTCATGGCTGCGCTAAACATCGCTAACGAGCTATTGAGAGGCAGCAAAAATGCCAGTTCAAATCAGGATATAGCTAACCGGCGGTTAAAAATGCTCAATGAAAAAATTAGCAGCATTCTTCCTAACTCAGAATAATCACCTCGTAACATTCGGGTAAATGTCTTTCATTTAGTTAAGAGATAAACCAAGTTCGTTGTTTGCCTACCGCGGAAAATAGTTATACTGCACTTGCTCCTAGGATGTTTGCGAGTGGTCGAGTCCTTGAGCCGTTAAATAAACGTCAGGAGTTTCTCCGCAGAGTCGGTGTGCATACCCAACCTTATGGGGCGCCTTAGATTTTGCTTGATTCTCCGCCTTGAGCCTCGACGGTTCAGGGCAAACCAACAGCGGCATTTCCGGGAGCACTTATTAACTAAGTCTAGTTACTTCTAGATCTTGCATATTTATGGCAAATGCGTCTCCAACTTACAGGCAACAGCAGCGCAGCAAAATTCGTGAAATACGAGCTAGGCTAGCTGCTGATACAAAAGCCAGCGCCGGCACCGCAATTTGTGCGCACCTAGAAACTTTTTTCAGCCAAAACTATCCCGCTAGAATAGATGCCAAAGCAAAAGCTATAAACATTGCAGCCTATTTGAGTAGCAAACACGAAGCGTCCTTAGACAATTGGATTGATGCTGCCAGAGAGCATTCTGGAATCAACGTTTTTGTCCCAGTCATCGACCAAGTGCAAGGCGCAGATCAAGGCCAAATGCACTTTCACCTCTATAGCAAAACTAGTACCACCACTATTGGGCATTTTGGTTTGAGAACACTGCAAAACCCAGAAGTCGCGGAACAAATAGAAGCACCAATGTTAGATTGCGTATTACTGCCATTGGTTGCATTTGACCAGCACGGTACGCGACTGGGAATGGGTGGTGGATACTACGATCGTTTTTTTAGCAACGAAGCCAGCAGGCCCTACATGATGGGAATCGGCTTTGATATTCAGGAAAGCTCTGAGACTCTTGAAAGATCCCACTGGGATGTTCCACTCGACGCGATAATCACAGAATCAGGTATGCGCCGCTTCCCTAGTAACCGCTAAATTGCTGGAGTGAGTAATCTACAATCAGAACAATAACCTGTGCCGTAATCAGCTATCCCTGTAAATGGGCATTGGTAGAGTCGTCTATACTTAACAGCGATTGTACAAGCAAAAAGAGATAATTATGGCTATCAGAAAAATCATCCGTATGGGGCACCCTTCTTTAAGAATTCCAGCGGACAATGTCTCAGACGACTTCATTGGTAGCCAAGAGATGGCGCGCTTGTTGACGGATATGGAGGATACTCTGCGCGACTATGGCGGTGTGGGTTTAGCAGCGCCGCAAATAGACGAACCTCTTCGCATGGCGATTATTGAAGTGCCGGGAGGACCTAGCAGATACGGCGAAATTGAAGCCATTCCACTCACAGCCTTCTTCAACCCAACCATTGAGATACTCAATCCAAAAACCGCTGGGTACTGGGAAGGCTGTTTATCGGTACCGGGCCTAAGAGGATT
>CAJJDH010000010.1 GCA_905182905.1 marine gamma proteobacterium HTCC2089 | reverse complement strand
ATTCCACCTCAGGCCACCATTTTGCAACCTTTAAATTTTTTAACTCCTTGATCAGATTGGGCTGTGAGCAGTAAAGGCTCTGCCTATAGCCTGACCTGAAGCCGTTGGTTGTGA
The DNA here is from genome assembly GCA_905182905.1 of marine gamma proteobacterium HTCC2089. GTDB lineage: Bacteria > Pseudomonadota > Gammaproteobacteria > Pseudomonadales > Azotimanducaceae > UBA4421. Next base: position 7,326 of record CAJJDH010000010.1, on the reverse strand, counting down.
TGTTAAACCAAGGCTCAAAGTTGATAAGGCTACTTGACCAGTTGCAATACCAACTGTGGACTAGCGTTGGCTTGAGCCAACATAGCTACGCCAGACTGCTGAGGCACCTGAGCTTTGGCTAACGCTGCACTCTCAGTTGCAAAGTCAGCGTCCTCAATTTTAGCTCCAGCAATTATCTTTTGCTCTCTGACCGCTAAGTCCCTGAAAATCACCGCACGAAGTACTACTCAATCATCGCGCGGAGTTGGTCACAGGTTTTTTAGTTGATGCGTTCGCTCAGCTGTTGTTGCTGCGCGCTAGCCAGCTCTAACCCTTTTTGCGCGTAAGCGGCTGAAACGACTTGCTTGGCTGCGTTTTGACAAAAACGCACTGTCTCCGCTACGCCAACAAACAAACGGTCGCCTTCGCGATTGCGGTAGCAGCTCATTGTTAGCTTCTTAACTATAGAGTCCATATCGTGCCCTTGGGCAACTTCAGTTGTTCCACCGGCCATCGTAGAGGCCGAGAAGGTTAGAGCCACAGTTGCCATCGCCATTGATAAAAGTTTCATAATGCCATCCTAATTTTTTTAAGTGGAATAACGTTACCATAAGTAACAATAAATGCACGAGCTATATTACTTTAAGTAACACAAGGAGTTTGCCAAAGCTTAGACAACACAATTATTCAGCATGTTGTACGTATGGCTACTGACCTAGGTATACCCGTGTTACCAGTACATGATGGAGTAATTATTCCTGTGTCCGCTAAGCCGACAGTTGAACTTATGTTGGCTAGATCTTTTCAATATGTACTCAAAGGTACTGGTGACGTTAGGTCAGTGAGGATGGATTGGAGTGTTAAAGGTAAGGAGAAGGACACTGAGGTTGTGGTGTTGGAGGATGATTAGCTAAGAGTGTGAGGCTGCTGGTTGTGATGTGAGGTCTGGACTCAGAATTAATAGAATTTGATCTGAATTTTGGTGTTAACTGACACAGAAGAACTTCCCAAACAGCCAAGCGGGCTTGGCTCCTAAGGCATTGCAGTTAAACATTCTTACGTTGGTGCAAGCCGCGTAATTGGTTCATAAGGCCCAGTTGCTTAAGCAACATTAATGTGGCGAATTGAGTCATGGGATGACCGTCTTGTAATTCTGCTTCAGCGCGGCTCTTTTCTATGACAACTAAACTAACGTCAGTGTTGGCGCAAACTGTTGAGCTTCGTACACCTTCTCCCAGGAGCGAGGCCTCGCCAAAGCACTCACCCGCACTTAATGTCGTTATTAACTTATTCTGTGCCGTGTTGACATTAACCGAACCTGACGCAATGAAATACATTTTGTCTGCATGAGCGCCGGCCTTGAAAATTTCTCTACCGCTAGCAACTTTTACTTTTTTTAGATCATCATAATGCTTAAAAATGAATTCATCTTCAAAGACGATACTGGCTTTTGAACCTTTTCTCACGCCATCAAAAATTCTGCCCACGCTATAACGAATGATGTTTCTAGAAAAAATCTCGGCTTTGTTTGCGAAGCCACGTATTTCTACGCCGTCAAACACTCTAATCTGCAGATCAGAAAGGACCTTACACTCGTACCCCGCATTCGCAGCTGCAATGGATTCAGCGAAGCCTAGCGGATCATTTTCTTTTAAAATTACTCTGCCAGAAAGACCAGTTTTGGGACCCTTGGCACCTGCGACCATGAGTTCGCCATGTTCTATAACGATAGCTTGCTCTTTTGGGTTGAAGTCAAAATACGCATTAGCGCTCACGTTCCTTATTTTGGAATATGATTTCACTTGATCGGTCAAACTTTGTAACGGGGTCATGCTGAAAGCTCACTTTTGTCGGCACTATGATCGTAGCTTTCTTACATAAAAGTTACGGCACTTTATTAAAAAATCAAATCGGTCTAATCAATAATTAAAGTTGTGGCAGGTGACCTGCTGTTAAGATGGCCAACTCAGATTTAATTAATGCCGACTTAAACGCTCAAAACCGACCTAGCAGACCGCGGAAGAATAGTCGTAATCCGAGCAAGTTGGAAGGGGTACAGCAGCATTGCTTCAGCAGTCTTGAGTCTCACTGGTTAAGACTTGAAGTTTGACGGCTTGCTAACTCCAGCGATTCATCTCAAACCCATCTCTAATGTATACCACTGGCAACTACTACTATTAGTGTAGGGCTATAGGTCCTCCCGCGGGCGCTTTAGATGGGCCGGCTTGGTTAAAACGCAAGAGTAGACAATATATTGCCTTTGACAGTGAACTGAGATTGCGTAAGCCGTTGATATACCTAGGCTCATCAGTGGTTTGGTGCTGACGGCAGGAAACAATTCCACCTCAGGCCACCATTATTCCCCTTTTTGTATTTCCTCCATTTGCGTCTACCTAACTTGAGATGATCTAAATAAGCCTCCTTGATTTTCTATCACCTAGACTTTCGCACCTCTTGTAGGTGATTGTTACAATGGCTTTAAGGGAAATGGACGCTGGGCTTTTGGGCTTTATAGAGTGGAGCTACTTTTTACCGACATTCATAGGGTGCACTTATTCTCAGGGACCGGTCTTCGGAGGGGTTACTGCGCGATGTTCCCCACACATCTCTTAGCTGCGCTAACTCTCTCTATAGATTCGTACTGCCCTTTTAATACAGCAAGACGGGTAGCAGTTTCCTCGTTTCCATCCATCATAAACAATGCTGGCGCAAATAAAATTGCACCGGTCCACCCCCAAGCTTGATCCTTTTTCCTTTCGGAACGCTGTTGTCCCGTAGCCGCTAACACTTGATCTTGCACTCTGATACGTTCACGCCCAATCTGTTCGCATGACAATCCAGCATATGCCTCATCCGGATACGCTACGGCAATAATATCTTCTGGCTTTGATGCACAGCCGAGAGCTAAAACAGAAGTAATGCAACATATTAAAGTTATACGAATATTTTCCATAATTTTCAGCCTTGTCTCCCTAGAATATTTATTTCTAATGGATTTCATTTGTTTATCGTTCCATACAGATAATTTCAGACTTAACAGTTGTTTATGGACGGAAAACTATGGGCGGTGTTGATCTCCTGACTGGCGGGGCTACTGGAATACACGTCCCGTTAAGTCACCGTTCAACGGCAACCTCGTGAACACTAGGCGCAGCTGCGAAGGGTGGACGCCAACCCTAACATTGCGGCTAACTTGGAAAAAGTTTAAACCCAGCTAAAGGGCTTCCAACGATATTCAATCTGTCCTTTGCGCACGGCCAAGATCTCGCCAAACTGCAACATAACAAACTCGCTTTGAGTGGGTCGATAAAACACATAGTCGTCTACAGCGATATCCACGGCATCTGATGCATTCAACATTTCTTGATTACTGCTTCTACCGAACAACGGATTATTAATAAGGCCCTCCGGCGAAACTGTTTTGGCCTGCCAATAGCCGCCGTAAACAAAAATTGTTCTTGCTCTATTTGGGTCCCATAGGCTTTGCACCTCACCCACCCAATCTGCCCCCGCTGTCCAAGTGCCTTTGGATGATTTCAAAACCGGCGTTGCTATATAAAGTGCCGGTCTATGATTGGCTAATGAAGGCAAGTCAAAATCTAGAGGTTTGACAAATCCAGAACCAATAGATAATTCGTTAGCAATGCCCTGCACATTGCCCCACAAAGTATACGTAGGGCTACCCGCCGCGTTTAAAGTTAAGTTACTACTCTGGTAGCTTTGAGCGACATCTAACATCTTTTGATAGCGCTGCTGCACGCGCTGAAATTCCTCGGACTGCCCAACAATAAGCTCAGGCATTTTAACTACATGCGGGTCATAACCCATCAGTCCGTTGAAGGACAATTGCGGTGTTTGTTCAATGGTTTGGAGGATCTGCTTTAGCACAGTAGGATCGTTTACCCCACCACGGTGCAGCCCTACATCTATTTCAATATTAATGCTCATTGAGAGCTTTTTGGCCTCCGCTAACTTTGCATACTGAGCAAGCCTTTCAGGTGTATCAATTAGCCACTGCAATTGTGTTGTGGGATTAAACCTCGTCAGCGCGGGTCGATCATAGAATCTTGCTGCTGCATCTACCGGCATCGGCTTACCGAATAATATGTCCGACTGTGGCGTGCCCATTGCGCTTAGAAATGGTTCATGAAAAGCCATAAGTTTGTTGGAACCAGATTGGCTACTCACATAATCAATAAGCGAGGTACTGGGAATAGATTTGGCAACAATTCTTAAATCGCGATTACCCAGTGCGCGGCCCACTTCGGCAATATTATGATCCAGAGCGTCTAGATCAATGACCATTGTGGGGCGGCCTTCGCTGTTTTTACGCAACACGTTATTGAGCTTTGTGAAATAGTCGTTATGTCCTCCAGACCCCATTTTGCTTGGTCGCGCCCAAAATGCTCCCGCACCAGCAAGGGTTAGTCCGCCAAGTAAAAGAGATCTGCGACTAGGCATTAGTTAACTCTCCCAGACCAAAAATTTGCGCGAGGTGACTGTTCACCAGTTGCTGGTTAGGGTCGATGCTTTCTCGCATGGCGAGAAAATCTTGCCAGTGTGGATACAGATCTGACAATTCTTGTGGCCCAAGGGTGTGTAGTTTGCCCCAATGCGGGCGGCCATTGTATTTGCGCAAAATGGGCTCAATCTGAGCAAAGTATTCTACAAAATCCTCATCAGCGAATTGGTGGATAGAGATAGAACATCCATCTTGCTGCGAGAACATACTTAACCATATGTCGTCTTTTTTGGTGTAGCGATATTCAATTGGAAAAATGACGGGGATATTTTTCTCAACAATAGTCGCCAGTATTTCCTTTAAGCAGGCAGGGCCTAATTCTGCTGGCACCGTATATTCCATTTCTCGAAAAGGCACGACACGGTCATGCGTTAACACGGTATACGATGGCCCAGACTTTACCGTTGCTGCGCCACCTGCTGCCGCATCAATTATTTTTTGGTAGGCAAACTCACCAACTAACGGCAGTACACCAAGTTGCTGGTAGGCATCACGAATTTGAAATATGGCCGTTGGATCTTCCTCTCCAGAACTAATGATTGGCGCAGACGAATCTACTTCGTTTGTACGCACAACTAGCGCCATCGAAGTATGGGGAAAGGCCAGGAATTCAAAATTGCGGTTGCTCGCTTTCTCAAATTCAATTTGATCTAGGATGTCATCCAAAGGTTCCACTGCGGTTTTTTGTATGAGGCTATATGCGGGAACGGTACGCATTTTTACTCGAGTAATGACACCCAGTGCGCCGAGGCCGCAACGCGCCGCATGAAACAGTTCTACATTATTCTTCCCATTACAGGTTAGTAACTCACCGCTCGGCGTAGCGATAGTTAGCTCATCTATCATTGAAGACAAAGAACCCATATTCACACCACTGCCATGAGTGGAGGTAGAAATAGCACCGGCAATAGTCTGATAATTGATGTCCGGCAGATTCACTAGGGCTTGTCCGTAAGCATCTAACGCCGGACCTAATTGGTGCAAACGCGTGCCTGACCAAACCTCTACAATATTTTGCTCTTGGTCTACGCTGATTATTCCATTCAACAAGTCTGTTGATAGCAACGTACCTTCAGTAGGCACAACACCGCTGAATGAGTGGCCTGCGCCTACAGGGCGGATAGTTCCGCCATTGCCGGAGGTCATTATAGATAGCAACTCGTCTTCAGATTGCGGCGCAATTCTATGCGCCGGCTGGCAACCTTGATTCTTGGCCCAGTTCATCCAAGGTAGTGGTTTGCCCGTGGTGAAATCGTAGCCTAAGGACTGGTCTGGGCCCATAGAACCTTTGCCACAACCGGTTAAGCCGACAGCGGCGCTGGCACCCAGCGTGCCTAGCACAGAGTTTTTTATAAGCTTTCGGCGATTGATCATGGTTTTACCCCTTGGTTTGCAGCCGCAGGATCTAAACCCGACATAACAATTACAAGATTACGAATCTCGTCTTCCGTACAGTATCCGCAAGTACCCAGCGGCGGCATATTGCCAACACCTAGGATGGTGTTGGTAACCAATACTTCAAACCCGTCCGCAGAGCGGCGCTGCCATTCTTCAGTATCGCCAATAACCGGCGCACTTGTTTCGGCACGTGCATGACAGTAGGCGCAAATCTGACCAAATGTATACGCCTCTCGCGGCGTTAACTCTACTGCCTGAGCATTTGTGCTTGCTATTGCAGCAAAGGCAAAGCTGGCAAACACGAGTTTGATGAACCTGCTTTTGTATAGCCGGTCACCATTCTTTATAACCTTTACCATGCTTTCTCTCTGCCAATGTGAAGCTTGGACTATAGGACTAAAGACCTCATGGAGGCAAAATTTTTGCGCTGACTCTAAGTGGACAATTAGGTGTCTTTTAGACAACAAGAAGACGGCTTATTTCCCCCTATTGCAACACGAATAATTTCGATGTCTAGAAGGTTTTCTAGGTGGTTGCCACGTGGTAATTCACAAGTATCAATGTCTCAAATTCCAAGCCAGAGACAATAACGGACTCCATGCAAAGAACTCTCTTGGATACCTTCCAATAAGCCTGCCACCGACAAATGGTAGCTATTAGCTCCTAAAAGGTCGTTTTTTGGAATGACCGCTTCTAACAGTTCGAATCTAATCGTGGATAGGCCCGAGGTTTTTAGTATTCATCAAATGTTACAAGGTGCTGCTTGCAAATAAATCGACGATTCAAAGTAGAGACCGTTAACTCGCATTTTCCCTGTTAGAACGCTGATAAAAGCGACGAGAAAAGAGTGGAATGCCAACTAGTTCACAAAAATGAAATTTTCTCTCGTTTACATTCGACCACTCTATTTGTAGCTGATAGAAACAGTTTGAAACATATTTCCGACGGGATTTTTCCTGCATCGCTTCTATTTGTCGTTTTCAAGCACGACGAACTAGGCGAGTGTAGTTCGTTTTTTTGATTAACTATTAGGAGAGGTTTATGACCTTATTCGGCCGAAAGAGGCAAAAAACAACATTTCACCAAGGGGGGATGCATAGCGTCTTTTATATTGGTGTATTGGTTCTGAATCTGATTGGCTTCCAAAGCGTTATGGCTGAAGAGGAAGCCATTGAAGAGGTCGTGGTTACCGGCTCTTACCTAAAACGGTCGGCGGAAGATTCGGCCGTACCACTAACGGTTCTTGATAAGTCCTCTCTTGACCAAATTGGCGCAACCGACATTAAAGATATTATCGGTAGCCTTACTTTCAACTCAGGCGCCATCGGCGGTGCTGGCAACGCTTTTTCTGGTGGCGACAGCTCCACAGGCCAAGCTAACGTCAACCTCAGAAACCTAGGTAGCGGATCTACACTAGTACTGATCAA
>CAJJDH010000009.1 GCA_905182905.1 marine gamma proteobacterium HTCC2089 | reverse complement strand
TCAGGCTTTCGCCCATTGCCCAAGATTCCCTACTGCTGCCTCCCGTAGGAGTCTGGACCGTGTCTCAGTTCCAGTGTGGCTGATCGTCCTCTCAGACCAGCTATAGATCGTAGCCTTGGTGAGCCTTTACCTCACCAACAAGCTAATCTAACGCAGGCTCCTCTAATAGCGTGAGGTCCGAAGATCCCCCACTTTCACCCTTAGGTCGTATGCGGTATTAGCTCGAGTTTCCTCGAGTTGTCCCCCACTACTAGGTAGATTCCTACGCGTTACTCACCCGTCCGCCACTGTACTCACACCGAGGTGCTTTCTCGTTCGACTTGCATGTATTAGGCGTGCCGCCAACGTTCAATCTGAGCCATGATCAAACTCTTCAGTTTAATTTTTTCGACTTTTGATTTTGTGACCAGATAAATCTTTTCACATCCTCATGATGCCGAGTAATCATTTACTCAAAACGTATTACGTGTTCCCACACGAATGGCTTGTTTAGTACTAAGTGTTCTGCGCAAATAAGCTAATATCTGCGGTCACTTCGTACTTGCTATTTCTTTTTAAAGAGCTGCTGCTTCGCTTTCGGCGTCGCTGCAAGGGAGGCGTATAATACGCATATGGAATTCCCGCGCAACCCTAAATTTGAAATAATTTGAAATAATCGAGAAAAAAACTAACTCAGGCTTCTCGGACAACTAGGCCGTATTGCTTTTTGCCCTTACGTATCAGGTAAAACCGGCCAAACAGCGCGTCGTCGAAGGACAATTCCATGCGCGGATCAGTCGCTGGCTGACCATTAACTTTGACCCCATTGCCCTGAATCAGCTTGCGCGCCTCGCCCGTGGATTTAGCCAAGGATGCATCCACCATGACAGTGAGCAGACCCGAACCGGGAGCACATATATTACTGGCAAGCCCATCTTGCTGTAACTGCTCCAAGTCCTCTTGCTGTAAACCAGCAACCTCTCCAGCAAATAGACACGCACTGATCCTTTCAGCAGACGTCAATGCTGCTTCACCATGAACAAGCAGTGTCACCTCCTTCGCTAGCCGGCGCTGACCCTCGCGCAATTCTGGATGCTCTTGAGTGGTGCCAGCTAATGTTGCAACCTCGTCTTCATCGAGAAAAGTAAAGAGCTTTAGAAACGCTTCAACATCAGCATCCGCTGTATTTAGCCAAAACTGGTAAAAACTATAGGGGGAGGTTTTCTTTGCATCGAGCCATATTGCTCCAGATGCCGACTTGCCGAACTTAGTACCATCGGACTTTGTCACCAGCGGCATAGTTAACGCAAAGGCTTCTTTGCCAAGATGTCGGCGTATTAAATCAATACCAGAAACAATATTCCCCCACTGATCACTGCCACCAATTTGAATAAGACAACCATCGCGCCGAGCCAACTCCAAAAAGTCCATAGCCTGCAAAAGCATATAGCTGAACTCCGTGTATGAAATACCCTGCCCCTCACGCTCGAGCCGCGCTTTCACAGACTCGCGCTGAATCATTCCGTTAACCGAAAAGTGTTTGCCGATATCTCGCAAGAAACTAACTACATCTAACTTCTCAGTCCAATCCAAGTTATTACAAATGGCGGCAGGATTTGCACCATCAAAATCAAGGAAACGATCGACTTGTGAATGCAGAGACTCTACCCAAGAGCCAACAACACCTTCAGTATTTAAGTTACGTTCATCGTCACGCCCTGAAGGGTCTCCAATCAACCCTGTCGCTCCACCGAGCAAGAGTATTGGCTTATGTCCATGCAACTGAAAGCGTTTGAGCGCAAGCAATGGCACCAAACTCCCTATATGCAAACTGTCGGCAGTTGGATCAAAACCGCAATAGAGTGTTTGCGAACCGCTCGCCAAATAGTCCTCAAGGCCGCTCTCATTGGAGAGTTGAGAGATAAGCCCGCGCCAGCGCAGTTCATGCATGAGATCCTGTGTTTTCATATCCACCTTAAAAGTGTAAGTACATTTTTTCGCAATTATCGACAGCATATCGACAACATCAGAGGCATCCACATGTCATCTATGAGTCTGCTGAAACCTAAGCGTGCTATTAAATCAGACCGGACCATTGCAGAATAGGGTCCACCAGTAAGACTTTTATCACGGCAGGATTAGCTTATACTGCCGGCTGTTTTGCGGAAGCAATAAGCTGACCTTTTTCCGTCGATACAATTTGGACTGCAAATTGGGGTACAACAACTGTTATCGGCAAGTTATGAGCAGAAAACATAGAATGAGTTTTCCTAAACTACACATGCGCATAATCCTATTCACGGGGGTGGGATTACTGATCCTACTGCTTAGCGGACAGAGCGAAAACGGTGAAGGCGCCAGTAACAACATCAACACCACAGCGGCAACAAACGCCCAACGATTAGCCACCGAAAAAGCGGAATTGCTGCGCGCCGAACAAGCAAGCAAAGCGCTCGCCCAGAACGTAGAAACCGTTATCAAACAAGATAAAGTTGGGGCGGGAGATAGCTTAGCCAAGATTTTTACCCGTAATGGATACTCCGCAAAAGACCTACACCAAATCAGTACCACCAAGCTGGGCAAGCAGCTGAAAAATATTTTTCCTGGAAATAACGTTTCGTTTGTGTCCGTTGATGGCAAGCTAACTCAATTCACATATCACGCATCGCGCCTTGAATCACTGCAATTTACCCGTCAGGGTGACATGTTTGTCGCTGAAAAAAATACCGCTTTCCCCGACAGGGTGATTTCTTACAAACATGCAACGATAGACGACAGCCTTTTTCTTGCTAGCCAAAGGGCTGGATTACCAGACAAGCTGACTATGCGATTGGCGCAAATTTTCCAGTGGGATATCGACTTCGTCTTAGACATCAGACCAGGCGACCAATTTTTTGTGGCGTATGAAGAGCTGTACCTTGATGGCGAATATATCGGCACGGGCGAAATATTAGCCGCAGATTTTATAAACCAACAAAAAACATATGCCGCAATAAGATTCACTAACGCCAATGGCGACACTGATTTCTATACACCGGAAGGCATAAGTATGCGAAAAGCGTTTTTGCGCGCGCCTGTAGAATTTTCGCGTATCAGCTCAAGCTTCAATTTGCGCAGAAGACACCCATTGCACAAAACAATTCGTCCGCACAGAGGCATCGATTACGCGGCACCTAGAGGCACGCCCATATTGGCCGCAGGTGACGGCAAAATTACTACAGCCTCTCGATCTAACTCGAATGGTCGCTATATCGTTATTCAGCACGGTGAACAGTTTGTAACAAAGTATCTCCACCTCTCCAAGTTTGGTAAAAATATTAAGTCCGGGCGCAGAGTAAGCCAAGGCCAAATTATCGGTTACGTTGGGGCAACGGGTTGGGCGACCGGCCCGCATTTGCATTACGAATTTTTAGTTAACGGCTCGCACAAAAATCCACGCACTGTAAAACTCCCTAAAGCCGAACCCGTGGCCAAATCGGAACTCGCCTCATTCCGTGCGGCGACACGGCAGTACGCTCTACTTTTAAAAAGCTATAAAGACCAAATCACGTTAGTTACGGCACAATGAAAAATTTCGCTGACTCCCTTTACATAGGAGCCATGAGCGGCACAAGTGTAGATGGGTTGGACTTAGCTTTAGTTGACATCCGAACTAGCGGAAACAAACTTAGAATTGAAATTGTCAACGCAAAAACCTTTGAAATACCAAGTACGTTAAGAGACAACCTCTTAAGTTTAGGCCAGCCTGAGGATGATGATTTAGATCAGCTAGGACAGTGCGATAGATTACTTGGACAGTTCATCGCAGACAGTATCAACGACTACTTAAAATTGTTAGGTGCAGACAAACAAAATGTCATTGCTATCGGCTGCCACGGGCAAACCATCAGACACCGGCCACCTGGCGAACTTACCACACCGTTCACACTACAAATCGGCGACCCTAACAGCATAGCGGAAATTACCGGCATAACTACAGTCGCTGACTTCCGCAGACGCGATGTTGCAGCCGGAGGTCAGGGCGCACCACTAACGCCCGCGTTCCACAAAATTTTATTTGGCGACACAGATGCCAACATCGCAGTCCTTAATATTGGCGGCATTGGTAATCTAACAATATTTGATAATGATCGGTTAATCGGCTTTGATACAGGGCCAGGCAACGGACTGCTTGATCAATGGTGTCAAATTCATAAAGGAGAGCCATTTGATCAAGGCGGCTCTTGGGCGGCAACGGGCACTATCTGCGAAGAACTCCTTCAATCCTGCCTGCAAGACCCTTACTTCGCCCTACCCCCGCCAAAAAGCACAGGTAGAGAGTATTTTAACCTTGCGTGGTTAGAGCAACACATCGCAAATCAGAAGAAACTTACACCGATATCTCCAGAAGATGTACAAGCCACCTTAGTAGAGTTAAGTGCGCTAAGTATTGCTAGAAGCCTAAACAAAGAGTCCCAAGGACTTTCCGCCGTAGCTGTGTGTGGAGGCGGACGGTTAAACGCATTTATGATGCATCGGCTCGCTGTGCATTGTCAGCACATACTGGTAAAACCAACAGAGCACTGGGGCGTTGATGGCGACTCACTGGAGGCTGCCGCGTTCGCTTGGCTTGCATATCAAAGAATGAACAATTTGCCCGGTAACATCCCCTCAGTCACAGGAGCGAAAGGGGAGCGTATACTTGGAGCAATTTTTCCAGGCGAGTCGCTCTCAAGCATGTTGCAGAATTAGTGGAATCAACGAAAACGAGCTTGCAACATGTAGCTCTTATATTGCGAAGGAGCTACCGCACCCGCAGGTAGCCGATGCGTTCGGGTTTGTAACTACGAATTGAGAGCCGTTTAGATTTTCTACGTAATCCACTTGCGCGCCAGCAAGATACGGATAGCTCATAGAATCGACCAGCATTGTCACACCAGAACGTTCTACCGTCGCATCGTCCTCTGCCACCTCACTATCAAATGTAAATCCATAGGAAAAACCATTACAACCACCTCCGGTTATAAAGACACGGAGCTTAAGAGAGTCATCGCCATCGTTATCTATCAGGCGCTTAACTTTAACGGCCGCACTCTCGGAGAAACTGATTTCTGCTTGCATGGGTATAGGTTATCTCAAGAATTTATGTAAGAAAGAGACATAGGATGGGGAAAGGATAACAAAAGCGGGGAGCAAATAAAGATTTAGCGGAAAATGCGCCAAAATAGGCGGCTAAGAGAGATTAGATGACTGCAGGCTGCACCCTAAACGGTCGCCCGCGTGAATCAACAAAATGAGATTGCAACGTTAAAGAAGTTCCTCGCTAAACTAGCTACGCCCACTATCAACCGGTAGCGCGTGCACAGTACCCTTTTTATCTGCGTCATTTTCAGAATGAATCAGCCTACCTTGTACCTGCGCGCCCATATGCATCTCAATAACGCTGTAATACAAGTCCCCCTGCACTTCAGCGCCTGCGGAAACTTCCAATCGCTCATCGGCGTATACATTGCCGTCTAAATGACCGTTGATCACTACGTTTGGAACACGAATATCACCCACCACAAATCCATCAGGGCTTATTATCAATGTCGCACCTGGCTCTTCTGCGGAGATGTTGCCAGTGACTTTGCCTTTCACGAATAGCTGGCTACTGAAACGCAAACTACCTTCAATTTCACTATCCGCAGCTATCAGGGTAACGTCTTGTTTTGATTTCATTACTTTCATACCTGCTATTCCTCTTCTATCCGAACATTTAGCCGCCTCTAGCTGTGATCCCATATGTACGGTTCTGTCTGTCTTTCTATCTTTCTATCTTTCTATCTGTCTATCTGTCTATCTGTCTATCTGTCTATCTGTCTTTCTGTCTTTCTGTCTTTCTGTCTTTCTTTCTATCTGTCTTTATTTTTCTATCTATCGGTCTGTCTGCGTGTATCTTTCTGGTCGAGCTGTTTATCCCACGTCCACCCAAGATCTCAACTTCCCTAAATCTTATGCCTCTTCCACTGACCAAGGAAATGATCTTTCAACTGACGGGCCATTTTTCGTACGAACGGTAACAACTACTGCTTGAGGGGCAAAATTTTCCGGGAGAGTTAGCGCACCGCTCAAATCTTGAAAGTAGCGAAAACGAAACTTTAGCGGTGTCTTCGCACTTCCATTAAGGTCGGCTAGAGCAAATTGAGCTTCATCGCCGTCTATCGTTCCACGGACAATTAAGTTCGCTTCGCCAGTTACCTGCCTCCTAACCTTCGCCGCCTGGGTGACCAAGATTGCAAAGCTATATTTATTCTCTCCTTCGCTTGGGAGAAGATTAAAGTCCCCCACACGCAATCCCCTCGGACCATCGTCTGAAGTCATGAGATTACGAAAAAAACCTAGCTCTTCAAGCAATTCAGTGCGCTCACTATGCATGTTGGTAAGCTCATCACGCATATCGGTAACAGCAAACTTCTGCGTTTCAACACTAAGCTCCGCATCTACTAATCTGTTACGTAGCGACCGCTCAGCCTCCTGAACCTTACTTAAAGCTAACCTAAGCTCAGCATTTTCAGTAATAGCTTTATCAGCACGCCACTGTCCCGCTAGGAAACCGCCGCTCAGAACCAGAGCAAGCGCGAAAAATAACGCTAACGCGTATAGGCTTCGGCGCGCAGGCCGATGTTCTACGACTCTGTAAAAAGAGTTTTTCATAGTTCACCAAGACTTTTTAGAGATTTATCCACCGTTCTACTTATAATAGAGATTCGAAGCGCAATAGTACCTCACCGACTGCCAATGAAAGAAATAAACAGAGATTCAATTCGCCCCTGAAACTCAGGCAACATCTGTCGCTGCTGACAAATCATTACGTAAAACGAACCTAGGAAACTAGACATTGAACATTTACCTTTGGCTCAAAGCATTCCACTTAATCGCGCTTATAGCGTGGTTCGCGGGTATTTTTTACTTACCTAGGCTCTTTGTCTATCACGCCGCTGCCCAAGACCAAATCAGCAAGGATCGATTTAAGGTAATGGAGATCAAATTGCTGCGGATTATTATGAATCCAGCAATGATTCTAACCCTAGCTTTGGGTATATGGATGCTAGCCGTCAACTGGGCAGCACTCTCTGGCCAGACATGGATTTGGATCAAAATCGCCCTAGTACTTGGATTAGTAGGTTATCAACACTTCTGTCTGAAAATAACCAAAGCCTTCGCAAGGGATGAAACCCCCTACAGTGAAAAGTTTTTCCGCATCTTTAATGAAATACCAGTACTCATACTGGTACCGGTCATTCTTTTAGCCACCCTTAAGCCATTTTAAAAAATTAGCAACGAGAACAATATGAATCGAGACAAGTCTAAAACTCTTATTGAGAGAGCCTGTCAAACTATCCCAGGCGGTGTGAACTCCCCTGTCCGCGCATTTAAGGGCGTCGGCGGTGATCCAATTTTTTTCGAAAGAGGCCAAGGCGCTTATATTTACGATGTAGATGACAATGCCTACATTGATTACATAGGTTCATGGGGACCAATGATCCTTGGACATAACCATCAACCAACGATAAATGCGGTAATCGAACAAGCCGGCAGGGCACTAGGTTTTGGCGCACCTACTGAAATAGAGATACAAGTTGCAGAAAAAATTGTCGAGATCATGCCAAGTATGGAAAGCGTACGCATGGTCAACTCTGGTACCGAGGCGACAATGTCCGCTATTCGCCTAGCAAGAGGATTTACTGGTCGAGATTTAATCGTAAAATTTGAAGGGTGTTATCACGGCCACTCTGACTCGTTGCTGGTGAAAGCTGGCAGCGGTGTGCTTACACTTGGATTACCCAATTCTCCCGGGGTACCCGCAACACTCGCTGAAAAAACACTCACGGTACCCTATAACGACTTCCAATCTACCGAAGAACTCTTTGCCACCTATGGCGATCAAATCGCTTGTGTAATTGTTGAACCCATCGCAGGAAATATGGGCTGCATACTTCCGGATCCAGACTTTTTACGCGGCCTAAAATCTTTAACTGAACAATTCGGCAGTGTTTTGATTTTTGACGAGGTCATGAGCGGGTTCAGAGTTGCTCCCGGTGGCGCGCAAGAAATTTACGGCATCACTCCAGACCTCACCACGCTCGGCAAAATAGTAGGTGGTGGACTACCCGTTGGTGCCTTCGGAGGCCGCAGGGATATAATGTCGCAAATCGCACCACTCGGTCCGATCTACCAAGCCGGTACACTTTCTGGAAACCCCTTGGCTATGAGCGCAGGCCTGACTACGCTCAACCACCTCACCCCAGCGGTCTACGCCACAATCACTAAAGCCACGGACAAACTTATATCTGGCCTAGTAGAAGGCGCCAGCAAAAATGGCATCGCCGTTTGCGCAAACCACGTTTGCGGCATGTTCGGATTTTTCTTTGGTATCGAAAAGGCAGAAAACTACCAAGATGTGGCCGCTTCTAACATCGCAATGTTCAACGATTTCTTCCACATCATGCTCAACAAAGGCATTTACCTAGCGCCTTCTGCTTTTGAAGCAGGGTTCATTTCTGCAGAACACTCAGATGAAATCATTAACCTCACTCTCGAAGCTGCAGATAGCGCTTTCGCGCAGATTGCAGATAAACACGCTTAGACTGGACTGGTATATATGTACGATATTTATGGTATTGGAAACGCAATTGTTGATGTTGATATCACGGTTGCCGATGATTTCTTGCAAAGCCAAGAATTACCTAAGGGACAAATGACCCTCGTTGATTCGCAACAGATCAATTCGCTAGTCGAGATGCTGGGTGATCGACCAATGAACAGAAAGAGTGGTGGCTCGGCTGCGAATACCATTTTTGCTGCGACCGGTTTCGGTCTAACTACAGGTTACGCATGTCGACTAGGCGATGATGTGAACGGCAATTACTTCTTTAACGAAATGTCTGAAGCCAACATTCAAACCTCAGCAATCGATACTCAAAGCAATGAAAGCTCGGGCCAGTGCTTAGTTATGATTACTGACGATGCACAACGAACGATGTGTACGGACCTTGGCATTTCCAGCAACGTCACCATGAGTGAAGTGGATCAAGACGGCTTGAGTCGCGCAAAGGTGCTCTACATCGAAGGCTATTTAAGCTCTTCACCTGTGAGCTCGGCTTCAGCAATAAAATGCCATGAAATAGCTAGAGAAAAGGGCATTCAAACAGCCATTACATTGTCCGACGTAGCTATGGTTTCTTTTTTCCGCGATTCAATGACGAGCATTATCGGCAACGGTGTGGATACTTTGTTTTGTAATGCAGAAGAAGCACTCAGCTGGGCCCAAACCGACCGCCTAGACATTGCCATTAACGAACTCAAAGATATTGCGCCGGAACTCTATATCACCCTAGGCAGCGATGGTGCTCAAGTAGTGACGAGCAATGGCTCCACCAATATTCCGGGCATATCCGTTAAAGCCATAGACACTAATGGCGCGGGTGACATTTACGCGGGTGCGTGTCTTGCAGCAAGAAGACAAGGGGCTAACCCACAGGATGCAGCTAGGTTTGCGAACCATGCCGCAGCCCACCTCATTCAACTATTTGGTGCGCGACTAGCATCCGTGCAAGCCTACGCAGATCTAAAAACCAGCTATAACGGTTAGATCTTTAGTAAACCAAGACGCTTACGAGAGGCGTGGTTAATCCGTGGCCTTCAGCTCAGCGTAAACTCCAACTGCGGACCAAGCGCCATCGTCCGCAGGTCAGTAACGCACCCATAAGCTAAAACCTCAACACCCTTACTAACGGCTAGTTCAAGGGCTTGAGCATAAAGAGGGTCAATTTCAGTGGCTGGACGGACGCGTTCAATGCCTAGATGTTGCGTGCAAAAAATAAGCACTGCGCGATCACCTTCTTCAACTCTGCGCACTAGAGCATTCACATGCTTACGCGCACGCTCGCTCACTGAATCAGGAAACGCACCTTGAGTGCCCTCTACATGTAAAGTCACACTTTTCACTTCCACATAGGCTTTGCGCTCACCAATCGAAGCCAAAAAGTCAAAACGCCCATCACCTTCAGGAATCTTTATCTCTGGTTTTATCTCAGAATATTCGTGCAGAGCTTCTATATATCCATTTGCCAGACCTTCGCCGACGAGAGCATTCGCTCTACCCGTATTCACGCTGACAAGACCATGATTGCTTTCCACAAACTCCAAAGTACACGGGTACTTGCGTTTCGGATTTTCAGATTTGGAGTAATAAACTCGACTATTTGGATCAACACAACCAGTCATGGAACCTGTGTTAGGACAATGAACCGTTAACTGCTCGCCCTCACTAGTGATTACATCAGCAAGAAAACGCTTATAGCGGCGAACTAAGGTGCCTGCAAATAGTTCTGGCAACTTCACGCTTGCAGCCCCCAATCTTTCAGTGCAGTGCCAATACGCTCTAGCCCCAACAAAATTGATTCTTCACTGGTGGTGTAAGCAAAGCGAACATATTGACCTGCATTACTGTCGCCAAAATCATAGCCAGGCGTTGCTGCAACCTTGTATTCCTCGATCAGTCGCCAACAGAAATCTGCGCTATCCATTTTCGTATGACTAATATCTACATATAGATAAAAGGCTCCGTCTGGCATAACTGGAATCCTAAAACCTAGTTCCAATAGCCCTTCGGCAAGGATTTTCGCGCGATCCTCAAAGACTCCTCTACGCTGTTTGTGAATAGACATCGCATCAGTATTAAAAGCAGAAATCGCCGCATACTGTGCCGGTGTGCTCGGGGAAATAAACAAGTTTTGAGCTAGCTTAGTTAAAGCTGCAACCGCCGTTTCCGGCACCACTAGCCAACCTAAGCGCCAGCCGGTCATACCAAAAAATTTGGAGAAACTATTCAGTACATAAATATCGGAGCAAAGACTTAATCCAGAAGTATAAGAAACGTGGTCCCGAGTTAAGTTCTGATAGATCTCATCCAAAATAAAGAACCCGCCCTTGGCGGTAACAAAACTCTGAATTGCAATTAACTCACCAGCATCAAGCATCGTACCCGTGGGATTAGCAGGCGACGCAAGCAATACACCTTTGGTCTTATCACCCCAAGCATTTTGAATATCCGCCAAAGTGGGTTGAAAACGATTTTCCGCCGAAACTGGCAATTTAATAGGTACACCGCCAACTAATTTGGCAAATACCTCATTGCAAGGATATCCAGGGTCGGTAATCAACAATTCATCGCCTGCATCGAGTAATAACGATGCCAAAAGCACCAAGCCACCGCTTGCACCACTGGTAACCAATATACGTTCAACTGGCACTACTATGTCTTGGCTGGCATAAAAGTCAGCAATACATTGTCGCAACTCACCGATACCGTGCGCGGCAGTGTACTTAGTCTGCCCGGCATCAAGCGCTTGGTGAGCTCCCGCAACAATCGGCGCTGCTGTCTGGAAGTCGGGCTCTCCCACCTCGAAGTGCACAACTCGCTGCCCTTCGGCTTCAAACTCACCTGCACGCTGCACAAGCTGCATAACGGTAAAAGGGCTAATATTGTCACTAAGCCGTGAATACATGGCTCTGTCCAAGAATTGAGATGCGCCAATTTTGCACTAGTTCACAGTTCTATGAAATTGTCTAATTTCCTTCCATTTAGGTGTAGTTTTCCTTTCTCGCATCTGGTAGTTTACGCGCCCTCTAAAAGTTGGGTTTAAATATCCACGAAGGCAGGACAAAACTATGGCGGCTGATGCAAAAGCAAAAAAGACGGCAGAAAAACCTTCTGTGACGCGCACAACTAAAAAGCGCGCAAGCGCTGGTGCAGACTCTCAATTCCGCAACTTCACACCGTATAAAACTAAGCGCGGTGAAAAGTATATGACCGAAGGGCAGCTCGCTCATCTGAAAGAAATTCTGGTCAATTGGCGCACTGAATTGATGGAAGAAGTTGATCGCACCGTAAACCATATGCAAGACGAGGCTGCAAATTTTCCAGATCCTGCAGATCGCGCAACTCAGGAAGAAGAATTCAGTATTGAGCTAAGAACTCGAGATCGCGAACGTAAGTTGATCAAGAAGATCGATAAAACCATCGACCTTCTTGAATTAGATGATTTTGGCTACTGTGAAACCTGCGGCATCGAAATTGGGCTACGCCGTTTAGAAGCAAGGCCAACGGCCACTCAATGTGTTGATTGCAAAGCGCTCGATGAGATTAAAGAGCGACAAATACACGGCTAATTCCTCCATTGGGAAAGAGCAAAAAATTCAGCGCGACCAATACGGTACATTCCCTACTTGGCGCGCTGACCATTTAGTTTTGCCCGAGCGTTATCACGCCCGTCTATCACACACCTAGGCGCTGTCAACCTACCGTCTCATAGATCTAACAAGCCGCGCCCAAATACCCACGACAGTACGCATTAGGTTAAGATCGAATCTTTCGCAAATATATTAATGCATTCGAATCAAAACCTATTAGGCCGATTTGCTCCATCTCCTACTGGGCCATTGCACATGGGCAGTCTAATCGCAGCTGTAGCCAGCTATTGTGATATCAAGCAAAAGGGTGGACGTTGGCACGTGCGCATAGATGATTTAGACCCTCCACGCACCGCGGTCAATGCCTGTACATCCATATTACAAACTCTGGAAGCCCATGGCCTGATTAGTGACCTGCCGATCATTTACCAGAGTCAACGCATTACTGCTTATCGGGATGCGCTGAATCAGCTAATGTCCTACGCGTTCTTTTGTACTTGCAGCCGCAAACAACTGGAGCACTTTCCTGTTTATCCCGGCACTTGTCGAAATAATAAGGAACGACTGGAAAATACTTCTATCAGGCTGTCAGTGGGTGAACAGAAGCTTGCTTGTCATGACCTTGTTTTAGGCACCCAAGAACACGAGCTTGGTAAAGTATTCGGAGATTTTGTTATTCAGCGTAAAGATGGCCTTACGTCATACAATTTAGCTACAGCAGTAGATGATGCACAGGAAATAACTCACGTTATTCGTGGTCAAGATCTGTACCCAACGACGCCTATTCAATTACTCATTATGCAGCGACTCAAATTATCTCCTCCAACTTACGGTCACATTCCAGTTTTAACCTATGGGGACGGTAGGAAGCTGTCTAAACAAACTCTAGCGCCTGCAATAGACAACGGGCTAGCCACCAGCAACCTGATTAAAGTCTTCACCTATTTAGGTATGCCTGTCCCGAATACCGATGAATGGACAGTTGAACAATTACTTCAGTGGGGTATCGGTAATTGGGATCTAAGCAAGGTTCCTAGTAAACTTAGGCCATATTCGGCATGAGTATAAAATTGTCCCGCAAACGCAAATATTTACTCGATCTGGATTGGAGAAAGAGCCTGTACGAGGATAAAGAAGCGAACTCTATGAGCGACTCACTCTAGCGGGTTTGCTACCATCAACCCATGACAAATCTAATTCTTATCGACAACGATTCGCAGCGGCGAACTGAGACCGCGAACAATATCCGCAATCATGGATTTGAAGTTTACGACCGCGCCGATATGCCCTCTGAGTCTTTAACTCAATTTGATTGCTTACTAATTCTAGATGAAATTATTCGGGCTAATTTAGCTGACTTTGCACACAAAATGCCGACCATTGTCCTAGCCAGTGAGCCGAGTATTAAAGAATCCGTAAGTATGGTTCAAGCAGGTGCCAGCGACTACTTGGCGTTGCCGGTCGAGATCGGTGATCTTTTGGCAGCCATTGAAAGAATCACAACCTACCCAAGTATTCGAAATAACAGTGAAGCTGGCGTTACTGAAATGATTGGCTCATCAGAGGTTATGAAAACTTTACGCAGGCGCATAATCAAAGTTGGTCCAACTGACTCCTCTGTACTCATCCTTGGTCAATCTGGTACGGGCAAAGAGCTAGTAGCACAAGGACTCCACGGTGCAAGTAGTCGTGCCCACGCACCAATGATTGTTCTCAACTGCGCTACGGTGCCGCAAAACTTGATCGAAGCCGAACTCTTCGGCGCGGAAGCTTACGGCGACAATCAGTCAGGCAATCGCGGCTTGGTCGAGGCAGCCGATGGTGGAACACTGTTTCTTGATGAGATTTCAGAATTGGCCCCCAGCGCCCAAGCGCGACTTCTACAAGTGACCCAAGGTGAGAATCGTAAGGTCGGTGGCTCCAACTCAAAGCCAATTAATGTAAGAATCATTGCGGCAACACACAGAGATCTGAAAACGTTGACGGAAAATGGTGAATTTCGCTCGGACCTTTTCTATCGCCTCAATGTTGTTAGCTTCAACCTTTCTCCGCTGCGCAATCGACATCAAGATATTCTAGAAATCGGTGAGTACCTACTTGCCGAAACCTGCCGCAAGTTAGATAAACCACTGCTGAAAATTGGCGAAGAAGCTAGGCGTGCGATGCTCGAATATCATTGGCCCGGTAACGTCAGAGAATTGGGTAATGCTATTGAACGCGCAGTGATACTGGCTGATGAAGGCGGAGTCATAACGAAAAGCCTTCTGGCAATAGAGCCTGATGAATCATTCCATGACGCAGACTCGCCAGCAGTTGACCCTTCACAAACCTCTCTGGAAGACTATTTTGTGCGCTTCGTACAGGACAATGAAGATTCTTTAACCGAAACAGAGCTTGCTGAAAAGTTAGGCATAAGTAGAAAGAGTCTTTGGGAACGCCGACAACGTCTTAATATCCCTCGCAAGAAAACGCGAAACCGCGGCGTTCGTGGCACCACCGGGCCATCAAGCTGAACGCCGCACCTAAAGCCAACCGCGTGACTGACCACGGGATCAAGGCAAAACACTTAGATGCCAATGCCCTAAAGGTCATCGATGAACTCAACGCCAATGGCTTCCAAGCATTTCTGGTGGGCGGGTGTGTACGAGACGCTTTATGCGGCGAACGCCCGAAGGACTTTGATGTAGCCACTAACGCGCCTTTAGAAAAAATCAGTAAAATTTTTCGACGCGCACGGATTGTTGGGCGCAGGTTCCCTATCGTTCATGTTCGCTATGGCAGGGATTTGATAGAGGTATCTACCTTCAGACAGTCGATATCTGACAACGTAGTTCACGACCAGCAGGGAATGATACTTCGCGATCATGCTTTTGGCACAATGCAGGAAGACGCATTTCGTCGAGACTTCAGTGTTAACGCCCTGTACTACGACCCAAATACCAACGAGATAATAGACTATGTTGGCGGCATCAAAGATATAGAAGCAAAACGACTACGCTTTATCGGCGAAACTAAGGTACGGCTCGCCGAAGATCCGGTGCGCGTCCTCAGAGCCCTTCGATTCGGAGAAAAGCTAGGCTTCAGTGTTGATAAAAAAATCCTTGCTCTGCTGGATGATACTGCCAAACGCTTAGATGCCGTGCCCCCTGCCCGCCTGTTTGATGAGTTTTTGAAGTTATTTCTCAACGGCTACGGAGAAAAAATCTGGCGCAAGATGCGCGATACAAAACTAGCAGGAGCCTTGTTCCCTACATGCAATCCACAGAGCCCACTTGTCCTAGCTGCTATGCGCAATACCGACGAGAGAATACGCGGTGGGGCCTCAATCACGCCGGGGTTTCTTGTAGCGGTATTACTTTGGGAAGATTTTTGCGCGCGTAAAAATGAATGGGTTACCGGAGACGAGGACCCCGCTTTTGCAACGCTCAAAGAGCAACAGAACTTTGTCGCTGTACCCCGCCGTTTTGGTAGTTTCGCTCGGGAAGTGTGGATGACCCAAGATAGGCTCATCAATCGAAGTCCAAAGGCTATCGAACGAGTAAGTGCTCACAAACGTTTTAGGGCTGGGTACGACTTTCTCTGCTTAAGAGCAGAGACAGAATCCAATTTAAAGGAATGCGCCGATTGGTGGACACATTATCAAACAGCGAATTCAGATAAGAAGCAGGCTATGGTTCAAGCATTGCCAAGAGATGCGAAAAAAAAGCGTCGCAAGAAGCGAGTAAACAAAGACAAGCAACCTATAAGCGGCGAGCTGTCTGCGGAAAGTTAAGACCCACGCCAACAAATACGGATCTTCTAGATATTTAGACCATTTGGCAGTTGAACCAAGCGCGACCCTTGTCCATGATTAGGTTCTATGAAATTAGGCATAAAGGCCGCTAATGCATAACCTTCCACACCTGCCATGACAGAACAAAACCTAACAAAAGAAACCGCTATTTCGGCACTGACCATTAGCGAGTCGCTGAAAGAGGTAGATAATTCCCCGAGCGATTTCCAAGTTAGCGCGGTGCAACGAGCAACGGAAATGATCGCTGCAGCTTCTGCACAACAACCATTACCGAAGTATCTAGCAATAGAAGGGGCCATCGGGGTCGGCAAAACTACACTCGCAAAAAAATTGGCAGACGTCTTCGCCTACCCGCTAATGCTCGAACCGGTGACCGAAAATCCGTTCTTGGATCGCTTCTATGCTGAAGGAGCAAGTCAGGCTTTACCCACGCAGCTTTTCTTCTTACTACATCGCGCTCGACAAGTGGCAGACATGCCTGGTAACGATTTACTCGACCGCTCATTGGTCGCTGACTTCATGCTTGAGAAAGATGAGCTGTTCGCCAAACTCACATTAGATGCTGAAGAATTTCTGCTCTATCAGCAGATCCAAAATAGTTTGAAGGTACAACCTCCCGTACCTGACCTTGTCATTTATCTACAGGCACCTGCAAAAACGCTACAACATCGGGTATTAAACAGAGGTAACAACTTCGAGCAGAGTATTGAAGTTGATTATCTTGAGGCGCTGAATGACAGCTACACAGAATTTTTCCACTACTATGAGCAAGCCCCACTGCTTATTGTAAATGCCACCGAAGTTGATTTTGCACATAACGACGAGCACTTTTTGGCTCTGCTCGAGCAAATCTTATGCATGGAAGGTACAAGACAGTTTTATAACCCGAACCCCACCTTGATTTAGCCCACATATTGAT
Organism: marine gamma proteobacterium HTCC2089; assembly: GCA_905182905.1. Taxonomy (GTDB): domain Bacteria; phylum Pseudomonadota; class Gammaproteobacteria; order Pseudomonadales; family Azotimanducaceae; genus UBA4421. The sequence goes on along the minus strand of CAJJDH010000009.1, from coordinate 12,800 downwards.
TGAACGGACGCAACTTAATGCGCCGTAAAACCAACACACACAGCACGACCTAAAGAAGGCAGAGAAATAACATGAGCGACATTTATCCAGTTCCCGCAAACATTGCTGAAAGATGCCTTATCAGCAGCGCTACCTACAAGGAAATGTATCAACACTCAGTTACTGACTCTGATGGGTTTTGGGCCGAGCAAGCAAAGGTCTTTCTAGACTGGCAAAAACCCTGGCATACCGTATCTCAGGCTGATTTACTCAATGGCAACATTGAGTGGTTCTCAGGGGGGCAACTAAATGTCAGCGTCAATTGTATTGACCGACACCTACCGCAACGCGCAGATCAAACAGCAATCATTTGGGAAGGTGACGAACCTAACAATGATGCACATATTTCCTACCAACAACTCTCAGATAACGTTTGCCAGCTAGCAAACGGTTTGCGAGAGCGTGGGGTTAAAAAAGGTGATCGAGTATGTATCTATATGCCTATGATTCCGGAGGCTGCATACGCGATGTTGGCTTGCGCAAGAATTGGCGCCATTCATAGCGTGGTGTTTGGCGGCTTTTCACCACAGTCGCTAAAGGATCGAATCTTGGATTCCGATTGCCAGACACTGATAACTGCAGACGAAGGCCTGCGTGGTGGCAAAAGCGTAGCGCTCAAAGAAAATGCGGAAAAAGCCCTGGAATCTTGCCCAAATGTACACACAGTTATCACCGTGCGGAAAACTGGTGCGGATGTGCCTTGGCAAGCTGGACGAGATATCTGGTATGACGAGTTAACGTCAACCCAATCCACCAACGCAGAACCTGCGACGATGGAAGCCGAAGACCCACTATTCATTCTCTACACCTCAGGTTCAACCGGCAAACCTAAGGGTGTTCAACATTCTAGTGGCGGCTACCTACTGCATGCAGCAATGACCCACAAATACGTCTTCGATTATCAAGACGGTGATATTTATTGGTGTACGGCCGACGTTGGTTGGATTACAGGGCATTCCTATATTGTTTATGGCCCGCTGGCGAATGGTGCAACGACACTTATGTTTGAGGGTATTCCCACATATCCAGATGCATCGCGCTGTTGGGAAATTATCGACAAACATCAAGTAAATATTTTCTACACAGCGCCAACCGCCTTAAGACAACTTATGGCCCAAGGCGATGAGTATGTGACTAAGTGCTCTAGAAGTTCATTACATTTATTAGGCAGCGTAGGTGAGCCCATCAACCCCGAAGCTTGGGAGTGGTATCACCGAGTGGTGGGCGATAACCGTTGCCCAATAGTCGACACATGGTGGCAGACAGAAACTGGCGGCATCATGATCACGCCGTTACCTGGTGCAACTGACCTTAAACCGGGGTCGGCCAGCCTACCCTTCTTTGGCGTTCAACCTGCATTAATGGACGCGGACGGTAATGTCATAGAAGACCAAGCGGCATCAGGCAATCTCGTCATCACCGGTGCTTGGCCTGGCCAAATCAGAACCGTCTACGGCGATCACCAAAGAGTTATAGACACCTACTATTCCACTTATAAGGGCTATTACTTTACTGGCGACGGTGCCAGACGCGATGAAGATGGCTACTACTGGATTACTGGTCGCGTGGACGACGTGATGAATATCTCAGGGCACAGAATTGGTACAGCTGAAGTAGAGAGCGCATTGGTACTGCACCCTAAAGTAGCTGAAGCGGCAGTAGTTGGCTTCCCCCATGATGTTAAAGGGGAAGCAATTTATGCCTATGTCACACTCATGGCTGGCGACGATTCGGATCCTGAAGCACTGCAAAAAGAGCTGGTCGACCTAGTCAGGACAGAGATTGGTCCTATCGCTAAACCAGAAGTTATCCAGTGGGCGCCGGGGCTACCAAAAACAAGATCGGGTAAAATTATGCGCAGAATTTTACGCAAAATTGCTGCCAACGAATTAGATAGCTTAGGCGATACATCAACCTTGGCGGATCCCGCAGTTGTTGAGGATTTAGTAGCAAACCGAGTGCAGAGTTAAAGCGCTCAGAGGCAAAAACCTGAGCAAAAAAAACCGGCTAACGCCGGTTTTTTTATTCGCTGAAGTAGAGATTACTCTTCCGCAGCATCTTGCTCTTGGTAGTTGGGCAATTCTTTAATAGACAGCTTAATTCTTCCGCGCTGATCTACGTCCAAAACCACTACATCAACTTCTTCACCTTCAGTCAGGTAGTCGCTTACATTTTCTACACGCTCTTCAGCGATTTGAGAAATGTGCAGCAGGCCATCCTTGCCAGGTAAAATATTAACGAACGCACCGAAATCTACTATCCGCTCAACCTTACCGTGATATATACGGCCCACCTCGGCTTCAGCAGTAATTTCCTGAATACGGTTTACTGCAGCGTCTTTAGCCGCCCCGTCTTCAGCGTAAATTCTTACACTGCCGTCATCGTTAATGTCCACTTCAGCGCCAGTTTCTTCAACGATAGAACGGATAGTTGCACCGCCTTTACCGATGATGTCGCGGATCTTGTCGGGATGAACATTCAAAGTCACCATAGCTGGCGCATTGTCGGACAATTCTTCTCGAGAAACGCTGATCACCTTGTTCATTTCATCAAGAATATGCAGGCGTGCTTCATGGGCTTGAGACATGGCAGCTTCCATAATTTCTTCGGTAATACCGTCGATCTTAATGTCCATCTGCAATGCGGTTACACCCGCTGCTGTACCTGCAACTTTAAAGTCCATGTCACCAAGGTGATCTTCATCACCCAAGATGTCAGTTAATACTGCATAACGGTTGCCTTCTTTAACAAGACCCATCGCTACACCAGCAATTGGCGCCTTCATTGGCACACCGGCGTCCATAAGTGCCAGCGAGGTACCACATACACTGGCCATAGAACTTGAACCGTTAGATTCAGTAATCTCAGATACCACACGAATTGTGTATGGGAAGTCTTCAGCATTTGGCAGTGAGGCGGTTACACCTCTGCGCGCCAATTTACCGTGGCCAATTTCGCGACGCTTAGGTCCGCTCATAAAGCCTGCTTCACCCACACTGTATGGAGGAAAGTTGTAGTGCAGCATAAAGGTATCTTTGTAGGACCCTTCTAGTGCATCAATCATGGCTGCATCGCGCAAAGTACCGAGAGTTGCCACTACTAGCGCCTGTGTTTCACCGCGAGTAAACAACGCCGATCCATGAGCTTTTGGCAAAACGCCTACTTCTACTTCAATAGGTCGTACGGTGCGTAGATCACGACCATCAATACGAGGCTCACCATTGAGTACGCGCTGACGTACTAAGTCTTTTTCAACCTTACCGAACATGTCAGAGACATCGTCACCGGCGTAGGCTGCTTCGTCGCCACCAGACAACTCCGCAACAATACTCTTTCTGATGTCGCCAACTTTCGCTTGGCGATCCATCTTGTCGCTGATGCGGTAAGCTTCACCAAGATCAGCCCTAATTGAATCGCTCACCTTAGTTAAAAGAGCTTCGTCTTTTTCTTCCGCCTGCCAATCCCAAGATGGCTTGCCGGCTTCAGTAGCAAATTCTGCAACTGCAGTAATGATGGCCTGCATTTCTTGGTGAGCGAATAAAACAGCGCCCAACATTTCGTCTTCTGTTAATTCTTTCGCTTCAGACTCAACCATCAAAACGGCGCCATCAGTACCGGCTACCATCATATTCAGCATAGAGTCTTTAAGAACGTCATATCCTGGATTGAGAATGTAGTTACCATCGATGAAGCCCACACGAGCAGCGCCAATTGGTCCTTTAAAAGGAATGCCTGAAATAGATAGCGCAGCGGAGGTACCAATCATCGCGGCTATATCTGGATCTTGGTTTTTGTCTGTTGATATAACAGTACAAACCACCTGAACCTCATTCATGAACCCTTTAGGGAACAAAGGTCTGATGGGGCGGTCGATCAAACGGCAGGTCAGGGTTTCTTTTTCACTAGGGCGTCCTTCACGACGGAAGAAACCGCCAGGAATTTTACCTGCGGCATAAGTTTTTTCTTGGTAATTTACAGTAAGCGGGAAAAAGTCCTGGCCTGGGCGAGCACTTTTTGCGCCAACTACTGTGGTTAAAACCACTGTTTGACCAATGGTTACAACCACTGATCCGGTGGCTTGCTTAGCGATTTTATTGGTCTCCATAGTGACCGTTTGATCGCCAAACTGAAATTGTTTGGTAATTGGGTTCAAATTGATTCCTCCAATCGGAATTGCTTGTTTATAGCGTTCATATTTTCTTTCAAGTTCTTTCTATCTTTTCGATATCTAGTGTTTTCAATATCTAGTCACTGTGCTTCCAAGCCTATTGCCGGGAAGCAACTAAGCTCTTTGATTATCGACGCAAACCAAGGCGTTTAATCAAATCACTGTATCGACCAACATCTTTTCTCTTCAGGTAATCAAGAAGCTTTCTTCTTTGATTAACCATTCTGATCAAGCCACGTCGTGAGTGGTGATCTTTCTGGTGATCTTTAAAGTGCCCTTGCAGGGTGTTGATGTTGTGAGTCAACAACGCAACCTGAACTTCTGGGGAACCTGTGTCACCTTCTTCTAGTTGATATTCTTTTACGATATCTGCTTTTACTGCGGCAGTTAGTGCCATCTTTCTTCTCCTTTAATACGCGAAAAAAATTTCCGTATGAACCGCGCGCATTTACAGTACACACTCAAACCGTCTCTACAGACCTTGTTAGCTAAAGACCACTAATCTGCGTGGCGCTATCCGGCCGTCTGCTAAGACTTCTCCAACGCCGAGAAAGATATCTTCTTCCTCAGCAATTTCTAATAATTGCACCCAACCTTCGGTTGGTGCTCGGCTCACCTGAACAGGCTGACCTTGCATCAAATAGTGGGCGGTATCTGTAACCATCCGCACCTTTGGCCAATCTTGCACTGCACTACCAATTGGCTTTAGCAAACTGTCTAGCGAAGCATTATCTTCACAAGATTCTAATTGCTCAAAGCTAATAGCCTCGGGCTCAACATACGGCCCTGCACCACGTCGGCGTAAACCAATAACGTGCGCGCCGCAGCCTAGCGCATGACCTAACTCCTCTGCAATGGTCCGCACATACGTACCTTTGCTGCAATGTATCTCTAATTCCAATTCATCAGTGTCAAATTTAACTAATTCATTACTAAATACGGTCACTGTTCGCGACTTTCGCTCTACTTCGATACCTTGCCGAGCCAACTTATAAAGCGGTTGGCCTTGATGCTTTAGCGCAGAGTACATCGAGGGTATTTGCTCGATTTCTCCGCGAAATTTTTCTAATACGGTCTCAATGGCATCGCTTGTTACATGCGATGGGTCTGACCCGCCAGTAACTTCGCCATCTGCATCACCTGTCGCTGTGGTGATACCTAACTTAATCCGTGTCCAATACTTCTTATCCGAGTCCAACAAAAACTGTGAAAACTTCGTCGCCTCGCCAAAGCAAAGTGGCAACACTCCAGTCGCCAGAGGATCTAAACTTCCCGTATGGCCAACTTTCTGTGCGTCGAACAGTCTTTTCGCACGTTGCACAACGTCATTGGATGAGATGCCTGCTGGCTTATCTACTATAAGCACGCCATTGATAGGCCTACCGCGCCTACGTCTAGCCATTAGCCTTTCTCAACCACACCCTAATCTTCCTCATCATTGGAGGTGCCGCGACTTTCGTCTTGAGAAACAGCCTGCCCAATTAACTTTTCAATCCGCGGCCCCCGCTCAACAAGCTCATCATAGTGAAAGCGAGTTCTGGGCGTGGTTCGCATCGTATGTCGTTTCGCAAGCTCGGAGCGAAAAAATCCTGCCGCCTTATTCAAGACCGCAATGAGCTCACTTTTATCTTCGTCTGTTTCAGCTTGCAGTGAGGAAACATAAATCTCCGCATACGACAGGTCCTTACTGACCTTGACGTCATTCACGCTGACAAAAGAGCCAACCCGAGGGTCGCGCATATCGCGCTGAAGTATGCGCGCTACTTCATCACGCACAAAATCCGCTACTCTTAAATCTCTGGACACTTAAACGCTACTTCGCATGAATAGTGGATAGTGAGCTCTATTCACGTTAATTCTCAAAGCTCTCGCGCTATTTCCTTGGTGTCGAACACTTCGATCAAGTCACCAGAGCGCACGTCATTGTAGTTACGAACACCAATACCACACTCGGTACCGTTACGTACTTCGCCTACATCGTCTTTAAAGCGTCGCAGAGATTCTAACTCGCCTTCATAAATTACGACGTTGTCGCGCAATACGCGGATTGGTTTATTACGGAAAACTGTTCCCTCAGTCACCATGCAGCCTGCAATTTGGCCATAGCGTGGTGAACGGAAAACATCACGCACTTCTGCAATGCCGACTATTTCTTCGCGTATTTCTGGCGACAACATACCTGAAAGAGACTTCTTAACATCATCTATTAGTTCATAAATGACACTGTAGTAACGCAGTTCCATACCAGACTTCTCTAACAGTACCTTCGCAGTCTTGTCAGCTCGAACATTGAAACCAATAACCGCGGCACCGTAGGTTGAAGCCATAGTTGCATCGGACTCTGAGATTCCGCCAACACCTGAACCTAAAACTTGAACCGATACTTCGTCGTTACCTAATTCACCCAGAGATTGAATAATTGCCTCTAAGCTTCCGCGAACGTCAGCCTTGATAACGAGTTTCAAGATACTCTTCTCGCCCTCAGCCATGTTCGCAAACATATTTTCTAACTTAGACGCATGCTGCATTGCTTGCAGCCGATCCTGATTCTTGTCACGACGAAACTCTGCCAGCTCTCGTGCAGAACGTTCGTCCGAGACAGCAGCAAAGTCGTCACCAGCACCTGGCGTGCCGTTAAGACCTAGAACTTCAACGGGCTGCGAAGGTCCGGCGGTTTGTGTCGGCTGGCCTGTGTCGTCCAACATCGCACGCACGCGACCATGGAACTCACCAGCAATAACTATGTCGCCTTGGTTCAAAGATCCGTTTTGCACAAGGATAGTCGCAACAGGGCCGCGACCACGATCTAAACGAGATTCAATAACTACACCCTGTGCAGGCGCATCTTTAATCGCCCCCAGTTCGAGCAACTCAGATTGCAGCACAATAGCTTCAAGCAGCGCATCAACACCTTCGCCATTCATCGCAGAAACTTTGCGGAACTGAGTTTCCCCACCCCATTCTTCGGGAACGACATCTTTTGACGCCAGCTCATTAGTCACTCGGTCAGGATCTACCCCTTCCAAATCCATCTTATTAATAGCAACAATAATTGGCACTTCCGCAGCTTTCGCGTGTTGAATTGCTTCCACTGTCTGAGGCATAACACCATCGTCCGCAGCAACGACCAACACCACAATGTCAGTCACTTTGGCGCCGCGTGCGCGCATTGATGTAAATGCTGCGTGTCCTGGCGTATCAATAAATGTGATCTGACCGTTCTCAGTACCAACGCTGTAAGCGCCAATATGCTGAGTAATGCCGCCAGCTTCGCCAGTTGTCACTCGCGCATCTCGAATGCGATCGAGCAATGACGTCTTACCATGGTCAACGTGACCCATTACGGTAACAACGGGGGCACGACTACTCACATCACCTTCAATGACAAATGACGCGACCAACTGTTCTTCAAGCACGTCTTCGCTAACAATCTTGATCTTGTGGCCCATTTCCTCGACTACCAATGTAGCAGTATCTTGGTCAATAGGCTGATTGATAGTGGCCATAACGCCCATGCCCATCAATGTCTTAATAACTTCACCGGCTTTTACAGCCATACCCTGGGCCAAATCACCCACTGATATAACTTCCCCTACTTCGACCTCACGCGAGATAAATTCAGTAGGCTTAAATTCGCCGCCTTGCTGATCAACATGAAGCCCAGTATCACGCCGTGTAGGGCGTTTCTTGGAACGTCTTTCCGACTTCAAACTGAGTTCGCGACGACGGCCACCACCTTGACCCTTATTATTATCACCACCACCAGCAGTTGCTGCAGGTCGTTCACGACCACGGGTGCGCTTGCCACCGCGCTGATCAGATTGTTCTTTAGCCTGCACATCGGCTGCAGAAACTGACGCCTTAGGTGCCGACTTGGGGGCAGCTGCGGCTGCCGCTCTTTCTTGATCTAACTTTTCTTGAGCTTGGCGCTCTTGTTCTTTACGAGCTTCTTCCGCACGTTGCGCCTGCTCTTCTTCTTGGCGGCGCTCTGCTTCGTCTTTACGATCTTGTTCAGCTTTACGCGCTAACTCTTCCGCTTCTTTTCGGGCCGACTCTTCCTCATGATTCTTTCGCGCTTCTAGTTCGCTCTGCGATACTGGGGGCGCAGCCTCAGCTGGGTTTGCCTGCTCTGGATCATCTTGGGCAAGTTCACTGCGTTTAACGTAAGTTCGCTTGCGACGCACCTCAACGGTCACATCTCTGCCTGCGCGTCCCTGACCTGACTTAAGTGTGCCTGTGCTTTTTCTCTTCAGAGTGATTTTTTCAGCCGGCTTTGCAGCCTCGCCGTGAGCACCTTTCAAGAAACCCAACAAAACCTGCTTCTGCTCTTCGCTAACAACATCGCCTTCGGCTTTGTGCGACAAGCCGGCTTCTTGCATTTGCTTAAGCAAACGCTCTACCGGAGCACCAACCGTATCTGCTAGTTGTTTTACTGTTACTTCAGCCATCAATCACTCCTGCTGCTCTTCCAAAAGTCAGAGCCGCGCTTCCTTATTCCATTGTCGTATCTGCCGCAGCACTCTGTGTAGCTGCATCATCTTCTTCTGCAAACCAAGGCTCACGTGCTTTTAGAATCAGCTTCGCAGCCTCTTCTTCGCCAAGGTCTGGTTCAATATCTAGTAGCTCAGGCACCGCAAGTTCGGCGAGGTCTTCCATGCAGACCACCTCGTTACCTGCAAGTTTGAATGCAAGCTCTCGAGTCATACCCTCCATTGTCAGCAAATCTTCCGCTGGCGTCCCGTCGCCTAATGCTTCTTCACTAGCTATAGCCTTAGTTAATAACGCATCTTTTGCTCGATTACGCAGTTCACCAACTATCTCTTCATCAAAGCCGTCAATGGCCACAATCTCTTCGATCGGCACATAGGCTATCTCTTCGAGTGTAGTAAAACCTTCTTCTACTAAAACACCGGCAACATCTTCGTCTACAGATAACGCATCCATAAATTCAGTAACGAACTTAGTCGTTTCTTCTTCTTGCTTTTGCGATGCTTCGCCTTCGGTCATAATATTTAGTGACCAACCACACAAGTCGCTGGCTAGGCGAACATTCTGCCCACCGCGCCCAATAGCCTGCGCAAGATTTTCTTCAGTTACCGCAATATCCATGCTGTGCGTTTCTTCATCTAAAACGATAGAAGCCACTTCAGCAGGAGCCATAGCATTGATCGTAAGCTGAGCAGGGTTATCGTCCCAAAGGACAATGTCGATACGCTCACCAGCCAGTTCGCCCGAGACCGCTTGAACTCTAGATCCGCGCATACCAACACACGCACCAACAGGATCTATCCGCCCATCATTAGTACGTACCGCGATCTTAGCCCGTGAACCTGGATCTCTTGCAGCACCACGAATCTGAATAACATCTTCGGCAATTTCAGGCACTTCCACCTTGAACAACTCGATCAACATAGACGGTACCGTACGCGACAGTATCAGTTGCGGACCGCGATTTTCTGGGCGAATTTCAACGAGCATGGCACGTATACGATCACCAACTCTAAACACTTCACGAGGTATCAGATGTTCACGAGTAAGAATACCTTCTGCATTATTCCCAAGGTCAATGATGACGCTATCACGGCCCATTTTCTTAACGGTTCCGCTGACCAGTTCATTGGTGCGAGATTCGTACGCTTCAATAATCTGCGCACGCTCCGCTTCACGAACTTTCTGCACAATGACCTGCTTGGCTGTCTGGGCTGCAATACGCCCAAAGCCAACAGATTCCACTTGCTCTTCTATTACACCGCCCAAGACAATTTCGGGGTCTTTAACTATAGCTTGCTCAATATCAATCTGGGCATCAGGGTTAGCTTCTTGCTCGGGGTCATTCACGACCACCTCAAAGTCTACGACTTCCCACGTGCGGAACGTTTCGTATTCACCGCTTTCGCGATCGATAACTACGCGAAACTCAGCAAATTCGCCATAACGCTTTTTTGTAGCCATAGCCAAAGCTGACTCAATAGCTTCAAACAGTATTTCTTTGGGAACCCCTTTCTCATGAGAAACGGATTCGACCACCAAGAGTATTTCTTTACTCATGTTTCGCCCTTACCTCAACCAAAATTGGGCACTATGCGTGCCTTTTGAATATTTTCTAATGGCAGTAGATATTCATCTTCCGCTTCCTGCAAAACAACGCTGCGGTCTTCTACTCCAGCCAATAGGCCGATAATTTTTTTTCGTCCTTCAAAGGGAAAATTAAGCCGAACTTCTAACTGTTCACCAATACTTTCTAAGTATTGTTCTTCCTTAAACAGCAGACGATCCATTCCCGGAGACGAAACTTCTAATGTGTATGCCATAGGCATAATCTCTTCCACATCTAGCAAGTCGCTTACGTGGCGACTTACATTTGCACACAAGTCCACATTAATACCGTCTTCACGGTCTATATAAACTCGCAGCACACTGTGCTTACCTTGACTGATATATTCCACACCCCAAACGGTGCAATCCAAAGATTCCACTGTCGGCGTGATCAATTCATCAATCTGTAACTCTTTATTATTCAACCGTTTACCCTGCTCATTTAACGCATGGTTACTGTTCTTTACCCGCGCTGAAAAAACGCGCACCTTTTCTACTGGCACAAAAAATGGGCCTATAGCCCATCTCAATTACGCGACTCTGACTCTACTAACCATCCAGTGGACATAACTACCACCGAAAAGAGCCTGGCCATACTGCCTTCAACCTTCCTCCGCAAAAGATTCACGCCATCTTTTGAAGATATAGCTACCCCATTCTTAGGTAACAAAAAGCCCGTCATAACGGGCCTTTCCAATTGTGGTAGCGGGGGCAGGATTTGAACCCACGACCTTCGGGTTATGAGCCCGACGAGCTACCAGACTGCTCCACCCCGCAACAATTGGGAGCGGAATTATATGGATCTACACGACACCCTGCAAGCGATAGTCTGCTTATTATGCCTAGGAAGCGGAAGTTTTAAGAAGAAAAGGGGCATTTGATTAAAAAGTAGCGGCTTTAACATGAGGAAATAGGATTCCCGACTAAAATTGGTAAAACCCTCTCGGCAAACACCAATGGATGTCAGCACGAGCCCTCCAACCACCCGAATAAGATTTCTAGAAGTAGCTGCATCGTTCGGCGACTCTAACATTTCCCCCTCGCTCTAATTTCTTTGTAAAAAGCTCCACCAACGAAGGGGGGTGCGTCAACGATCAAAACAACTTCTAGAGTAGTTGGACGCTGCCCTGGGGTAGACACTTGCGCTTTTTGATGCTTTTAATGCACCTACCAATATTGCATCATCCGGTCAGAAACAGTGGAGTAAGCTAGCTTTACTCCCTCAATAAAAAGAAAAGTGAAACAGTCGATGGAAGAAAAAGCTTATCGCTACGAGGATCTGGATAGCCTTGATGATGAAAACTTAGGTGTGGTTCTTTCAGAGTGTCCCTATAGGTTGTTAACACTTGCGTTGAAAGCCACGGCGGAACCATTCAAGGAGAGAATCCTCAGCCTTTTAACAGCAGACAGAAGGTTATTGGTGATTAAGGATCTGAAAGCACTGCGTTTCGACGATTTGGGAGAACTGCGTGAATTGGCGATTTCGGAAGTAAAGCTAGCGCATCGAGAGATTATTAGAATTGCGAAGCGCCTCAGGAACGAAGGTCAAATTCTTAATAATTACTAACAAACCTCTCTTTTAAACCTTCACAACCCTCAAAATACCTGGCTTTGCAAGACTAATAGGTTGGCAAAGGATTCCAAGTGATTGCTTCAAATACGCGTGGAAATAGAGGTTCGACTGCCACCTCTTCCGCCAATACTAATCAAAAACTCAACAACCCTTAGTGTACTGGAGTCTGATATTGAATAATGGTGCCGAAGGCGGGCGCCACCTACTATAAAAACTCTTTTAAAACGTAGCTCTGATAGGCAATTTTATGTAGATCTAGTTATGTTTTAGAAACTTTTTTAGAAACTTTTAACCAAGCAGCCCATCTAAAGCGCCCGCGGGGGCCTCTACAGCCCTACACTAATAATAGTAGTTGGCAGTGGTATACATTAGAGGTGGATTTGAAAAAAGTAGGGTTTAGAGGACTCATAGGTAGGCTGTTGCAGAGGTCTTGATAGCCACGGATCTCATATTGAATTCTGTTACGTCCATCAAAAGCCGCCATCGCCACCAGAGCCACCGCCATCGCCAGCAGAGCCAACCCCATCTCTGCCATGATACCTTTTGCGGTAATGCTCTCCATCCTCAGAGAAGTCACCTTCATTCCCGTTAGACCAGACCACATAGCCAGAGCAATCTACCGTCCCTTTAACTTCTTTTGCACCACATCTTTTACATACGTGGTAAGCCTCCCCTATTACAAGGTTCGCCTTTTTATTATTGAAAAAGTGATAGAGCATGTTTCCACAGGAAGAACAACGCTCTGAATACGCCAGCAGTCCTATGCAAGCCATAAGAACAGAACAAAAAAATATAGACACTACTAATTCTTCCATCAGAAAACGTTCCTCAGCAGGAAAAACACCACGCTAGACCAGCGCACTAAACAAAAAGCTAGCACAGTCATTACAGGAAGCAATAAACGAACCATCGGCTATCATTCAG